>NZ_JAHHPP010000169.1 GCF_024606265.1 Endozoicomonas sp. SESOKO1
GTCTCAGCCAGTTGGCACTGGCCTCATGATTTCCTGCTTCATGGGCCGCCCTGGCAGCGGCCAGATAGTTGATTAACGGTGATTCACCACTGTTTGCCGCCTGCCCAAGGAGTCGTTCAGCCTTGCGCCAGTGACCTTTGGTGAACTCTGCCAGACCCCGGTCAAACAGTTTCCGGGCTTTGGCTTTTCGGGCTCCCGATGATAGTGGATAGATAACACTGAATGTACCCAGCAGTAACCGGCCAATGATCACCGCCAGCCAGACCAGGCCAAGGGAGATGACAACCAGCAGCAGCAAACCCCAGAGGCTGCTTTCAAAGGTCATCTCATCGTAAGCAACCAGCACATAACCATGGTCGTTCACCATGATATTGGCCAGTAAAAAGCAGGCAGAAACAGTGATCAGGAACAGTGCAAACCCTTTCATGAAATTTGCACTCCCTGTTCAGCAGCTTGATCCGGCTCCGTCAATGGAGTTCCACTTTTTCCATCATGCTTGTCTGGTGATGCTGGTGTCGCCCGGTTCTCTTCCGGCTTGACGGTCGAATCGCTTTCTGGTGGTGTGGGAGCCTGTGGTGTGGGGGTGGGGGCAATAGCTGAGCTGGACTGGTGCTCTTTCAGTGCCTCCAGAGAACGATGAATATTGGGCATGTCGGGGGTTACAGAGACTCCCTCCAGGTCAGCAAGTTCGCCAGCCAGCTGATTGCTGAGTTCACCACCGAGCATGAAATAGCGATTCAGCCAGTCACTGGTTTGCTGGAGACTTTGCTGATAAATCGACTGCTGCCCGGTGATCAGCGCCAGCTTACTCTGTTCGATCAACATCAGCATCTTCTGCCGGATTAACTGCTCCTGTTCCGGTGTCAGCAATACTTCAATGGGTTGCTCTCGCCGGGTATTAATGCGGAAGAGGCTGGTGAACCGTTGCCAGGTGTCCAGCAATATCGCCCTGATGGTTTCCTGCCAGGTTCTGTCCGCTGCCGGGCTGGCTTCACCAGTGACCGTTGATCCGGGTTTCAGGGACGTGGCCATATCCGCAGCAGGGCTATCATCGAGGATAACAAGGTCGGGGATCAGATCCGCAACAGCCTGAAGTCGCAGCCAGATATCTTCCTGGTTTACCAATTCGGCAGCTTTCAGAACCGCCATATCTTCTGCCAGGGCCTCTCTGACCGGAAACAGGGCATAGTCATCCAGTTGTCTCAGTATCTGCTCGGCACTGGCCATCAGCTCAAGGGCACCGGTAACATCATTGACTGTAAGCAGCCGCTGATTGGCAAGGCGCAGCAGGTACTCGACTTCAGCAATACGCCATTGGTGGCGTGTAGAGCCTTCAAGCCCTCTGACTTTGCTGGCAAGGGTATCAATGCGGGACAAAAGCCTGGCTTCCCGTTGTTGCAGCGCCTGCAACTGTTCTTTGTGTTGCTCAATATCGGCCGAGGTGCTTTGTACCACCGTCGTCAGTCTGGCCTGTTGACGGGCAATCTGTGTCTGCAGCTGGTCCATCCCTTCAAGAAGAACCGGCTGGCTCTGCTCCAGCCCCATGGCACGCCAGCCGATGTAGCCACCAAGGCCAAGGGCACAGGCAGATACCAGCAGGGCAAATCCTGCCAGGCCTCTACCTGAACCTCTGGTTTCACGCTTTTTGTCGGCTTGCTGTTCTGAATTGGACGCTGTCGCTGAATGGATGCCTGTTTTCTGCTGAACATCTTCAGGTGCATTTTCTGGTAAACGGTCTGTGTTCTGGTCTGTATCGCTCACGCTTGGGCCTTCCGATTGTTCGAGAGGATAGTCCGGGAGAGCGCCCCCGGTGTTTTTCTGTCTCTTATGGGACTCTTCCTTCGGGGTCCGCTCATTTTTCACAAGAAGCAGATCCGGGCCAATGCCTGCAACATCGTCTCGTTGCTGGCACCGCCGGTATTGGTTACCTGCTGGAAACCCAGGCTATGGGCCTGTCTGGCAACCCGTTCACTGGGAACCAGCAGCCGGTAGTCAGCTCGATAGGACATGGGTAAGTAGTACCCAAGATTGGTCAGGGTTTCTCCACTACCACAGAGGATGACATTGATTGAGTGGCTTTCCAACATTTTTACCACCGCATTGCGATCATAAGTTGGGCAGGAACGCTGATAAACGTCCAGCGTCTGGATACTGGCACCGGCATTACTGAGCTGTTCCTCCAGTAACTCGCGCCCCCCTGCTCCCTTGATGATCAGGACTCTCTTATCCTGCACATGGTTAAATGCATCCAGGGTAAGCAGGGCTTCGCTGTCTACACCGGCTTGTGAATAGTGAGCCTTGATATCAAACTGCCCAAGTTCAGCGGCTGTACTGCCGCCAATGGCAAACCACTGGCAGTGAACCGGTAGCTGTGGCCAGTATCGTTCAATCAGCTCAACGCCCAGGCGGGCGGCCGGACGGCTGGTCACAATAATTTGGTCAAACTGGTCGAGCATTAGCAGGCAGTCTTTCATTGCCTGTGTTTCTGCCAGGGCATCAATAGCCAGCATGGGCACGGGCCAGGACTGCCCCCCCATTTCCCTGATGGCGTCTACCAAAGCCTGTGCCTGAGGCTCAGGGCGGGTTACCAATGCGCGAATATAAGACAGCTTCATTATGCAGTTGAACTAATTCCTTATCCTGGAGGTCGAATCCCGGAGGTCAAAGTTGGCGCTGTTTTCCGTGAGGGCAGCCAGCATCTCAATTGCATGGGGCATGATTTTCGAGCTTCCCAGGTGTCAAGTGCAATCAACCAGACAGAGAATATTATTAATGCAAACAAATATACAAGTGACGAATAAAACCACTCGATTTGAACCGGATTTTACACCAACATCCAGCACTGAAATAGTTCTATTGAACGGGCATAAACTGAGATACACGGATTCAGTTAAAAATCGAATGACTGATGTTTGTCCAGTCTGTCAGGAAGCACTATTCTCGGAAGAAAAAGGCATTATTGAAAGACCTTGCCAACATTTTGAACATCAGGAATGTATGCTCAGGAGAATAGCAGCCGACAATCAAGCTACAGCTATAAACACATGTACTATCTGCGTAAACAAAAAGCCGCATAATAAAGAAAATATTTTTTATAACAAGGGTACTGACTGGTTGATTAAAGCTGATCGAAAATGCGAGAGAGAAGGTTGCCTATATGTGCGCAAACAAAATGACAAAGCAGAGGCTCCTGATTGCCCATATCCCTATTCAATGTTCCCGGATCATGAAAATGCAACGGGTTTTCTTCATCAATACGGCAAATTAGTTGACAACCTTATTGTAACGCAACTGGGTCACTCCGGCATTAAAGCTGTTGAATTTCGTGTGGATAATATAACTGAGGAACGAAAGAATGAAATGGAAAGAATGTATGGCAAAGAAAATGATTTGGGGAAACTGGTTCAGCAACTTGATGAAAACCACAGGAGAGCAGAAGAGTGTTTAGCCACCCTGGAACAAAAATTCAATCAGGATTTCGAGTATGGTACTGATAACATAAACTCAGAAAACATGATGAATAACAGTGAAAAAAACATCAGAGATAGAATCCGGGAAGCCAAACAGGCATTAACAAATAAGACTGTCAGTAAATGCCTTATTGATTTGCGAACCGCGCTTGAAAATGACAGGGAACATTCCGGGAGCTGGGGATCGCCTGAAGTTTCATCAATGATTGCACTTTCAAACCCAAATCCTCATGAACTGATTCCTGGCCTGGCAGAGTCAACGGATGTGGATTTTGCCCTGGTCAGAAACTTTACTGTAGATGGAGTGAATCATCCATTCGAAGTGCGAGTGGATACAAAAAACATCAGTGAATCCAAATCTGTGAATGAGACTGTTGCAAATATTATTAACTGTGTTCGGTGTGAGCTAATGATGAGCAAACTCATGAAGAGCTATCCGGCCTATTTTGATGATAAAACCAAAGTTTATTTAAAAACACCATTTGATTACTGGGGTGATAAAATTGAGATTGTTTGCAGCGATAATAAAGAACAGACCCATGTCATCAAGTTGAGTGAAGTATTTGATTTTGAGAAAAAGGAATTTAACTTCACCGTATTCCTGGATGCTGTGGATGAATTCAAGAGTCATGGTATTAATCGTCATGATCTCAGGAGAGGTTCAAAGCTTCCGTTAGACCAAAGGCCAACGGGTAGGTGTGGTATGCCACAGCCAAATTTTGATCACGGTTCTGGTGGTATTGCGTCAGGAGAGAGCCCATCCGAATCCATGGGCTTATTTGGTACATGGGTTCCATCAAGTAGGTCGGGAAATGTTGGATTTACGATAAGCTCATTCCCCCCGTCCGGGTCGAGCTTATTTGGTACACCCAGTGGGTCGAGAAATGTTGGATTGACGGAGGCATCACAAGCGCCATCCAGTAGCGGATTTGTCCGAATATCAGTTAGTGACAGGCCCGAATTTACTGGCTCGGGTCCCGCAACAACATCGACAGTTTCGTTTTCCGAGGAAGCAGAATTTATCGGTTTTGGCGATATCCTTTAGGTTCTGTTGGCATAAGGTTACATCACACCAGTTCAACGCCGTCAGAAGGCGGCTTTAGCTGCTACCCGAATGGCTCAATTCAGCAAGGATTTTATCCGCCCCCTGTTTCAGGAGCGATTCAGCCACCTGAATCCCCGCGGACTCATAATCTTCAGCGGCACAGGTCACTTCACTGCGATAGATGGTCTGGCCGTCAGGGCTACCGACCAGGCCCCTGAGAAATAACCGGTCTCCGTCCAGTTCAGCAAATCCGCCAATAGGTACCTGGCAGCCACCATTCAGGCGTCTATTCATGGCTCGCTCAGCACCAACCCTGATTGCTGTTTGCGCATCATGCAAAGGGGCAATCAGCCGTCTGGTTTCTTCGTCGTCATGGCGCAGTTCAATGCCAACGGCACCCTGTCCAGCAGCAGGCAAACTCAGGCCGGTATCCAGACAGTTGCGAATGCGATCAGCCATCTCCAGTCGAATCAACCCGGCGGCTGCCAGAATGATAGCGTCATACTGGCCATCATCCAGCCTGGCCAGGCGGGTATTTACATTGCCCCGCAGAAACTGAATGGTCAGGTCAGGACGGGCGGCCAGTATCTGACACTGCCGGCGCAGGCTTGAAGTGCCAACAACGGCCCCCTGTGGCAGTTCATCCAGAGAAGCATAGTGATTTGAGACAAAGGCATCCCGTGGGTCTTCACGGGGGCAGATAACGCCAAGCCCAAGACCTTCCGGGAACTCCATGGGGACATCTTTCATTGAGTGCACTGCAATATCTGCACGTCCTTCGAGCAGGGCATTTTCCAGCTCTTTGACAAACAGCCCCTTGCCACCAATTTTTGCCAGTGGTGCGTCCAGAATGCGGTCGCCCTGACTGGTCATTTTGACCAGCTCTACCAGAATATCCGGATGGTGGTATTCCAGCTGCTGTTTGACATATTCTGCCTGCCACAGGGCAAGGGCACTTTTACGGGTGGCGATACGAACGGTTTTCACAGGAATGATGACTTCTATTATTCAAATAAACTGCCAGGCTATTAGCAAAAAGACTGCTGGCAAAAAGACTACTGCAAAACAGATGTGAAGGATAATACGACAGACCGGCTTTAAGAGACAGCCTCGAAGGTTGCCAAGCTTGGGAGGGAGGTCAGGCATGGCTGCCTGACTATAAAGATTGCATAATCTTCTTGATCAACGGCACATGACGTCGGCTGATGGACAGTGGTTCTGCCACTTCCCTGAGATGGATAAAACAGTGCCCCTTATCATCCCGGGACAGACTCTCAATGGCATCACGGCGTACCAGCGCATTTCTGTGAATTCTGACAAAGTGCTGGCCGTGGTCTTCTTCCAGGGTTTTCAACGGATCATCGATCAGCACTTCGCCATGACGGTGATGCACCGTCACATATTTATTATCCGCCATGAAATAGAGCACATCGCCCAGGGGAACCAGCTCAATACCACGCAATGTTTTGGCGGCGATATGGCCCTGCTCTCTATGCTCTGTCTGATGGTCGTTCAGCCAGGCCAGTTGCAGACGATTCAGTTTACTGGCACGTTGCAGTGCCTGATTCAGCTCTTCCTGACGAATCGGTTTCAGCAGATAACCCACGGCCTGGGCATCAAACGCTTCAAGGGCGTGATTGTCATAGGCGGTACAGAAAACCACGGCCGGTGGTTTGTCCATGGAGCTGATGTATCTGGCAGCTTCCAGCCCGCCCATAACCGGCATGCGAATGTCCATCAACACGATATCGGGCTGATACTGGCTGCACAGGTCAATGGCATCCCGGCCATTGCTGGCCTCATGTTCAAGCACCATAAAGTTATCAATCCGGCCAATCAGGTGTCTCAGCCGTTCCCGGGCCAGTGGCTCATCATCAACAATCAGGACATTCATTGTTCAGTGATCGGTTCCCGTCAGTCATTTATCAGCTTTGGTAATCAACAGCCTTGTCCCATCGGCAGGGATATTGCACCTGCGCTGTATACCATTTGGTACCAGCATGCTCCCGGATATCCGTGGTCAGGCTGGCTTTGCGGCCGTAGAGCATGTCCAGACGGGAGCGGATATTGTTCAGGGCAATCTGATTGCCTTTTGAAATCGTCTCAGTATATGGCATCGGATTTTCTACAGAAATCTGAACCATTTGATGATCAATGTTGATGATGATCGTAATGCAGCCACCAGCCTCCAGCGGCTGAATGCCATGGTAGACGGCATTTTCCACCAATGGCTGCAGGGTAAAGGGTGGAATACCCAGACTTTGCGGAAGTTCACCGACCAGCCACCGGACCTCAAGGCGGTCACCCAGCCTTTGCTGCTCAATTCTCAGGTAACTTTCGCTGATTTGTATCTCTTTCTGGATGGGGACGACAGCACTCTTGTTTTGGCCGGGGTTCTGCAGGCTGGCTCTGAACAGGTCTGAGAGGTCCTCCACGGCACGCTCGGCTTTTTCCGGATTGACCTGGATCAGGCTGGCAATAATATTCATGGAATTAAAC
>NZ_JAHHPP010000170.1 GCF_024606265.1 Endozoicomonas sp. SESOKO1
TTATAACAGCCATAACTTCTAAAGCACTAGGGCTTAGGACTAGTCAATTGGTAAGGAGAGATGTATGCGCCTGAACCTTCTGTTAGCACCTTTACAACACGTAATCGATACCATGGAAAAAGGTCAAACCTTCAAGATTCCAGTGCTGATGGAGGAACTTGGCCTTTGGAAACATCAGGATGATCTGCAAAAAATGCGAATAGCTTTGGCTTTCCGGTCCATGGTGGAAAGCGGCGTGCTGAGCAACATTCAGCTTCTCACTCACCATAAAACCCGGCAGGCAGTTTACATAACAATTTGATGGCCATAAAAAAGCCGGAAGAATCCGACTTTTTCAGGATTTCAGTCACGGGTAAGCTTTCTGACCAGCGTTTCATGCTGAGGGTATTGACTCAGGAGATAGTCCCTGGAAAAGAGCTCAAAATCTTCATAGGTAAATACTGGTCCAGTACGAACGTTTTTCATCTTAAGCGGCATCGGACTGAAAACTGGGCGTATAAAACCCGCCCTCTACATGTTTCTCCAGACCCAGCAGGCTGATAATGTCATCAGCAGACTCAGTGAACATGCCCTTCAGGTCCATGCACATGACCGTGGTCCAGCTCTTCCTTGGTAGCTTCACGAACCTCAACCACTTCAATGCTGAAGTGCAGATTCTCACCCGCCAGCGAATGGTTAGCGTCGATCACCACCTGATCGTCTTCGTCATCAATAGCCACCACGGTCACAATACGTGGGCCAATGGCGGTATCGGCATGGAACTGGTTACCCACCTCGACAGGATGGTCACCAAACTGCTCTTTCGGCACCGGCTGAACCAGGCTTTCGTCATATTCTCCGTAGCCTTCAGCAGCCTCAACCACCACTTCAAACTTGTCGCCAGCCTGCTTGCCTTCCAGGGCATTTTCCAGCCCTTCGACAATATTGTGCTCACCGTGAAGATAAGCCATGGGAGACTCGCCTTCTGAACTGTCGAGAACTTCTCCCTCATCATTTTTCAGAGTGTAATGAAACAGGGCCACTCTCTCTTTGGCTATCTTCATCTGTTTATGCCTTTAACAAAGTAAACAACTATCTTAACTGCCATTGTTACTGGTAGCCAGAAAACTGCAAATAAATGCGTTTTCTGATGTAATTGGCAGGCCCTAATGGCAAGTGCCAGACAAAAAGGAGTTTTTCCTCTTGAGCGATTCTCGATGCAGCTGGTGTCACGGCGATAAACTCTATACCCGATACCATGACGAAGAGTGGGGCGTTCCCTGTCATAGCGACCAGAAACTCTTTGAGTTTCTGATTCTTGAAGGAGCCCAGGCGGGCCTGAGCTGGATCACCATCCTGAAGCGCCGGGAAGGTTACCGGAAAGCATTTCATCAATTTAACGTTCAACAGGTTGCCAGGATGACAGAGCAGGATGTTGACAAGCTGATGCAGGACGAAGGCATTATTCGTAACCGGCTGAAAATCCGGAGCGCCATTAAAAATGCCCGGGCGTTTATCAAGGTGCAGGAGGAGTTTGGCAGCTTCAACCAGTATCTGTGGTCGTTTGTCAATCATCAGCCCATCAACAACCAGCGACAATTGATGAGTGAAGTACCGGCCACCACCGAAATTTCAGACCGGATGAGCAAAGATCTGAAAAAACGGGGCTTCAGTTTTGTTGGCAGCACCATCTGTTATGCCTATATGCAGGCAATGGGGCTGGTGAACGACCACCTGGTCAGTTGCCCGTCGTATATCAAATCCAACTCTATTGTCGGACACAACATAAGCAGGCAAAGAAGGTAAAATATAGAATGGCAATAAAAGTCATGAAGTTCCTTTATTGCCATTCCATGGATGTTTAACTTGCACTCACACCTTGCATGTCAATTCCTGGTCAGTGTCTGTCTTTTGGGAGTTCTGAGCCGGCCAGCTGCCGCTGTTTCACTAACAGGTACAGTGACGGTATCACCATCAGAGTAACTACCATGGAGATCACACAACCCCAGCCAACCACCAGCGCCATGGGTGACATATAGTTGTCGTACCCTCCCAGACCATAGGCCAGTGGTATCAGTCCGGCAACGGTGGTCATGGTGGTCAGCAAAATAGGCCGCACCCGATCCTGGGTACCACTGATCACAAAATCAACCAGGTTCTCCCGGGTACACTGCGATTCGTTCTCCATAAATCGCCAGACCAGCACCAGCGAGTTATTCACCATAATGCCGATCAGTACAATCATGCCGATAATGGCGAAGAAACTCAGTACCTGTCCATGGATAAACAAAATAAACAACGCACCACTAATACCGAAGGGGATAACGCTCAGCACGATCAGTGATTCCCTGATCCGGTCGAATAACAGTACCAGCAACAGGGCAATCCCCAGCAGAGCAAAAGTGATGGCAATGGGTGACTGCTCCCCGCCCTATCGGGCGAGGCTTCTGATTTCTCAGGCAGCAACCGACAGTACGCCGGATTTACGCTTGCCTCCATCAGCAGAAACGGACAGTCCTTCCGCCTTGAATTTCAAAATG
>NZ_JAHHPP010000016.1 GCF_024606265.1 Endozoicomonas sp. SESOKO1
CTTCTAAACTGATGCCATTGATCCTGAGGTAGAAGACAATGACAGACCAAGTATACCCAAGAACCTTTTCTCATATTGGTATTTCTGTGCCAGACCTGGAAAAGGCCGTTAAGTTTTACACCGAAGTGCTGGGCTGGTACCTGATTATGGAACCCACCACGATTGTCGAAGACGACAGTGCCATTGGTGAGATGTGTACTGATGTATTCGGGGCCGGTTGGGAGCACTTCCGCATTGCTCACTTATCCACAGGCGACAAGATCGGCGTTGAGATCTTCGAGTTCAAAAACCAGGAAAACCCTGAAAATAACTTCGAATACTGGAAAACCGGCATTTTCCACTTCTGCGTACAGGATCCGGATGTAGAAGGGCTGGCAGAAAAAATTGTTGCCGCCGGTGGTAAGCGCCGTATGGCAAAACCACGGTTCTACTACCCGGGCGAAAAGCCTTACCGGATGATCTACATGGAAGATCCATTTGGCAATATCCTGGAGATCTACAGCCACAGCTATGAGTTAACCTACTCAGCGGGTGCCTATAGCTGATTTTCAGGCCAATCGCAGAGATTACAGAGTGCACAAAGAAAAGTTTTCTTGTGCACTTTTTGGTGTTGTATGGCAATCAGCGCTTTTTTGCACTAGCGTGGAGCTGAAAATTATATACAGAGCCGCAAAGGGATAAACTATGCCTGCAAACACTAAAAATGTACTGATTACCGGATGTTCCAGTGGCATCGGCCGGGAGCTGGCGCTGGAGTTTCAGCGAAGAGGCTATCGTGTCTGGGCAACTGCCCGTAACCTGCAGAGCATCCAGACGCTGGCAGATCAGAATATCCTGGTGCAGGAGCTGGACGTGACCAGTGAACCCCGGGTGCATGAGGTGGTGCAGCATATTCTCAGCAGCGATGGTCATCTGGATATACTGGTGAATAATGCGGGCTATGGCAGCATGGGACCATTGATGGATATGCCCGGCGAAGAGCTGGTGCAGCAGTTCTCCACCAATGTGTTTGCGCCCATGACCCTTATCCGTAAGGTGGCTCCTGGCATGTGTGCCCGCAGAGAGGGGACTATCGTCAATATTGGCAGTATCTCCGGTGTGTTGTTTACCCCGTTTTCAGGCAGTTACTGTGCCTCAAAAGCTGCCTTCAATGCACTGTCTGATGTGCTGAGAATGGAATTAAAGCCCTTTGGTGTGCGGGTGGTAACGGTTCAGCCCGGAGCTGTCCAGTCCCGGTTTGCGGATAATGCCAGCCGGGTGTTGCAACAAGTGTTCAACCCGGACAGCCTCTATAGACCCATTGACGCAAAGGTCAGGGCACGAGCCAATGCCTCACAGGATAACCCCACACCGGCAGATCGTTTCTGCCGTAACCTGGTGGATAAACTGGAGTCTGGACGCAGGCTCAACATCATCCGTCTGGCCAATGGCAGCCGGGCTTTTCCATTACTGAAAGCACTGTTGCCAACTATTGTTCTTGAGACAGTTCTGGGCATAATATTTGGTCTGCATCGCCTTCGGTGATTTTTTTTGTCCGTAGGTATATATTCTTTTTGCCTTTGTGACGCAGGTGATATAAAGTACGCCACCTGTTCAGGGCGGTAAACGTTTTGAGCAAATGGTGAGGTGTCCGAGTGGCTGAAGGAGCACGCCTGGAAAGTGTGTGTACGTTAATCGCGTACCGAGGGTTCGAATCCCTCCCTCACCGCCATTATCCCTTCTGTAAGCTCCTGATTTACCTTTTTTTAAAATACTCATTTTTACGACCATTACCTCAACCGGTGTCCATTACATTCCTGGTACGCTCACCATCGGCCAATGGCTTCGATAACCTTGAATTTTACATGAATTCAAAAGCGAGGTGGGCTTAAGTGAAATTCAGGAAAATTAATGTTTATGCTTGTTTGGTGAGGTTATAAATTGCTAACCAGGCAAAAAAAACATGTTTGTACATGGCTTGTCAAAATATAAAATATCAGTTGCTAATATTTATGTTTGAGCACAGTCCTATTATAAAGGCACAACTGTCCTGATAGGTTTGTTCAAACACTACCTGGAAGAATATTATGGCTAACGTTGGCTCAGTTTCTTTTAAATATTAAGAGAGCATCATGCCGTATAGAAATACTTAGGTGGAATAGTAACTATGATATGCGCTATGAACTCTTTAATCGCCTGAATACAGGTGGAACATCGTTAACAGATCAAGAGATAAGGAACTGTATCTTCAGAGGGGTTGATGCGTCATTTAATAAGTTGCTTGAGAATGTTGCTCAAGAGAAGTTATTCAAAGACCTGGTTCAACCAACTCGCAAACAGGAACAAACTTTGTACATGCAGGAGCTTGCCTTGAGGTTCATGTCTTTACTTGAGCCTGATCCTGAATTTAAGGAATCTTTCATTAAGGAGTATATGACAGCCTTTATGAAGAAGTCTGTTCATAATGGTTTTTCCCCCTCCTTAAAAGATCAGTTTATGGAGGTCTTGACTCTCCTCAAAGAGATTGGCCCTTCAGTGTTCAGATTTCAAGGAAGCGCATTCTCCACTAGTCTGTTCGATGCCATTACAGTTGGTATAGCAAGGAACATGGATACGGTTAAATCTCTTGGTACTAATGAGATACAAGAGAGAGTTGAGGCATTGAAGGTTGATCCCGATTTCAGGAAGCTAACTGGATCAGCTGCTTCTGGTAAAACACGAGTGCTTAGCAGGATTTCTCTTGGAGTAGGTCATTTTTCCTAATGTCTCAGTTTGCTCATGTAGTCCAAGAGCTTGCTAGCGATATAGAGTGGAGACGTTCAGAAATGGCTACCATTTTGACGTTTTCTACTCGTTACAGGCTGTCTCCTAGAGATGAAGAAATATTTCTTAAATGCTCTGTGCCAAATATTTATGCCATATGGGAAGGCTATATGGTGAAAATTGGACAAACAATGTCCAAGTTATAAATCCAGATTGGATAAACTTCTTCGGTATCGTAATAGTATTGCTCATGGGGAGACATCATTACCTGTAGAATTAATCACAGTTAATGAGTTTGTAGAGTTGGTTAATGAGCTTATGGATAATGTGGCGTCTTTACCGCCAGTCAGATGCAGGTTCTCCCACAGGGGACTTTCACCCCATCAGTTCATGCCCATGCCGGGCGTACCAA
>NZ_JAHHPP010000171.1 GCF_024606265.1 Endozoicomonas sp. SESOKO1
CTGCAGTTGGCACAAAACGGCGGGCAAGGGCCGGGCCAATTTCCGGGTAATACTCCGGTGTGGCCACAATATCCAGTTTCAGGGTCTCTACCGCTTTACCCAGCACCATGCGGGAACGGATCAGTTCGATCTCGGCGGTAGAGCTGGGCTCTTCCTGCATGCCGGTGGCAATGTTCTGCAGGCCACCGAGCACGGAGCTTTTGTTCTCAATCTGCAACAGGGCATCGGCCTGGTAGATCGGCGTGGCCAGGTAACAGTAGACCACAGCCAGAAGGCCGGCCACGGCAGTGACTGCCGTGATAATCCACTTGCCGGCCAGCAGAATGGCGAAGATTTCCGACAGGCTGATGATATCGCCACTGCCTTGTGCCGTGTTGGCAGGTGTTTGCACATTATTCATGGTTGTACGGTATAACTCCTCGAATCTCCTTTTCCGTTGCCCGTTGTCCGTTGCCCGTTGCCCGTAAAAGCACAAATATGCGGCTTTTGCGGGTAACGGTTAACGGATAGCGGAAAACGGAGATTAAAGAGACAGTTTGCTTGCCCACTGTCGGGTGGTCTTCTGAATCAGTTCCAAGGCGTGCTGGTAGGCTGCATCGCCCTGTCGGTATGGGTCCGGTATTTCGATGTTGTGTTGCCAGCGGCCAAGCAGGTGGACCTTGCCCCGGGCTTCCGGTGCCATGGATTCCACGGCCTTGATATGCCCCTGCTCCATCACCAGGATCAGGTCGTGGCTGCGGATCAGCCCGGGTGTGAGCTGGCGGGCGCGATGGGGCGTCATGTCCACCCCGGCCTCTGCGGCCAGGGTAACGGCGGTGGGTGATGCCGGTTTGCCCACCAGCGCGGCAATACCGGCAGATTCCACCGTGATGGTGGCACCCTTCTCCTGCAGCTGTTTTTTCAGCAGGTACTCTGCCGTGGGACTCCGGCAGATATTGCCCACGCAGACAATTAACAGATGGTTAAACATTGGCTTATTTTTTACCACAGAGACACAGAGTTCACAGAGAAAGGCTTTTTTCTTTAAAAGCAAAAAAACTCTGAGTCCTCTGTGCCTCCGTGGTGAAATACCTTTTACAGACTACTCATAGCTGTACTGGTAGTACCCATAGTTGCCGTAACGGCTGCTGGTTTTCACCATGCCGTTGAGCACACAACCACGCACATTCACCCCGGCCTGTTGCAGGCGTTTGGTGGCGTAGTCGATCTCGCGAACCGGGTTCAGCTCAGCCCGGGCCACCATCAGGGTG
>NZ_JAHHPP010000172.1 GCF_024606265.1 Endozoicomonas sp. SESOKO1
CCTTTCATACGGTGGAACTGCAGCTCCCCGGCCCTGGCGCTCAGTGAATCGTGTTGAGCAATCAGCTGGTTAAGGCTTTGGGGGTCAAGCTGTTCGATGGGCAGGTAAAACTCCATTTCAACCCGTCGAGCAGAATCTGGCAGATTAATAAGACGAAGATTGTCCCCATCCAGCGGCGCGTTGAGGCAAGTTAACAACATACCTTTGGTGGCGGGCAGCCACTCTTCGCCATAACCGGCCCGGGCGTGGCTATCCACCAGGAAGTTGTCGAGATAGGCGTCACTGTCTGCACAGCGCAATGCGTTCATATCCAGCTCTTCAAACAGGCTGTGCATAAACGTTCCCGGTTGAGCACCCTTAGGAAAGTTGAACAGGCTTAAAGGGTCGGCTTCAGACTGCGGGTTATCTCGGGCCGTATGTTGTTCATTGATGGCATCAGTATCAAACCCTGGCGATTCATTACTGGCAACGGCCGGTGTCTCAGCGCGATGTGATGCATGCCGTGAAAGCGCCGAGTAGCTGGTGGTCCACCAGTTTCTTTCAATATTTCCTGTGAAATTCCGTGGGCTTAACGACGGTTCTTGTGTATTCACTGGAGCATAGGGTGGGAGAGTATCTGCTGGTGGTGCAGAAATCACGATCTGTTGATGATCACATTGCCCGGCCACTTGCTCCAGCAACAGGTTCAGATCCTGACTGATGATTTCTGAGCCCTGGTTGAGCAAGTAACCAATCGCGCTCTGATGCAGATCAGTTTTACCCTCTTTACCGGCCCTTCCCGATTTGTAGGGAGCCATCCCCAGGTAGCAGCAGTAGACCGAGCGGGTCAGGGCCACATAGAGCAGGCGCAGGTCTTCTGCCAGACGCTCTTTTTCGGAAAGGGCTGAGGCTTGTTCCGAGGGTGTTAATGCCAGCCAGGTTTCACTGGTTTGTGGGTCATGGTACAAGGGGGAATCCGCTTTGCGCAGATGGCATGGAAAGGGGATAAAGACCACCTTGTATTCCAGCCCCTTGGATTTATGAATGGTAATAATCTTGACCAGGTTCCGCTCGCTCTCCAGGTGCAGCTGCTGATCATCGGCGTTTTGATTAGGTCTGATGACCTGTTCGGAAAACCAGCGAGCCAGGGCGGATGCTCCCTGT
>NZ_JAHHPP010000173.1 GCF_024606265.1 Endozoicomonas sp. SESOKO1
CTCCCTTCATTTGTGACACAGCAGTATCAAAGTCTGTAATACCAGAACGAGCCATATCGCCTAAGTTTGCAGCGGCTTGATTGATAGAAGCCAAGCGATTTAGGCCACCTTGTACGAGACCGTCAGCAGCTAACTGGCTGTCCATTTGGTCTCGTAGTACAGCAGCTCGCTCATGCTTACCGTTGGCTATGAGTTCATCTAACAGGCTTTGATGTCTCGTAGGAGCCAAAGCACCACCAAGAGTACCTAATGCAGCTCCAGCAGAGACCTCTAGTACAGCATCAGAGAGCGTATAGAGATCATTACCAGCTAACTTAGTGCCTGCCATGAGTACACCCTCAGTCAGACCAGAAGTAGCACCTCGGATTACTCGGTTAGCACGATAGGCCATAAGACCAGCTCGGCCAGTGGTGAAGAGGGAGTTAGCTATCCCAAGACCCACTACAGAAGAGGCTACGGTTAAACCAATCTCTTCATGGTCATTGAAGTTAGCCAAGAAGTGCGCTCCTGCACCTTTCCAACCAATAGTTGCTAGGTCTTGCTCATCTTTCTCTTTCTGAGCAATTACCTTGTGCAGGGCTTCAGCTTCTTCTCGTGATTGTGGTGCAGACTCTTCAAAATGTGTTCTGTACTTATCGGTCTGTAATGACGAGTACCACTCCTTAGCCTTCTCGTCTTTTCTCAAGTCAAACTCGGGGTCAGCTTCAAACTGACCCACGTCATCCTTAAAGCTGTAGAATAGATCGTTAAAAGAATCAGCAGTGTCTACCCATTCACCGAAAGTCTTACTTTCAGAGAGGGCTTCTGCTTGAGCTTCTTGTTCCCTTTCCAGCTCTGCATTCTGAATATTGGTCTCTGTAACTGAAGAACTCTCATAATCAGTGAACTTCACCAGAGGCTCATCAGTTCTTGCTAAGTCTTCAACTACAGAAGCATTTCGATACTCAGCTTCCGCAGGGTTTAGGTTAGGGTTTAGCACTTCATCATTTACTTTCATCGTAATACGTAGACCAATTTTCTCGTTCTAGTGTTCTGTCAATCATGGTGTTCATGTCGATTACTCGGCCTTTAAACACATCGTCTTTCACGTAAGCAATCAGCTTGCTAGGGTCTCTTGTGTCAATACGTACACCTAGCTCTTCAGCTTCTATACCTTGGTCATTAAACATGTCCCTAAATTCAGGGAGCAGACTGACTACCTCAGACTCCAAGAAATCACCGAAAGTCTTATCTTTAACACGACCAGCAATCTGTTCATTGAAGAAACCTACTAAGTCATGTCCACCCCTTACATGGAAAGACAGAGACTCACCTTCAACAGTCTTAAACTTGTTATTGATGTCAGACATTATGTTGCCTGTGACATCATCAATATGATCGGGGTCTGTGTACTCCATTTGCATCTTCAAAGCGTTGTAGGCGTAGGCACGAACTTCAGGATTATCAAGCATATGCTTTGTATCATTAAAAAAGTTCCAAGAGCCATAATCGTCAAGAGCTGTGTCTAAATCCTTGGCAGCTACTTGTCTAGGCTTAGGGAGTGCGCCTGATTGCATCTTTAAGACCCTCTCCATAGCATCTGCTTCACCAACCACGGAGGCATATGTAGCGAATGCACTAGCAAAAGGCTTTAAGTTATCTGGAAAGTAGTCCATAGCATTACCTACACCACCCTTGAGCTGGATAACGTTCCATAGTTCTTTAGCTGCAATATCGCCTTGCGTTGTTAGCTTACCGTCAACCATTGGGTTTTCTAGCTGGACACTAATCTTGTCTCGAAGAATAGGGATAGGCTTTCGGTTATTTGTGATAGCTTTATCCTTAAATACCTGATCGCCTCTAGTGAACTCATCGTTGACTATCTTGTCTTGTAGTTCCTTGGGAAGATTAGTACCAAGTCTGAAGTTAGAACCGTCAGTAGACCCTAGTTGCCTAAAGAGGCTACGAAATTGGGTCTCAAAATTGGCCTGTGTTTTAGTAGCTTCAGCCCTTGCAATTAGCTTTGCATATTCCTTGTCAGAGTACTTACCGAACCTCACCGCCTCATCTTTATAATCAAGGAGGTACTGAACGTCGCCCTTTTTAACTGCACGTTCTACAGATAGTGCAGCTTCCACTGTAATCATCTTTTCTTGTTCAGTGCGTACAGTAGCTTTTGTCTCTTCGCTAATACTGGAAGAGTTCTCTATGGCCTCAGCTAGTGCAGGATTACGCTTATCTGTCTGGTACATTTTAAGCAACATACCGTCGAACTCTGTCTGTGACATAACGTCACCTGTAAGTTCACCGCCAGTTACAAAGCGAGCTTCAAGCGATGCGAGGTCAGTACCCTTACTCAATTCATCAGCAGTTAAAGCAAATACACGGTCAGTTCTATCTTTGTGTGCCTTTACATACAGCTCTTGGGTAAGACCCTCATTAATTTCAAAATCAAGACGCTCATCAAGTTTAGACATCAAGCCTTTATGCCTGACATTGGAGAAATACTGCGAGCGTAAGTCTTTTGAGATAACCTTTCGGTCTTCTTCATTAAACTTATTGAGGTCTCCCATTGAAGCAAATTGTCTTGCCTCTTCAGCCTTAAATGCTTTGTACCTTAATTGGATTTCATTAGCATCTTCAGCACGAATAGTTTCCTCTTCCTGTTCTCTGTGATCGCCATACAGTGAGAAGAGTTTCGTGCCAGCATCAATAAAGGAGGACAAGGGGTCATCTAATTGATGAGTCTTCGCCATTTGTCCAGCTTGAATACTGCCTCTTTGTCTCGCAAAACCTTGTTTAGCTACATGCTGACCCTGAGCTGTACTGATTGCTTGCTGATTGTTTCTCTTACCGGAACCAGCACCTACTTGATTACTTTGAAGCCTATGACTTACTAGATTGTTTGCCGACATTCTTATTTGCACTCTTAATTTGACCCATAGCGTTACCTACAGCCATGCCATTATTAATACCTGTCATTCCAGCATCCAGAGCTGTACTCAGGGATGAAGGCTTGTAGACATCAGGAGAGACCATTCCATTAGCAGCGTTCTTCTGCATTGTAGAAAGCTCTCGCATACTTTGAGCCTTAGCTTTTACAGCGTTCTGCCTCAAGTTATGCTGATTACCAGCCCCCTGTCCTCTAATGTCAGACAGAAGGTTATCCACTGAATTACCTTGAACACCTTTACTAGCAGCTTGCATCTTGGCTGTGTCGTGCGCCTTCATCGTCATCAAGTAATTGTCTTCTACTTGGTCAGAGAGCTGGTCGTCTAAATCAATCAGTTGATACTGAGCGTCTGTATAGCCTTGATGTAAGCTATCTAGAGCAGCCTTGTTCTGGACGTTGGCATTATGCTGTGCCATAGCAGCGTTGTAGTCTTGCTGATTCTTAGCTGAACTATAACCAGCTACAGTGGAAACAGCAGCAACACCAATAGAAACTGGGTCACACATACTCTTTAATCTTCACAAATTCATAAAAGTTATTGTTGTTGTAATTAAGCTCACGAATGAATGTATAGCCGATGAGTTTTAACCATCTAATGTGCAATTTGTTATTGCAGTAGACCATGTTTCCTACAGCCGGATAATGACCTAAACACTCATTGGTAAACTCAAAGCCTAACCGGACAATATCTCTAGGGACTTCTTTTGTTCTCTCAGACCCCATAGCCCATATTGCACCATGTTTATCATTCAAGCCTTTAGCTAATCCTTGGATACCTATTAGCTCATCTTCAAGTGTTAATGCGTAGGCTATATGTGAAACATTGAAGGAGGACATAAGGCACTCATCTATGTTCGTGTGGCCTAAAGCCTGAAGCTCATTGAGGTCTCCCTGTCTGAGCTTACCAGCTAATTCGATTGCGTCTTGAAGAGTTGCTTGTCTAAGTTGAACTCTCAATTAAAAGACTCGTTGCGCTTTCGATCTTGTAACACCAGACCATTCAGCAGTTTGAAATGAACAAGGTAAATGACTATCAGATTGTAATTTGATTGTTACTAAGTCAGACCTTGAGTTGACTGGAAATGTCTGTACTCCTGACTCCAAGCTCTCTCGGTTCAACATATTGTTGATACTCCCCATAATACGACCAGTAAACGGATAGATACGGAGATCATCAAATGGAGTTGAGACCATAGCTTCAAAGAAGCCTGAGTCAGTATACGAAACAGCCATTCTCTGAATTTGCACACGGTCAATAATGTTTGCAGGTACAGACTCATTGTCCTTGATTACTTGCTCACTAAAAGTGAACTCAAAGGAATACGATAGGCCGATATAATGGTCACTGACTGCAATACCTTCAGCATCGTATAGCTTGGCTTTAATAGCGTCAGCCTTGAACGCTCGGCCATTCTTCTCGATAGCTACAAGGCTGGCTTCAGGCTCTCCCTGTAAATGCTCAGGGAAAGGTTGACCTGTTAAGACCTTTGTTCGCCTATCAAGGAGTATGTCTGTCTGCCAACCATTAGAGAGAGGCGTGTTGAAGCGAGACATATCAATGGACTCAAGCATTAAGCCTTCTGGCCTACGTACAACCAAGTAAAGCTTGGCATCAATAAAGGAGGACGTAAGAACATCACCTGAGAAGACCCACCGAGACCATGAGCTTTGCATCTTCTCAGTGTTCTCCCAAAAGTACGCATAGACGTACAGATTGGTCTTGATGTCATCAGTGCGGGCTACCAGTATGTCGTGAGAGGAACTGGCTGTCAGCTCAATGATGTCACCTTTGATGTACGTAGGGATATGACCACTAATGTCGGCAGCGGATGTAATCTCAATTTCAGGAGCGATGAAGTACTCACGCATACCTGAGTAGTTACCTAAGCGAGTCCCAAAGAAGAGGGTCTGTCCAGCACCTACGGGCTTGGCTCTGAGTTGAGCCTCAAGTCGAGTAATGATGTCCATTGTGATAGTTGCTGGAGAGAGTAGACCCTCAGCACCAGAGTTAGGCGCAAACTGCACACTGTCAGAGAAGACGATTAGCTGTTCATTGAAGGTGACTGCATGTCTCAGGACAGACACCCTGTCAGACGTAGAGCCTATGTCAATGGTATCACTATCAAGCGTTGTTCTTACCGTTGTCAGGTAGAAGTTCCAGTAGTCACCATCTTTCGAGAAAAGCATGTTCTCACCGGACAGCAGACCTAAACGGTTACGATAGAAGAAGACATCGTTGATGGTCTGGTTTACAAAGGAGGGGTCAGGGTTACTCTCTTCATCACCCACTTCTCGGCTTGACCAATCAGCAGCACAGAAGGTGAAAGAACCATCAGCTTCAGCGATAAGCTGGTGTGGCATAGTGGTCTTAACTAGCCTTGTGTTTAGACCAGCAGGCTTAGTCTCAAGCCATGCACCGCCCTCTTTACTGTCCTCACCATTATCATAGACCACGTAGTACTTTTCGTCCTCAGAGCCACCTCCCACAATAGCAATAGTGAAACCCTCAAAGCCAATAGCAGGCAAATCGCTAATGTCCTGAGTCTTGTCTTTCAGAGCCTTGATTGCAGTGTTACCCAAGCTGTCTCTAGCCTTGACTGAGAAGTTATAACCATCAGCCTTGGCTCTAACAAGAATACTTGAGCCATCTTGTAGGATGTCGAAGGTCTTGGAGATATGTGCATTCGCTCTCATACCTTCCGCCAGCTTAGAGGCGATAAC
>NZ_JAHHPP010000174.1 GCF_024606265.1 Endozoicomonas sp. SESOKO1
GAGCACCACCTTGACATGGTGGGGGTCGCTGGTTCAAGTCCAGTACCGACTACCATTATTTTTGTCTACATTGCACTTGGCATTCTTATATGCACGTGTAACCCTTAATACTTCTTGTTACCGGCCAGTTTCTGGCGCCTCCTCAATTTCCATAAGCTGATACCATTTTGCATCCAGTGCTTTCAGCATTTTTCCACTGTCGTCTTTTGTGTCAACGAGCCAGCCAGATGGGCAATCAATGGAACGATAGCATCGGATGACTGTCCTTGGACGGTTTTTCTGAACCGGATAAAAATGAGTGGTCACCTGGTCTCCAGGCTGAAAAGGCATTTTCATGGCAGACTTCTGATATTTACCTAGTTTCGTCAATCGACTTCACTCTTTGCTGTATTGTCGGCAAGGCTGATATTCTGAGAATGTAAATTATGTAACTGTAGATCAGGGAGATGATAATGGCTGGTGGCAAAGCACTGATCAAAGCGAAATAAACATTCACTGATGGAACCTTATGCTGGCTGAGTTGTCAGAAAAATAAAAACATTAGTTTTTTTGCCTTATTTATTATTTCATGGAGGAGATATGCCTGCATTCTTTCTGTTACTAATGCCGATATTAGCCCTTGTCAGTGGGTTATGCTGGGTTCGAGATGCGGATGCTTACCCTGTAAAGCATCACGAGGTTGTGGTTATTGGCGGAGGCCTGATGGGCAGTGCCGCTGCCTGGCAACTGGCCCGGGACGGTAAAGAGGTTATCCTGTTGGAAAAACAGGGTCACAATTACAGCCAGGGTTCCAGCAAAGGTCTGGCTCGGATTGCCAGAAGCAATAATCTGGCCAGAGATCTGTGGTCCTACCTCCACAACCGCTCAGTTCGTGAAACGGCAACGCTGACCAGCTTTCTTAATACTCAAGGGTACGTCACGTCGATTGCTGATGTCTACCGAACCACACCCGTCAACTACCTGGGACGCATGAAATACGCTGACTCTGTCATTACCTCTTCTAAGCGACAAAAGGTCGACTACAAAATAGCCCGGACACCGGAGGAGGGCGCGGCAATGTTTGGTGTCCAGCTGCCAGAGGGGGTTTTTCTGCAGCGTGAATTCAATGACCATTCCGGCACCATGAATCCGGAAGCACTTATTTCACTCCTGCACACGGCCATTAAACTCAAAGGTGGTACTATCGTTTACAATACCGCTATCAGTGATATCCAATGGGGCGATAACCACTACCTGATAGCCACCGAAGACCAGCATGGTTCTGAACGGAAATTCACAGCCAGCCAGGTTGTCAGTGCAGCAGGGCCGCAGACCGGTTCATTACTGCGTGAGCAGGCCCCCTATCTGGAGAAACTGATCACCCCGAAACGGGTATTTCTTGCTTTCCTGCAGATCCGGCCGGAAAAGTATCATCAGCTTGATGATCACGCACGCAATCAATTGAAACGGGCCTATCCGGTTATTAACAGCTCCGCCGGTACCCGGCAGGGCAGTTTCTATTCGATGTTTGAATACTTTGGTGCAGATGGTAATCCGGTCATTAAGATCGGTGGCCACTTTCAGCGCAGTAATATCAACAATCTTGAAGATGTCTGGCACCAGAGGTTGTCCGGGGAGGAGATTCGCTGGAGTATTGAGAACACCGGTCGGTACTTACGCATGCAGGGATTGCCGGTGGATGATGAGGATCTGCAACTGGTTGACGAAGTTTCCTGTGTATACAGCTTGACCCGTTCTGAAGTACCCCTGGTTTCCCAGCTGGTAACCCGATCCGGTGAAATGGACGGCAACTTTGTGGTGATGGCCGGAATGTCCGGAGTCGGTGCCAAAGGTGCCATGACCTACGGACGAATTGCCGCTAACCTGCTCCAGGGCAAGAGCGAAAATGATCCCGGTTATGTTGAGGCTGCGGAAGCTGTTGGCTTTATCAGACTCAAAGGGGATATTGATCATTTACACATAAATCCGGAAAAGTAACGCTCGATATTTCCTTTGGACTGTAAATAGACGCATCATGAATTACTCAGCGATGATTTCTCCTCAGCCATTGCACGCAGAATGCGGATGTCCTCTATCAGTCTGCTCTCATCCAGGGCAATACGGATCTTGAGGGATTCATACTTTTCCAGGCATAGGGTCTGGTAAAGTTCGTAGGCCTTTGCACCGCGATGATCATTAACATTATCATTAGCCAGAAGTAGTCTGGAATAGGTGAACATTAGTCGGGCAATCTCATCATGGGTTGTTGACAGTATATAACTCCGTTCGGTTAATTTCTGAAAAGCCGGTAACTCCCTGGCCACTTCAAGGGAGTCGGTGGCCTTCATTGCTGTAACAATGTCGTTAATCTCCCGACGACCCACATGCAGATTCATCAGTTGTGAAAAGAACTCATCCAGAAAATCTTCATAATCACTCTGAAAACGTTCCGTATATAACACCTCCCACAGTAGCCTGAATGTCAGCCAGGACTCGCCATATCGCTCAGACAATCGTTTGATGGTATAGATTTCTTTTTTATCATACTCGCGGACAGGATTGTCTATATCTCTCTTTAACAGACACTCTTTATCGTCCTGTGTCTGCATCAATTCCGCTTCAGCGTGCTCCAGTGGCGTTACGGATCTGGCATCCATTGCGGTGCCCAGTGCAAAGACTGTTGCACCAACAGCGCTTGTGGCGGCAACAGTTGTCCACGGGCAGCGGTTTGCTGATTTAACCACGTAACCAAGGGTAGCACCCACAAGACCGCCCAATGCACCTATACCGATCAGCTCGCCCGTTGAAACCTGCTGCGGACTAACACTATGTCGCCCCAGAGCTCCAAGTTTCTCCCCTGGAGAAAAACTTGCTTGCGAGCTGCTCAGCTGGCTGCTGGCACCCGAAGTGAGAGACGCCTGAGAGGTTTCTGCTTTTATGGATTCACTGATACCCTGATTCATAATCATCTACCCTTATTGGCAGCAAAAGATCATTGGTTTCAGGACTCTCACTGAGTATTGAATGGTGAGAAATTCAGGTTCCTTATTTGTTTCACAGTGCTTTCAATGTGCTTCCAATGCTCTTTCAATGCTCTTTCAATGCACAATGAGCGTGTTGATCCGTATTTCCATTTTAATACTCAATGAAAGACACGTCCTTTCTATCTCCTTACCTAACCCTTTACCGATAAATACAATAGTCACTTGAACGTTTAGCGTTGCTATTAATTGTGTTATTAAATTCGGTTGTAATTTCTGTCAGTGGCTCAGGGTAGGGCGTAAATTGATACAATGTAAATAATGCATCCAGAGTATCCCGGAAAACTTTTACGTCAATGGTATGAGTGAGCAGGAAGGAAACAGTGTCGCCTAAAGTACTTTCGTGAGAGGTCAGGTAAGGTTTCCCACGCTTCAGATCGTTAATGATCCAATCTATATCTTCTATTCTGGACGGGTCTTCAACAGACATTGTTGTAAGTAACTTGTCAAGAAATAGTATGAGTGCATGATTATTTTCACGATAAGTCGTTAAATCGGTTGTGTGGCACTGCAGAGTATTATCAGATAGTCGATGGACGGCGATAAACCATCGGCTGTAATCTGAGGTATTCATCAGAAGTCCGCTACCCTGAAGGGTAACGTCGTTAGAAAGTTTAGTTTGTTTTCCAGAGTAACTGTCCTTTTTCATATAATTGCCTATTTTGGTCAGACCACAGGCCTTTTGAACAATTTCTCCATCATCCTTGTTTTCAATTTTTCTATGGAAGTCAGCTATTTCTCTGTTAAATCCTCGCACCAGCGAATTCAAACCTTTTGCCAGATCATTATTTTGTTCCTTTTCCATCAGCTTTTCGATTGGTGATAATTTTAACGGGGAACTCACACTGCGTTCAGATAAAGGTGGTGCAGAAGCTGGTTCGCTATCGAACTGGTACCGCCTCTTAAGGTGCTCCATCACTTCACAGGCCTTTATGCGGGCTTCATCGAAAGGAAGGTCACCCAGGGCTTTCAGAAAATTATCCGCTGCCGTTGTTGCATAAGAAGGCGGGGCGGCTCTGCTGGTGGTATCCAATGTATAGCCCTCGTCAATTATTTTGCCACAAAAGTGAAGTTGCTTGATTCTCAGCTTCTCAGCCAACGGTCGAATGATAACTGCCAAGTCTAGACCAATAAAAATAGAAAGAAGTTTGTTTTTTTTTGGATTGTTCTATGGTTTTCTCGACTTTAGAGTTTTGTAAGTACAAAAGTTTCAGCGAATAATCTGCTAATAGCAACCATCCCCAGCGACGAAATCCGGGATGGTTGCCATGCTCACTTCAGATCACCAAGTAATCCTCAGGGAACTCGCTTTATATACAACCTTTTTGGCCGGTGCGCTATCACCAACTGCAGTACCAACGTTATGTGAACTATTGTTTGGTTCCATGCATGCTTTCCTCCAACGGGTTTGTTACACAGGCGCTGTTATCGATTGATTTTCATTGTGTGTGGAGCAGCTACCACCACTGGTTATCCCAGGGCAAATGGCAATGGAAAAATCTGGCACGCCGCTTGATCCGTCTGGTCTGCTCAAAGGTTCCCGAGGACAAACCTGTTGTTCTGGGGCTTGATGACTGGGTCATCGAACGATTTTCTGACAAAGCCCCGGCTTGTCGTAGCCATCATCAGCAAAGTAAGAAACGGAATCGTCCTGCGTATATCTGGGGGCAGTGCTGGGTTTCTCTGGCTGTCATCTTTGAACGGGCAGCAGATGAAGTGTTTACTGCCATACCGGTAATCTCATTTCCAGCACCCCTCGATTGCTAACCGTTCACTAAGGCTGAGAGGGGGCGATCGGGATTGTAAATATTCCTTCAGCTTGACGACTGAAAATCGGGGGCAGTACCTTCTGAGTTTTTACTGGAACTCTGGGTCGTTTCAGTTAAATTAGAAGTCAGTAGTATATCACCTGAGTTTTTAGTTGAATTGACTGACTGACGATACTGATTTTTGCGCTCCCTTTCGCGCTCGGCGTAAGTGGGATCTGTCTGGTAGCGCTTCCTTTGGTGCTTCCTTCGCAGTTCCCTTTGGCGCTCGGCATAAGCGGGATCTTTGCGACGCTCCCTTTGGCGCTCCCTTTCGCGCTCCCTTTGGCGCTGGGCGTAAGCGGGATCTTTGCGAAG
>NZ_JAHHPP010000175.1 GCF_024606265.1 Endozoicomonas sp. SESOKO1
GGTTAAGTATTTGCATTTATAGCCAGAATGCAATCTGAAGGGGATTTTCCTGAAGCGCTTTCTGGCGCTTTTCCTCCAAGACACAGTACCAGTCAAATTGTCTGGTTTTATCAACCGACAGGATGATTTTCGGCATAATGTGCAGTATTTCTGCATAGGACAACTGACTTTTATATTGCTCCAGCATCCTCAGGTCACTCTCCTCGTACACAGGCTTCTCATCAAGTTGTTGTAACAGACTTTTCAGGAAGGGTTGTGGCCTTTGTGTATCATCACAAGCGACTGTTTCTGTTGGATCAGGCCCGATCAGTTCGCGGATAGTCTCGAATAAAGTCGTGAGTTCCGGGTCATTTTCCGCCGACGCTGTTTTTCTCAGGGTGGCAGTAACATAGCCTTCAAGCCCGTCAGGCACAATACTCGCATCTGTATTGCGAACATTGTGAATAAGCGGTGCCAGCGCCCGGCAGAGGTGAACCGGCAGCTGTTGACGGTCAGCGAAGTATTGCAATGATTGCCACACTTTTTGTTTTAGCGGTAAGTTGTCCCTGATCAACGGCAGAATCATCCCCGGTCCCAGAATCGGCGTAAATTGTCTGGCTGTTGCCGTTTTTCCGCCAACATGAGGAAGGCCCATCAGTTGTTGTTCATACCAGTTAAAGTCAGCACTATGTAAATCACAGAGCAGGGGTTGATACCACTGTCTGGTAAATTCAGTGGCATTGAAAAAAGCATCCAGTTGTTCCAAAGTCCAGTTGATAATGACAAAGCCTTTAAGGGTGAGACTGAATTCGGGTTTGGGGAGTACCAGTGGTTGATTATTGGCCTTTATGATGGTCAGTTGCTGATTCCTGAACCGATAATCGGTTTGCCGCAGTTCTGTCAGGATGGCAACGACGAAGTGCCGGAGCCTTTCGTCCCCCTGGGCTGGACACCCTTCTATTTTGACACTGTGACCCTGGTTTACGGCGGTTCGTTGGGCAAAACAAAGGGCTGGTATATCTTCATGGCCCTCCAGGTAATGCCCGGCAATCAATAAACCCACAAGCAATTTATCAAGCGTTACCAGAAATGTTTCATCTGTTTTATTAGACGACCATTGCCATTTAATGCTGGCATCCATAAAGTGCTTCGTATTGTTCGCCCCCAACGTTCGGAAAATAAGGTGCAGTTGCGCCATGGAGGGGACTGTTTTAATTATCTCGTCCAGATGGTCCGAATAGTAGCAACGGTCTTTCTCACCCAGGGGCCAGAGAATCTCCAGCATCATTCGCCTTGCCAGTGGCCACGAAAATCGGTTATTCAGCTGTTGGCGGACAGCTGCCAGCTTTTGCCATTGTTGCACATTCGGCCAGTGTCGTTTGTTCCGGAAAAGCTCAAGGTGCTCCAGCCATTGTGATTGAGGCAGATGGTTCATGACATAGCCTGCCTGGTTCGTCGGGACAGGCATGGTTAACACCTCAGTAATGGCTTTGCGGGAATATGGCCTTTTCTTGAGCATCTGCAGCCATAAGACAACCCCCTGGCCACCGTGATGGACGAGAATCGACTGTAGTGACTCCAGTGCCTGATATTTTGATTCCCTGTGGGCCGTGAGAAAATACTGGAATTTATGGACATTCAACCGGCACTTCGGTGGCGCGCTGCGAAAAAGGGCAAACAGTTTCATTCCGTCGTATTTTTCCAGGTCACTATCCATCGCAGCAGGGTATTTACAAAGGTTGTTGAACTGTTGCCGGAATACCTCCTGAAAATTTTCCAACGTTGCCGGTAAGGGTAGGGCAGAGTCGGCAAACAGTTTATTCGCCAGTTTCAGGTAAGCACTTTGCTTATCAGGCGGTACCCACCTTTTGAAACTCTGTTTAAGGAGATCTGCCTTTAATTTATTTGGGTACATGTTGATCGTGCCAGCGACAAAAGCCTGGAGTATTTCCGGGCTCAACCGGCCATTGATTTGCCAGCGGTCATTGTTCCTGAAATTTTCCACGTCCGGTTTGGCCGGTAAACCACAAGAATGAAACACCTTGGAATAAGCCTGCAGCAGTACTGGACAGAATTTGCCGTTGAACTGCCAGCAATCCCACCCAAACATTTCTGTAAGCTCAGAACTTTTGGGCCAGCCATGATGGAGATACAGTCTGGCTATTGACTCAAGGTGGCTGCTGCTCGCCACAGCCTGTATATTTTCATCCTTTTCATTAACGAAGTCTTTGATGATTCTATCGCATGAAAGCATCCCGGACAGGCAGCCAGTAGAGCAGATCTTTTTCTGGTCAACAGCGGAAAAGAAGACATTGGCTTTGTAAAAGAAGGTGCTGATAAATACCGCGTCTGTGGTAATCACTTTGTTTTTCAGTATTGAAAACAGGGCTGGCTCTCTTGGTGTACCCCTGCCAAGTGACAACCTGATTTTTCTGTTCTCAAGAGTAACCAGCAGTCTGGCGGCACTGCGTAATAATTCCTTAACCGGCGGCTGATCCTTGTTTGCCTGTAATTGCTGTCGATGGGCCTGCGAAAATTGGGTAATGGCCTTGTCAAGGTCCCTGTCTGTAGGGTTGCGCTTTTTTGGTGGCAATGAGGTGCAAGAGCTGCCTGTGCCTCGGGACTGCTTCTGCCTTTGCGGAGCAGGCGTTACTTTTTTTGCAGAAACAGAAGAAGATGATGGTTTGCTCATTGAACCGGATGCTGGTGCAGCCCTGTGTCCCTTCATTGAGGCCTTTGTACTGTTTTTAGCCTTGCTGATTTTGGCCTTGATGATTTTGGGCTTGCTGATTTTATCCTTGCTGATTTTACCTTTGCTGATTTTACCTTTGTCAGTTTTGACACGGCTCTTGCCTGTGCTGACGGCAGAGCGGGCACAAGTCTGTGTCTTCTTTTTAGTGCGGGCTTTTTCCGGTTTTTGTTTTACCAGCGACCGGGGCGGCAAGGATGTAGCGGGGGAGGCAATCCGTTTCTGCTTACCGGGACGAGTAGCTTTAGCGGTATTGGTTGAAAACCTCGCGGTCACCCTGGATGGGGTAACCCTCCGGTGAGAGGTGACGGGCTGTTTTCTTTTCCTTAAATTACGTTTGGTCGATGAGTTTTCAGAAGCCGATGATGACACCTGGCAACGATCAACCTTTACCAGTTGTAATCCTGGTGCAAAATTGGTGTCCATTTGCAAAAAGAACTGAGCCTGAAAATTGTAAGTAAGTTGTCAGCAAGCCAGATGGTCGTTCAAGAGTTGTTCAAGAGCCGTTCAAGAATAGTGCCGTTAGCCAGAATTGCAAAAAATTTGGGATGAAAATAATGCCGGGCTGGTGTTTTTTGTACCCCGCTTGCTGTTTGTGCATAGTCCGTTAGACTACGGCAGATTTATTCTAACCGATCAGCCAGAAGGAGCGTGACGTGACCAGAGTTGCCATTGTGGGTGCCGCCGGACGAATGGGGCGAATGCTTTTGGAAGCTGTTGCCGCTGATCAGCAGTGCCAGTTGGGAGCGGCAATTATCAAGCCCGGCGACAGTCTGCAGGGTATTGATGCGGGAGACCTGGCAGGGGTTGGCCCGTTGAGTGTGCCATTAACGGATAACCTGGCGGCAGCCGTCAACGATTTTGACGTTCTGATCGATTTCACCACCCCTGAATTGACCATGCAGAATGTGGCACTGTGCCGACAGCATGGGAAAGGTATTGTGATTGGTACCACAGGTCTGGGCAATGATCAGAAAGCGGAGCTTGCCAAAGCGGCAGAAGATACTGCCATCGTGTTTGCGCCCAATATGAGTATCGGGGTCAATCTGGTGTTCAAACTGCTGGAGATGGCGGCAAAAGTGCTGGGTGATGAGGCGGATATTGAGGTTATTGAGACGCATCATCGCCACAAGGTGGACTCGCCCTCCGGAACGGCGCTGAAAATGGGGGAAGTGGTGGCAGATACGCTCGGGCGTGACCTGCACAAATGTGCGGTATACGGTCGTGAAGGATATACCGGGCCAAGAGATCGTGAAACCATTGGCTTTGCCACTGTTCGGGCCGGTGATGTGATTGGTGATCATACCGTACTGTTTGCCTGTGAAGGTGAGCGTGTTGAGGTAACCCACAAAGCCAGCAGCCGGGTGATCTATGCCCGGGGTTCATTGCGGGCGGTTCGTTTTATTGCTGACAAAAAGTGCGGCCTGTTCGATATGCAGGATGTGTTGGGCCTGAAAGTTTGACCTGGATTGCAACGAACGATTTCAGTTCCAGAACCTCTGCCATTCCCCGGTCGATAACAACATCCTTCGTTTCCGCACTGGTGGCGTTGTGGCAACTAACTAAGCGGTTAGTGATTTATCCGCGATCAACTGTTTAACTGCATAATAAAAATTAAATAAATACCCAGTACGCTGATAATTGTGGATGAAGGAAAAAAGGAGGTTGATCGTGATGATGATTTCAGGTGTTTCTCTCCCTCAACAGGGGAGCTGGTCAGCGAATGACAGCGTTGATGGCGCTACAGGTTTTGAAGGACAGAAAAATATTCCCCGTTGCAGTAACGTCACTTGCCATAAAACCGCCCGCGGACTCTGTTCCCGTGATATTGCCGGTCATGATGGCACTGTTTCAGCGGGAAATACGGTCAAGTCTTTGAAAAGGCCCTGTTCTACACCTCCAGAACTTGATGTGACGCCTCAGAAAATAACAAAAAAAGAGCTATCCACTGTCAGCGAAAACAGCACTCGTCATCATGTTGATGCGGAGCCGAAATTTCGGCCAGCAAATCCCGCAGACAGCCTTGAATCTGATGTGTTCAGGATATGCTTTCAGCGCCAGATGGAAAGAGTTGTCAGCAAAGCCAGACTTAAGTTTTTGCTGGCAACAAAGGAACAAATAGACAGGTTGGAAAACAAAAAAAAGGAGATAACCTGTGTTGAAGAAAAGCTGAGGGATGGTGAAAACAGTTTGCGTAATCCAATGCACCCAATGACCTGTGGAATCAAACAAATGTTACTGGATCAATATTTAAGGAAACTGGTTGCATTGCAACTTGAGGTTAAAAAACTGACACGTTCACTGGCGCAGGATGAGCGGAAAAAGGAGTTCAATAAGATTGCCTGTGAACTGGCGACCCGGGAGGTGGCCAGTTATGAAGTGTTGGACTTCGGGGTGCGGCCAGCGGTTGAAGATTACATGAATAACCCACGCCTGGCTGAGTGCCTGGCTGAGTGCCTGGCTGAGGCTGAGTTGTTGTTCCGGGATGGCCTGAAACAGTGACCATTCAGTATGCCCTGTATCGCAATCGCCAACCGCTAGCCAAGTGATTAGCCAAACGACTAAAAAGTTCTGGAAAAGTGGATTGGTTTGTAGTCTAATAGTTTAAATTTGCCTTGAATTTTTGCGGTATGTGACAGGGTGCAAAATCAAAAGCGAGATGGTTTTTTTAAAACATCTCGCTTTTTTTGGGTCTGCAAACTGGAGGTCGTAAAGCAACATGGCATTCGGGCATTAGAAACACACATATCAGGCAAATTTTCCAATAGATTCAAGTTCGGGAGGATCCTTTGACTAAGACGGCTGTTTTAGCTCTGGAAGATGGCAGTATTTTCCGGGGAATTGCCATCGGTATTGATGGTGAGACCAGTGGTGAGGTGGTTTTTAACACGGCAATGACCGGTTATCAGGAAATTCTCACCGACCCTTCCTATTCCCGCCAAATCGTTACGCTAACCTATCCCCATATTGGTAATACCGGTATTACTCCGGAAGATGAAGAGTCTCCCCACATCCATGCGGCAGGTCTGGTTATCAAGGACCTGCCACTGCTGGCCAGCAACTGGCGCAGCAAAATGTCACTGGATGACTATCTGAAGTCCCGCAACATTGTCGCCATTGCTGGTATTGATACCCGCAGGCTGACCCGGATTCTCCGGGAAAAAGGCGCGCAGAACGGCTGTATTATTGCCGGTGATGCCCTTGGCAAGGCTGACGAAGCCAGGGCGCTGGCCAGTGCTCGTGAATTCCCGGGCCTTAAAGGCATGGACCTGGCCAAAGAAGCGACCACCGACCAGCCGTACGCCTGGACAGAAGGTGTCTGGAGCCTGGAGACCGACAGTCATGCCGACGTGGCCGACCTGCCGTTCCACGTGGTGGCTTACGATTTTGGCGTGAAGAGAAACATTCTGCGCATGCTGGCCCAGCGAGGCTGTCGTCTTACTGTGGTGCCAGCAAAAACAACGGCCAAAGAGGTGCTGGCCCTGAATCCGGATGGTGTTTTCCTCTCTAACGGCCCGGGTGACCCCGAGCCTTGCGATTACGCCATTGCCGCCATCAGGGAAATTCTGGACACACCCGCGCTGCCGGTATTTGGTATCTGCCTGGGTCATCAGCTGCTGGCCCTGGCCAGCGGCGCAAAGACTGAGAAGATGAAGTTTGGGCATCACGGTGCTAACCATCCGGTTCAGGACCTCAAGACGGGTCAGGTCATGATCACCAGTCAGAACCACGGTTTTGCCGTAGCCGAAGACTCGCTGCCGAAAAACCTGAAAGCAACTCACAAATCGCTGTTTGATGGCAGCCTTCAGGGTATTGAGCGGACTGATCGCCCTGCTTTCAGCTTTCAGGGACACCCGGAAGCGAGTCCGGGTCCACAGGATGTGGCCGGGCTGTTTGACCGTTTTGTTGAGATGCTGAAGGCAGCAAAGTAACCAACCCCGTTTCGATGTGAGAGTAAAGATGCCAAAACGCACTGATATTGACAGTATTCTGATACTCGGGGCTGGTCCAATTATTATCGGCCAGGCCTGTGAGTTTGACTATTCCGGAGCCCAGGCCTGTAAAGCGCTGAAAGAAGAAGGGTACCGGGTCATCCTGGTCAACTCCAACCCGGCGACCATTATGACCGACCCGGCCATGGCGGACTCAACCTACATAGAGCCGATCCGCTGGGAGACCGTGGCCAAGATTATTGAAAAAGAGCGCCCGGATGCGATTCTCCCTACCATGGGCGGTCAGACCGCGCTGAACTGCGCCCTGGATCTGTTCCACAAAGGCGTGCTGGAAAAGTACGGCGTGACCATGATTGGTGCCAACCAGCAGGCGATCGATAAAGCTGAAGATCGTCAGCTGTTTGACCAGGCCATGAAAAATATCGGACTGGAAACGCCGCGCTCCGGTATTGCCCATACCATGGAAGAGGCCCGCGCTGTTCTCGATCAGGTTGGCTTCCCCTGTATTATTCGTCCGTCGTTTACCATGGGCGGCACCGGTGGCGGTATTGCCTATAACAAAGATGAGTTTGAAGAGATCTGCTTCCGTGGACTCGACCTTTCGCCCACCAATGAGCTGCTGATTGATGAGTCGCTGATTGGCTGGAAAGAGTATGAGATGGAAGTGGTCCGTGACCGCAATGATAACTGTATCATTGTCTGCTCCATTGAAAACTTTGATCCCATGGGGGTTCATACCGGTGATTCCATTACCGTCGCGCCAGCCCAGACGCTGACCGATAAGGAATACCAGATCATGCGGAACGCCTCCATTGCGGTACTGCGTGAAATTGGCGTGGAAACCGGCGGTTCCAACGTGCAGTTCGGTATCTGCCCGGATACGGGACGTATGGTGGTCATTGAGATGAACCCACGGGTATCCCGTTCTTCTGCCCTGGCTTCCAAGGCCACCGGTTTCCCCATTGCCCGTGTGGCGGCCAAGCTGGCGGTGGGTTACACCCTGGATGAGTTGAGCAATGAGATCACCGGTGGTGTGGTTCCGGCCTCTTTTGAACCATCCATCGACTATGTCGTGACCAAAATCCCCCGCTTTGCCTTTGAGAAGTTTCCCCAGGCTGATGACCGTCTGACCACCCAGATGAAGTCGGTGGGTGAGGTAATGGCCATTGGTCGTTCATTCCAGGAGTCGGTGCAGAAAGCGTTGCGCGGTCTGGAAACCGGCGCTACGGGCTTCAACTCCATGTTTGCTATTAAACTGGATGCCTGCCCAGATGCCGAGCGTGAAGAGGCCCTGGCCAGAATCCGCCGGGAACTGGTGACGCCGAAAGCTGACCGTATTTACTACGTTGCCGATGCCTTCCGTGCCGGTATGACCCTGGAAGAGATCTTTGCTGAGTGCATGATTGATCCATGGTTCCTGGTACAGATTCAGGATCTGGTGAATGAAGAAGCGTTGCTGGCAGACGACGCTGTTAATGGCAGGGGACTCTCCTCCCTGTCGAAAGAGCGCCTGTTCCGCCTGAAGCAGAAAGGCTTCAGCGATGCACGTCTGGCGGAACTGCTGGGCATTACCGAAGCCGAGGTGCGCAACTACCGTCGTGAACTTCAGGTCAAACCGGTCTTCAAGCGGGTGGATACCTGTGCGGCAGAGTTCCAGTCAACGACAGCGTACATGTACTCTTCCTATGACGAAGAGTGTGAGGCCGAGCCTTCTGACCGTGACAAGATCATGGTGATTGGTGGTGGCCCGAACCGTATCGGCCAGGGTATCGAGTTTGACTACTGCTGTGTCCATGCGGCACTGGCGGCACGGGAAGACGGTTACGAAACCATTATGGTTAACTGTAACCCGGAGACCGTTTCTACCGACTACGACACCTCTGACCGACTCTATTTTGAGCCGGTAACCCTGGAAGACGTGCTGGCCATCATCGATGTTGAGAAACCCACCGGTGTGATCGTCCAGTACGGAGGTCAGACGCCGCTGAAACTGGCCCGTGCCCTGGAAGCCGAAGGTGTGCCGATTATCGGTACCAGCCCTGAAGCCATTGACCGTGCGGAAGACCGTGAGCGCTTCCAGCAGATGATCCGGAAACTGGGTTTATTGCAGCCTGCTAACGCGACGGTTCGCAGTGAACAGGAAGCGGTGGCCAAAGCGACAGAGATTGGCTATCCACTGGTGGTCCGCCCATCCTATGTTCTGGGTGGCCGTGCCATGGAAATTGTCGCTGGCGAAGATGAGCTGGTACGTTACATGAAAGACGCCGTTCAGGTATCCAACGACAGCCCGGTGCTGCTGGACTCCTTCCTGAATCGTGCGGTGGAAGTGGACGTTGATGCGGTCTGTGATGGTAAGCGTGTAGTTATTGGTGCGATCATGCAGCACATTGAGCAGGCGGGTATTCACTCCGGTGACTCCAGCTGCTCGCTGCCGCCTTACAGCCTGAACCGCCGTCACCAGGATGAAATCCGTGAGCAGGTTCGTGTCATGGCCCTGGAACTGGGCGTTATCGGCCTGATGAACGTGCAGCTGGCCATTCAGGACGACCAGGTCTACGTGATTGAGGTGAACCCCAGGGCTTCCCGTACCGTACCATTTGTCTCCAAGTGCATCGGCCACTCCCTGGCCAAGATTGCGGCACGGGTCATGATGGGCAAAACGCTGGAAGAACTGAACTTTACTGCTGAGATTGTGCCTCCATACTATAGTGTCAAAGAAGCGGTTTTCCCCTTCAATAAATTCCCCGGCGTGGACCCGATTCTCGGTCCGGAAATGAAATCCACCGGTGAAGTAATGGGCGTGGGGGCAACTTTCCCGGAAGCGTTCCATAAGGCTCAGCTGGCAGAGAATATGCAGCTGCCCAGCGGCGGTAAGGTTATTCTCACGGTGCGTGACTTCGATAAGCCTGAGGTCCCCATGGTTGCACGTCTGCTGATGGATATCGGCTTCGAGCTGCTGGCCACGTCCGGCACGGCGAAAGTGATTGAAGAAGCGGGTCTGCCGGTCACCACCATCAACAAGGTGCATCAGGGCAGACCGCATCTGGTGGACATGATCGTCAATGGTGATATAGCCTTCATGATCAACACGACTGAAGGTCGTCAGGCCATCGCCGATTCCTACCTGATCCGCCGCTCCGCATTGACCAATAAAGTGCTATATACAACCACCATGGCGGGAGCAGAAGCGATTGCCCGTTCCATCGCCTTTGGATCAGAAAGATTGGTCAGACGGCTTCAGGATCTACACGAAGGTAACGTTGGATGAAAAGAATTCCCATGACAGTGGAGGGTGAAAAAGCCCTCCGTGAGGAACTGGCTCATTTGAAGGGGGTGGAACGACCTCGTATTTCTGCAGCGATTGCCGAAGCGCGGGAGCTCGGAGACCTTAAGGAGAACGCAGAATACCATGCGGCCCGGGAGCAACAGAGCTTTACCGAGGGCCGCATCAACGATATTGAGGCCAAGCTCTCCAACGCCCAGGTGATTGATATTACCGCCATCGCCAAGACCGGCAAGGTGCTGTTCGGTGCCACAACTGTACTGATCAACCTGGATGATGACCGGGAAGTCACCTACAAGATTGTCGGGGACGATGAAGCGAATATCAAAGTGAACAAGATCTCTGTGAACTCTCCCATTGCCCGGGCCCTGATCGGCAAGGAAGAGGGGGATGTGGTGGTGGTTAACACCCCCTCTGGCGGGGTTGAGTATGAGATCGATGAAGTGCAGCATATTTGAGTAATGCATCACTATAATCTGATTGTTTATATCAGGAGGTTGCTAGTATGCAGGCTTTAGGTGTAAATCAGGTTCAACAAGTCGCCCGCCAGGCAGTTGATAGTCTGCCATCGTCTGGTGTTTCACGGGATATAAGGGCAAAAGCAATGGCTTTTGGCAAAACCGTTGCGGTTCTTTGTGGGATGACACCTTATATTGGAGCTTTCGCTGGAGCTTATTACCTGATGAAGGGTAACAATGCGACGGGGCGTCTGATAAATGAACCTGACTCGAAGTCTGCATTGCTAGTGGGAACTGGTCTGGTGGCAGCGGGTGCTGCTTTTGCGATGATGGCTGTTTCGATCATTGCCACACGGGTATGTATGCACCCTGGTGGTTTTATTTTCGAGCGTGTCTGTACCATGTTGGATGCGCATGAGCGACAACGCCACCGAGGATAACGTTCCAATCGACCATAAATGGGGGCAGGGTGACTGACCCCAGGATACTGGTGGGAGAACTTTCAGGACAATTCCTTAAGATAGCCGCGTGTCAGGCAAGCATTGGTTTCAGGAAGCGTCCGGTATGGGACTGTGGAACAGCCGATACGGCTTCCGGTGTGCCAGCGGCAATGATCTGGCCGCCTCCATCACCACCCTCAGGGCCCAGGTCAATGATCCAGTCTGCCGTTTTAATCACATCAAGGTTGTGCTCAATGACGACCACGCTGTTACCGTGATCTCTCAGACGGTGAAGGACGGAGAGTAGTTGTTCAATGTCGTGAAAATGCAGTCCTGTGGTCGGTTCGTCGAGAATATAGAGTGTTTTGCCGGTATCCCGTTTGGACAGCTCTTTAGCCAGTTTCACCCGCTGGGCTTCACCACCGGACAGGGTGGTCGCGTTCTGCCCGAGATGAATATAGGAAAGCCCCACATCCATCAGCGTCTGCAGTTTGCGTTTGACCGCGGGTATTGGATCGAAGTATTGCAGGGCTTCTTCCACGGTCATTTCGAGCACTTCGTGGATGCTCTTGCCCTTATATTTCACTTCCAGAGTCTCACGGTTGTAACGCTTGCCCTTACAGACATCACAGGCAACATAGATATCTGGCAGAAAGTGCATTTCGACTTTGATAACGCCATCGCCCTGGCATGCTTCACACCGCCCACCTTTGACATTAAAGCTGAAACGCCCCGGCTTATAGCCCCTTGAACGAGCTTCCTGAGTGCCTGCAAATAGCTCGCGAATGGCGGTAAAAATCCCGGTGTAGGTTGCCGGATTAGAGCGCGGAGTCCTGCCGATGGGGCTTTGGTCTATATCAATGCATTTATCAAGGTGATTAATGCCTGTCAGCTTTTTATAAGGGGCAGCGGTTAACGTTGTCGCCTTATTGAGTGCTGTGGCCGCCAGTGGATACAGCGTGCCATTGATTAATGTGGACTTGCCAGAACCTGAAACGCCGGTAATACAGGTCATCAAACCCACTGGAATTTCCAGTGAGACATTTTTCAGGTTATTGCCAGTGCAACCACTGAGTTTCAGGGTTTTCTTTGAGTCTACGGGTGTTCTCTCCGATGGCACATTAATCTTGCGAATACCTGAGAGGTATTGACCCGTCAACGAAGTGGGGGTGTCCATGATCTGTCCAGGTGTTCCCTGGGCGACAATGGCGCCGCCATGAACACCGGCACCAGGACCAATATCGATCACATGATCTGCGCAGCGAATGGCATCTTCATCATGTTCAACGACAATCACCGTATTACCCAGGTCGCGCAAACGGGTCAGGGTATTCAGAAGACGTTCATTATCCCGCTGATGCAGACCGATACTGGGTTCGTCAAGAATGTACATAACCCCAACAAGACCAGCACCGATCTGGCTGGCCAGTCGTATTCTCTGGGCTTCACCACCGGAAAGGGTATCCGCACTGCGCTCCAGGGTGAGGTAGTTCAGGCCGACATTGACCAGAAAGCTCAGGCGATCGCAGATTTCCTTAAGTACTTTCCTGGCAATCTCCCCGCGACGACCGGGCAGGTCAAGATCCTGAAAATAAGTCAGTGCCTTTTCAACGGGTAATTTCACCAGGTCCGGAAGACTTTCATCCTGGATGAATACATTCCGAGCCTCTTTCCGTAAGCGGGCGCCTTTACAGGATGGGCAGTGTTGGGTGCTCAGGTATTTGGCCAGCTCTTCCCGGACGGACTGGGAGTCGGTGTCCCTGAACCGCCGCTCAAAGTTGGGGATGATGCCCTCAAAGGTATGCCGTTTTTTGTGGACATCCCCCCGGTCATTCACGTAACTGAAATTGACTTCTTCATCACCGGAACCATGAAGAATAATGTGCTGCTGTTCCGGGCTTAAGTCATCAAAGGGGGTATCAATGCTGAAGCCATAGTGAGCGGCCAGTGATTTCAGCAGATGAAAGTAATAAACGCTGCGGCGGTCCCAGCCACGGATTGCGCCTTCTGCGAGTGTTAATTCAGGGTGCTGTACTATACGATCCTGGTCGAAGAACTGCTTAACCCCCAAGCCGTCACAAGTGGGGCAGGCGCCAGCCGGATTGTTAAAGGAAAAAAGCCGTGGTTCAAGCTCATTTAGGCTGTAACCACATTCAGGGCAGGCGAACCGGGATGAGAAAACAATGTCGTCTTTAGTGTCATCATCCATGTAGCTGACCGTAGCAAGGCCATCGGTCAACTCAAGGGCCGTTTCAAAGGACTCGGAGAGACGAAGTTGTAAATCATCACGCACTTTAAAGCGGTCTACGACCACTTCGATGGTGTGTTTCTTCTTTTTATCCAGCGTTGGTGGTGTATCAAGATCAGTGACAATCCCATTGATTCTGGCGCGAATAAAACCGTTGCTTCTCAGTTCGTTGAATACGTGGAGATGCTCTCCTTTTCGTCCCCTGACCACCGGGGCCAGAAGCATCAGTTTAGTGCCTTCTGGCATTGCCAGAACCTGGTCCACCATCTGACTGACGGTTTGCGCTTCCAGGGGCAAGTGGTGTGTCGGGCAGCGTGGAATACCGGCCCGGGCAAACAGCAACCGGAGATAATCGTAGATTTCCGTGATGGTGCCGACGGTAGAACGCGGGTTATGGCTGGTGGATTTCTGTTCAATGGAGATTGCCGGTGAGAGACCTTCGATATGGTCTACATCGGGCTTTTCCATCATGGATAGAAACTGGCGGGCATAGGCTGACAGTGACTCAACATAGCGTCGCTGGCCTTCTGCATACAGTGTGTCGAAGGCCAGTGACGATTTACCGGAACCCGATAGTCCGGTGATCACTATCAGACTGTCACGGGGCATTTCCAGATTGATGTTCTTCAGATTGTGTGTACGAGCGCCCTGTACGGTAATCTTTTCCACAGCCTTTTCTCCGTGCCAGTTATAAAGCCTGTTGGTGACTTTTGTGCAAGCGGCAAAGGGTCACGAGCGAGCTTTTAGAGCAAACGGGGTATTATAAATAGTCGATTGCCAAGTCTGTAGTAAAAATTGCGACATTCAGCAAAAGCATCCAGAAGTGGCCATTGAAGTAAAGGCCGCCTTTGGCATCAGTAAAATATCCGGGGCATCGGCAGTCCCATTTCAATGCGGCTGAATCCAGGGCCAATGTCAGGATTTGACCGGCATAAGGATACTCTGAAACCCTGGATATGAGGCTTTGAAGGGTGTTGGACCAGGTGGGTTCATGGTTTTTGATTTTGCTCTTTAATTGAGAGCTGAATTGAGCGCTGGATTGAGAGCTGAATTCCGATGTTTTGCTGTTGTTATGGTTATTTGGATCAGGATTTATAAAGGATTTAATATAATGCCAGCCATGATATCCAAGGCTCAGGAGATAATAGGTAAAAAAGAAACTTTTTGTCATTAACCTGCCTGGTTTATTGCTAATATCCATTAATTTCCCACTGCAGGGGCAGGCCTCTTTTTGAGTCCAGAGAATGTTTCCCGAGTCCAGTAGTTTGTATGCATGCACGGCCATGTAGGACCACATCAGCAGGTTACGGGTGGTGAGTAATATCTGTTTTGTTTCATGGTAAGGGCTATGGGAGATCAGAATGACGGACTGATCATTAGGGTCATTTGAGACAGGAAGCTGGCAGTCTGTATTTTTCAGTGCCTTCAGTTTTTCAATGCGGTCGTTACTGGAGATTGTGCAGAGAGTTCCTTTGCCGTGTTCATTAATGGTTGTATAGCTTGCTGAAATTGAGAAGTCTGTGGTTTCTGCCTTGATTATGTCGGACAGGCATGGGATAGAAAAGATGAGCATCAGGAAGAGGAGGCTTCGAAACCAGATATTCAGCACACTTCGTGTTCTTTGCTTTACTTTATCATTCGTTGTGATGGCGTCGGTATTATTTAACATGGATAGCGTTTGCGGAAAAAATAATTTTTTTTAAGAAATCACACATGAATCAATGTACCTGCTGAAGGACAGCGTTCAAAGCTTCTGACAATGTTATTTTCCTGACTGTTGTCGCTATCGTTAGATCAGATCCTGAGACGATTGGTCAGGCAAGATTTGAAGATAGCAGTAATCGGCTGTTTTTTTTGATGGGCACACATTTTTTTTCAGGAGTTCACATTTTTGGGGGGCACAGAACGACTTTCTGCATAGCATCCGGGATCAGAATCCTGATAGACTTGCTTTGGCACTTTTTTCAGTAATTTTATCAGATCTCGCGGAATACTCCGCCCATAGCCTGATTGGGAGCAAAGCGAC
>NZ_JAHHPP010000176.1 GCF_024606265.1 Endozoicomonas sp. SESOKO1
TTCCCGAAAAGCTGGAACCACTTGTGCTTTTGCGGGCAGCGGGTGGCGGGAAACGGGCGGCGGCATTTTCCCAGTCTGAATAAAATGATGAAGTTATTTCGGGACAATGCCTTAGGGGCGCCCGGCGAGGGGCGCCCGGCGAGGATACTCTTTCGATTACGGACAGGCTGCGGACATCATTTTCAGCGATTCTATCTCGTCCGCCCAGAGCGTCTCATCAATGGTTTCCAGAACCATGGGAATGCCATCAAAACGGCTGTCAGCCATGATATAGCGGAACACCTCCCAGCCAATCTCGCCCTGGCCAAGGCTGTGGTGCCGGTCTTTTCGTGAGCCCAGTGCGCCTTTGGAGTCATTCAGGTGCATGCCTTTCAGGTAGTGAAAACCAATGATTTTCTCAAATTCGGCAAATGTTTTCTGGCAGGCCTCCTGAGTGCGAAGGTCGTAACCGGCAGCAAAAGTGTGGCAGGTATCCAGACAGACACCAACACGGCTTTTGTCGTCAACCTGGTCAATGATTTCGGCGATTTCTGCAAACTGCCACCCCAGGTTGCTGCCCTGGCCTGCGGTATTCTCAATCACCGCGATCACTCCCTGGGTTTGCTCAAGCGCCATATTGATGGATTGGGCAATGTTGCCCAGGCAGTCCGATACCCCGATTTTTCTCAGGTGGCTGCCCGGGTGAAAGTTAAGTCGGTCAAGACCAAGCTGCATGCACCGTTCCATCTCATCAATAAATGCCAGCCGGGACTTTTCCAGTGCTTCCGGCTCCGGATGGCCCAGGTTGATCAGATAACTGTCGTGGGGAAGAATTTGTTGCGGCTGGAAATGGTATTGTTCACAACGCTCCCTGAATAACTCAATGCTCTTCATTGAGAGTGGTTTGGCATGCCACTGTCTTTGATTTTTGGTGAACAGGGCAAAGGCGGTTGCGCCTAATTCATGGGCATTCACCGGGGCATTTTCGACACCGCCGGCGGCACTGACGTGTGCTCCAACGTATTTCATTGATTGGGACTTCCTGTGGGTTCTATTCGATCATTCATCTCTCTGGATAACCATTGCATGTAGTGAACCCGGGTTTCTGTGAGTTCATTGGGCAGGTGATGTCGGGCACCCTCCAGCCAGAGTATTCTGGGAGCGCGATACAGCTGTCCTAAAACCTGAATATTGTAGGGTCCATCCACGGTGGTGTCATTGGTGCCCTGCAGGATCAGCGGGCTTAACGGGATTTGTTCAGTAGATGACTCTATTTTCCGGATCCAGCGGTCCAAAGCAGAGACCCACTGTGTGGGTAACACGGTTGGAGCCAGTGGATCATTGTGCGCTTTGTTCAGGAAGTTTTTATCCCGGCAGTTATCTTTGAACTTCCTGGGAATCTGGTGGATAAATGGCCTGACCAGATAGAGCTGGAGTCGGCTGAGCTGCCATAACCGGGGCCGAACCAGTGGTGCAGAAAAAATCACTTGTTCAAAAGGCATGGGCATGCCTTGTCGGGTGCTGTGATTCAGCAGCTCCGTGATAATGGCGCACCCCGTGCTCTGACCGTAGGCAAGCCATGGCCTGGGGAGTATTGACTGGCTGTGATGCATTACATCTTCCAGAACCAGGCGATAGTGTTCAAAGTCTTTGATGGTGGCCGGTTGTCCACTGGAAAGCCCGTGGCCGGGAAGATCGTAGGCCAGGACGTTGTAACCTTCTTGCAGAAAGAAGCGGATAATATGCCCGAACAGGCCGACATGGTCATAATAGCCATGGAGGAGAAACAGAGAGCCTTTCGCTCCGGCTCTGGTGTATAAGTGGCAGGCAATGCGGTAATCCGTACTGTTTATATACCCCAGGTAATGCTGGATACCGGCGATGCTGTTTTCCAGGTCAATGTTGTAATACTCAAAGTATGCCTGTTCGTGAGGAGTCGGGGTCATCAGGTCATACGAGAGCGGACGCATATCAGAGATAAGCTTCAGTTTGTCCATTAACCCTCTTCAGAAACTTTCTGCAGGTCTTTCAAAGGAACTTCTATCTCTTTTCTGGCGACAACCTGTTCCTTAACGCCGTCGTCAGTACGCAGACTTTCGATGAATTGGATAAGAATAATTCCACGGTCCATGTTTATACCTTTTACAAACGTACTTTCAAGGTGTTGGAACAGAGGGTTGTCATAAAGTACCGACTCTCCTTCCTTGAAGCGTATGGTGGCTGGCTTCTCATCGGGAATGCAGCCATTGTGTTTCCAGACAAATGCCTCAATCTGGTCGATCAGCTGATCGCCGTCAGGTATCGGCCTGGGCAGTAACTTCCTCAGATCCTCTTTGGGAAGGCGCCCTTCATTATAGAGTTTTTGAGTGATCCTGTTGAAATGGACTACTTGAATGATTCCCCGGGTTGAACGGATCTTGTGATAAGAGGGAAGGTCTTTCTTACCTAACCTGATGAACAAATAGCCCGGAAACAGGGGGGAGCGAACACTTTTTTCCTGAATGAGCGGACAGTAGGCCTCAAATCCCTGGTGCTCAAGATTATCCCGTGCACGAATCTCTTCCCGGTGTTTGGCTTTCAGCAGATACCAGCCGTGTTTCAAAACCGCTTCCTTAGATGACATGTTCAATCCTTTTGGTGAGGTTTCTGTAACCAACAGGATCATCCGATCTACAGGTGTCCAACGGGATCATTCTACAGGACTCAATTCTTCAGACAATACTCAATAGGAGAGCCCAGTAAGGAAAGACTATTTTGTCAGGACAGCAAGTAAACCAGGTAAACAAGGGGGAGGGGAGATACCGGAAGAAAATAAATTTCTTCCGGGTTAATCGACTGATTAACGTTTGGCAGCTTCTTCGAGCATGGCTACCGCCGGCAGAACCTTACCTTCGACAAACTCAAGGAAGGCACCGCCACCGGTGGAAATGTACGACACTTTATCTTTAATGCCGTACTTGTCGATAGCGGCCAGGGTATCGCCACCGCCAGCAATGGAGAAAGCGTCAGAATTGGCAATGGCCATGGACAGTGAACGTGTACCTTCACCGAACTGATCAAACTCGAAAACCCCCACCGGACCATTCCACAGGATGGTTTTTGCAGCGGTCAGAACGTCGGCAAACAGTTTCTGGGTTTCAGGGCCTACGTCAAAGATCATGTCGTCATCTTCAACGTCGTCAACAGACTTGATGATGGCAGGCTCGTTCTCATCGAACTTCTTGCCGCAGATCACATCGACTGGCATCGGGATGTCGCACTTGGCCATCAGGGCTTTGGCCTGGGGGATCAGGTCTGCTTCATAGAGAGACTTGCCAACATTTTTGCCGGCAGCCGCCAGGAAGGTATTGGCGATACCGCCACCAACGATCAGCTGGTCACAAACGCCAGACAGCGACTCAAGAACCGTCAGCTTGGTGGAAACCTTGGAGCCACCAACGATCGCTGTCATTGGGCGTTGGGGTTTATCCATGGCCTTGCCAAGTGCGTCCAGCTCAGCCGCCAGCAGTGGGCCGGCACAGGCAACAGCGGCAAACTTGCCAACACCATGGGTAGAAGCCTGGGCACGGTGCGCGGTGCCAAAGGCATCCATCACATAGATATCGCACAGGGCGGCCATTTTGCGGGACAGCGCTTCGTCGTCCTTGTTTTCGCCGACGTTGAAACGACAGTTTTCCAGAATAACCAGCTCTCCGTCGGCCACGTCAAAACCACCGTCAACCCAGTCCCTGACCAGGCGAACGTCCTTGCCCAGCAGGTTGCCAATATAGTCGGCCACCGGCTTCAGGGAGAACTGTTCTTCATACTCACCTTCGGTTGGGCGACCCAGGTGAGAGGTCACCATCACGCGGGCACCGGCTTCCAGGGCCTGTTTGATGGTTGGCAGAGACGCCAGGATACGGGCGTCACTGGTGACCTTGCCGTCTTTTACCGGAACGTTGAGGTCTTCGCGGATCAGTACACGCTTACCGGCCAGAGCCAGATCGGTCATTTTTAAAACGTTCATGGGGAGCCCTCTTGATATTCACTCATGGCTGGGTTCCCAGGGGTAAGCACAGTGTTGGCAATGCCGACCCTGGAGAAATTGCCGGGGATAACTGAAGTCAACAAAATCAGGGAATAACGAAAAAACGATGGGGACAATAACACATAAATGACGCTTCAGGTATTCATTGATGCGCTCTAATGACGTTAATCAAGCGGTGTCTCAAGGGTTTTCGAAGGGTCACATATTTTCTGGTGAATGTTGTTTAAAAGCGTTAATGAAAACTGGAATAGCCGGTTGCTATTTATGCAGCAGTTTATGCAACACCAGCTTTTGCAACAGCAGCTTTTGCAACAGCAGCGAGCCAGTAACCCGCAACATCCAGCATACGATTGGCAAACCCCCATTCATTGTCAAACCAGCATAGCAGCCTGACCAGCCGATTGGCTGAAACCTGGGTCTGCGTTCCGTCAACGATGCATGAGCGGGCATCATGGTTGAAATCCACTGAGGCATGGGGCTCATTGGTAAAACCCAGTATCCCTTCAAGACGGCCAAAGGTTGCCTGTTGCAGAATGCGGTTGATCTCTGTCGCTGAGGTGTCCCTGCTGAGCTGTACCGTAAGATCGATACAGGAAACATTAATGGTGGGGACCCGGACGGCACTGGTTGTAAATCGCCCGCTGAGTTCAGGCAGCAAACGGTCAATGCCTTTGGCCAGGCCCGTATCAACCGGAATGATGGAGTGCAGGGCGCTGCGGGTCAGGCGCAGGTCGTTCTGGTGATAGGCATCAATAACCGGCTGGTCATTCATGGCGGAATGAATGGTGGTCATGGAGCCGTAGTCGATCCCGAGGGTGTCATGCAGCGTTTTGAGCACAGGCACAATGCAGTTGGTGGTGCAGGATGCGCTGGAAACAATGCGGTGCCAGGGGCTTAGCTGTTCCTCATTGATACCATAAACGATGGTGGCATCCACGTCAGGTTTCGCTGGCTGGGAAAAGAGCAGGCGGGAAGCGCCCTTGTCAATATGGAGGTTTGCGGTTGTCCGGTCATTAAAGGAGCCTGAGCATTCCAGCAGCAGGTCAATGTTCTGGTCTTGCCAGTTGATTTCCCGTGGATCCGGCTGGTTAAAAACCCGGATGCGGTCATCGCCGATAAACAGGTGGGTCTCGTCTGCAGATACCTGGCCCGGAAAACGGCCGTGGGTGGTATCGTATCGCGTCAGGTAGGTCAGCGTGTCGATATTGGCCAGCTCATTGATGGCAACCACTGCCATCCCGTGAACAGGATGGTCACGATAACCATTTTCATAGAGTGCCCGCAGCACACACTGGCCGATTCGCCCATACCCGTTGATAGCTACCCTGTAGGTCATTGCTTGATGGTTCCGGCTGTTGTTGGCTCAGCCATTGTACCGGAAAATATCGGGAAGTGACCAATCTCTGAACATCTCTCGCCCGGGTTCCGGTCAACAATTATTCATTTTTTTTCATCAATGAAACCTTTAGATATTCGCACACTCTGAGGGAATACTAATGAATTAAAGAGGTGATTTATGATTTCTGGTAACCACTCGATACACACTAAAAATAGCTTGGGAGCTGCTCAGGGTGATCCAGCTTATTCTGATTCTGGCAGCGGGTACGGCCGAACTATCAAGGTGCTTCAAGATGGTAGCGATGGTAAAAAAACTGTTCACCCTACCGGCCAGTCAGAACTTTTCAATAATACCTTTACTCATTATGCGTCAAGTGCGGTTTCGGCACCGGTTACTAAAATGAGCTCAGGGACGGTCAATGTAAGTCCTGATAATGGCTTGAGACTGGCTTCGCATGATCTGGTAGCGTGTCATATTTCATTGGAAAGAGGGCATTCAGCAGTTTTTGGAGTTCTTAATGGGATGTTGATGCATAGCTCAGTGACTCCCGGGCTGTCTTATTGCAGGAAGCAACTGGATATTCTTAAAACCAAAGAACCATTTGATGAACAATCCTTTCTGGAATTGGCAGAACTTTTATCAAAACCTGCGTAAAGCATCGCCCAGTCGGGCGGTGATATAAGCAACAAGTCGGAATGCCGAACCACCGTAGAGGGCTTGCAGAACCGGAAGCCTTAAGTATTTACAGGTGTTTAGTATTTCTGTAATATTACGGCATGAAAACAAAACGTGCCTTTAAAGAAAGATTCTACCCAACACCTGAGCAGGAAGCACTCCTTGCTCAGTCCTTTGGCTGTGGCCGTTTTGTTTATAACAACACTCTCTGGTTCCGCACTGATGCCTACTACAAAGATGGGCAATCTATCTCCCATT
>NZ_JAHHPP010000177.1 GCF_024606265.1 Endozoicomonas sp. SESOKO1
CAATGGTTTTGCAGGCCAGGTAGTGGATGGTGGTTAAGGTGGTAGCGCACAGGTAGCCGGTGCAGGCTTTGCGTTCAACCAGCGCCATAATGCGGGATGAGTTTTGGGCAAAGGGTTCGCGCTCCAGAAGGACGTCCAGGATAACATTGGTATCCACAAGAATACTCACAGGTATTTATCCTCAAGGTGTTTTTTGTAGGCATTGTCATCGTCAGTGGTATCTGGCGAACGCAGGGCACCTTTCAGCTTTTGCGTTAGCGGTGGCAGCGCTTCGTTATCGGATTCTGCGGCGGTTAATGAGTCAAAGTAGTCTGCGACCAGTTGTGATAAAGACTTACCGTGATGCGCTGCATAGGCTTTTGCCTTTTGAACCTGCTCAGGCTTCATTCTCAGTGTGAGTTTTTGCATATCTGATCCCGTGACGTGCTGTTTTAATTCAGTGTACGTCACACGCCGGTGGTTGGCAAAAGCCGGGTTGAATACCGGGGTCAGGTCTTGATCCTTGACGGGCATTAAAACTGTTCTACTTTTATAGCTCTTTGTTTATTACTTAGGGGTATATAAGTGAGCAGGCCATTACGAATTGAGTACGCAGGTGCGCTGTACCATGTGACTTCGCGTGGTAATGAGCGCAAGCCAATTTACCGGGAAGAGGTGGATTTCAATCTGTTCCTGGATACCTTGGCTGAGGTCTGTGACCGGTTTAACTGGGTGATTCATTCCTGGTGTTTGATGACCAATCATTATCATCTGGTGGTGGAAACACCAGACGGTAATTTGTCGGCCGGTATGCGACAGCTGAATGGTGTTTATACCACCCGTTTTAATCGTCGTCATGGGCGGGTTGGGCATCTGTTCCAGGGGCGCTATAAAGCGATTCTTGTGGATAAATCTTCGTATCTTCTGGAGTTAAGCCGTTATGTGGTTTTGAACCCGGTCAGGGCCCGCATGGTTGATCATCCCGGCGACTGGCTGTGGAGCAGTTACCGTTATACTCTCGGTGAGTTTGATTCTCCGGACTGGCTGGCTACGGATGCCATGCTGTTGCAATTTTCAGAAGATCGGCAGCGAGCCTGTGAGCGTTTTGTTGCTTTTGTGCTGGCGGGTATAGGTATCAATATTTGGGTACATCTCAAACAGCAGATCTACCTGGGCGATGACCAGTTTGTTTATGACCAGCAGCAATATATTGAAAAGCCGGTGAAAGGTAAGGCGCTTTCTGAAGTGCCCCATAAGCAACAGCGCAAACCAGCACCGCCTCTTGAGTTTTACCAGACGAGTTGTAATTCAATCGAGTCCGCGGTTTGTGCGGCTTTTGATTCCGGCGGTTATACCCAGAAAGCCATCGCTGATTATTTTGGGCTGCACTATTCCACGGTGAGTAAGATGGTTAAAAAAGTGGGCGGTTGTCAGTAGTCAGTTTGCAGGAAAAGCCTGTTCTTTTAATCTTCTCTGGCAGCTATTGCTGTTCAATAGCTGATAATCCTTTTTGGCTCATTGATGCTTGCCAAAGTTTGGCTAATCTGATGATTATAATAATGCCTTCGATAGGGTTTCCTGATGCCAGTGATATCAAGCTTTTTCGGGATTTATATCCGAATGTACCATGCAGACCATGCGCCACCTCATGTTCATGCAGAGTATCAAGGGCATGAGGCACTGGTCGACATATCAACAGGCCATATTCTGGAAGGTAATTTACCCAAAAAAGCGGCAAAGCTTGTTGGTGATTGGTGTTTGTCGCATCAAGCCGAGCTCGAAGAGAATTGGCAAAGAGCTATTCATCTCCAACCACTTGAGCGTATAGCGGGGGCTGATAATGATTAAAATAACTCAGGCAGTTTACCAGTCAGATCTGGAAATTAAGCTTCACTTTTCTGATGGTAGTTTTGGCGTTATGGATTTTAGTGAAGTTCTGGTACAAAAGACCAGCCTTACTCAAGCTTTGGATGATACTGTTTTTTTTCAACGATTCTTTATCGAGTTGGGAGCACTGTGCTGGCCGAATGGCCTGGAATTCAGTGCAGGGAGCCTTTATAAGAAACTTGAAGCAGATGGCAAGCTGGTTAAACCTGCTGCGTGATCAGGAAATTCTGCTGACCGAAAACCAGTCCACCTATATTCCCATTGGCGCTGTTCACCGTCTGGAAAACCCCGGCAAGT
>NZ_JAHHPP010000178.1 GCF_024606265.1 Endozoicomonas sp. SESOKO1
GGGTTCGCTTTGTACCAGCTCGACCAGGGATTCCTTGATCAGTTCCATAATGGCCATAAAAGTGACCACTACACCCAGTCGGCCTTCACTGACCCGATAGAGTGCAACAAATGGCGTGAAACGTTCAGGGGAGAGCATGGCAAGCACCTCGCTCATTCGCTCCCGAACGGACAGCGCCTCTTCCGCCACATGGTGATGCTCAAACATGTCAGCCCGACGCATCACTTCGCCAAGGGCTAGCAGAATATCCTGAAGATCAACGTCCGGATGTACCTGGACCCGCTCAAAATCGGGAGCCTGAACTTTTGCTGGCCAGGTATCCCGACCCATTCTGGGCAGGTCATCCAGGTCTTCGGCCGCTTTCTTAAAGCGCTCGTACTCCTGCAGCCGCCTGACCAGTTCAGCACGGGGGTCTTCTTCTTCCTCTTCAGCTTCTGTGGTTCGTGGCAACAGCATTCGGGATTTGATTTCCGCCAGCGTCGCGGCCATGACCAGGTATTCTGCCGCCAGTTCAAACTGGGAACTTTCCATCAGTTTGACGTATTCCATGTACTGATGGGTGATCTGGGCCACCTGGATATCAAGGATATCCATGTTGTTGCGCTTGATCAGGTAGAGCAGAAGATCCAGAGGGCCTTCAAAGGCTTCCAGAAAGACTTCCAGGGCATCCGGCGGAATGTAGAGATCGTCAGGCAGCTTGGTGAACGGTTGACCCTTGACCAGTGCCAGCGATTTTTCCGCTTTTTCATGAGGTGCTTCAAGTGCAACAGAATCGGCTTCCGTTGGGGCTGGCGTTTGTTCTGGTTGTTCGGCCACGGCTTCCGTCGTGGTCATGGGCGATTCACCTCTTGCTGGGCCGTTGTCTCGGGATGATACAGAGGTTGGACGGCTTATTTACTAATCAGTTCCATCATGCCTGCTACGGGCTGTGTCTGTCTAGAGGGGAGTTACCGTGAGGATGGGTTCAAAGACACAGAGGCACTGGTGGCTCTGTGTCGTTCAATTATGAATTTACGGTTATGAATTAACGGCTGTGAATTAACGATAATGAAGTCCCATGGCGTCCCGGACTTCCTTAAGCGTGTCCTGGGCTTCATCGCGGGCTTTCTCACACCCTTCGGTAATGATGCTCTTGACCACATCCTGGTTGTTTTCCAGTTCCAGGGCTTCAATCCGTATTGGCTCCAGCTCGGCCTGAATGGTTTCTATTAACGGTTTTTTACAGTCCAGGCAACCGATACCGGCACTGACACAGCCACTTTGCACCCAGTCCTGACGCTGCTGATCAGAATAGAGTCTGTGGAATTGCCATACCGGGCATTTCATGGGATCACCCGGGTCATTCCGACGAATGCGCGCCGGATCCGTGGGCATTTTCCGGATCTTGGCATCCACCTCGTCAGCACTCTCCCTGAGACTGATGGTGTTGTTGTACGATTTGGACATTTTCTGTCCATCCAGACCCGGCATTCTGGCTTGAGGGGTCAGCAATACCTGCGGCTCTGGCAGGATAACCTTGCCGGTACCTTCCAGATAACCGAAGA
>NZ_JAHHPP010000179.1 GCF_024606265.1 Endozoicomonas sp. SESOKO1
TCAGAACGCTATTTATTCAGGATGAGTGTCTCCCGACCACTGCATTACGGTAGTCTGGGGTATGTCATATCTGTCTGGCTAAGCTTACATCTTCTCCCTGTTTGTGAATGGCGTTGTTTTGTTGCTATATCAACGACTCAAGTCGGTTTCAGGAAACTGAATGCAACGTGCTTCATGAGTTCACCGCAACGCCTGCATGTGAATTGCGGACGAATCACGGGTTCTACTGCTTTGACCATGACGTGTAAAACCAGCTGCACCAGTGATAATTGTTTATTTGCGTTGCTGTGTAAAAATCCATAATCCCGCGATCGTCGAAATCGCCTGGGTAATACATGTTTCAGTACCAGCCACAGGAAGTCTTCCCCTGGCAGGGTTCGCGTCTCTTTTTTGCCGGTTTTACTGTTGAGGTAAGAGAAGGTCACCATAAAGTATTCAACGGGCAACAGTTTCTGTCTTTGCCGTTGCAACCATTCGCTGGTATCGGTGTTCTGACAGCGATTGCAGTGACGATGTCCACAGGACAATGGTTTTTGCTCCCGGAATTGGCAGCCGTTGCATTCCAGCAGCGTCATGCCTGAAGCCGGGGTTCGACAACCCCGTATGGCGTTGAGCGCCTTGAGTTGGCTGGGTAGAAGACGTTGACTGTATTTCTCCAGGAAACGGTCGGCATATTGATCGGCTATATCGGAGAGGTTCATTGGTCGTCTCCTTTCAAACCCAGCTCATCAATCAGATGATTAATAATCCTGCGGGTATTCAGTTGGGTGGTTTCGGTTAACCGGGTGTAGATGGCTGTGGTTTTTGGCCACATGTGCCCGAGCAGTTCCCTGTAAAGGGTCAGAAGAATGGTGTAATAGTGCAGCTTCCGCGCCTTATTGAGCAGTAACTCAATTTCAGTGGTGGTCAGGATGACCAGAAGGCTTTTAACGGTGGGTGGTTTAATGATGTCCACAAACTGCCAGGGTTTTCCGAGTACGTGTTTCCAGAAAAACTGCAGCCCATTGCGGTCAATTTTGACCGTGCTCCATGAGTGGGATTCCACCAGTGCCGCAAAGTAGGTTTTCAGGTCATCGGGTTTGGCGTGTCGGGGCAACGATCAAAGAAGGCTGCTACCCGTCGCAGTGGCCTGCTGTAGAGATCAATGGTCGATTTGCTTTTGCCTTGGAGTTTCAGGGTGGTGAGGTGTTTCTGGTACAGTTTGTCAAACCGTTTTTGTTCAGAACGTTCCATGTTGCTTCCTTATATAAGCCGCACCGGAGTGGTGGGGGTATTAGGAAGTATTGGAAATGGCTGAGTAATCGGGATGAATGGTCTTTTTTGCCGCGTTAGCGGCTTGGTTCAACAAGAGCATCCAGCGGACGACGCTAGACGCGCCGCCGCTTATGCAAGCGTTATGTTTCTTCTTAGCTACCAGATCAATCATAATTATTTTTCATATGTTAATCGATAAAGAATTTAGTATTAAAGAAAGTTTGTTGCTCTACAAAGGATTAGATCCACTTGATAGCTCCAACATTCTGGAGCTGCAAAGAATTCAGTCTCTAAATGTTTCAGGATTTACAGAAGCTGATGTGCGAGCTGAAATTATTGACCCAATAATTCAGATATTAGGTTATAGAAAAGGTCAATTCTCTTCTGTTGATAGGGAAAGACATATAAGGTTTCTCGGCAAAACTCATAAATATATTGATTATTCTTTTACTCTCTGGCAAGAGAACTTCTGGCTTATCGAAGCAAAGCGACCATTACGTGGAGAATCTTTTGGCTACAGTGAATTGAGTCAGGCAATTGAATATTCCATTCATCCAGAAATTAATGCGTCAGTAATTGTTTTATGTGATGGAGTAAAACTGGAATTATTCGACAGAGAGGAAAATTTAGAAGAACCAATAATATCTTTTAAAATAGAAAACTTAGTAGAAAATATTGATTTACTTAGAAAAATGCTAAGC
>NZ_JAHHPP010000180.1 GCF_024606265.1 Endozoicomonas sp. SESOKO1
TCAGAACGCTATTTATTCAGGATGAGTGTCTCCCGACCACTGCATTACGGTAGTCCGGCATATGTCATATCTGTCTGGCTGAGCTTACATTTTTTCCCTGTTTCTGAAGAGTGGAGTAGGTCGGCCTTGGGAATGCAATTTCCTTGGGTTTACGTTCAGCCGACGGGAACTGAAAGTGAAGGTTAGCGATAAAGCGCTGGTGAAACTGAAAGGGACTGTCAAAGAGCTGAGCCGTCGAACGAGAGGCCATTCAATCACCCAGATTATCGCAGAGCTGAGAAAATCCCTGCAGTGATTTGAACCGCAAGAAAAAACCCGACTCAAACGGAGCGGTCACTCCTTGTCGGGCTTCTCTCTTCGTCCTTAGCGGAGTCGAAAGACGCAAACTCCGAACCCGGATAGATCGTGCAAAACACCCTTCGACTCCGCTAAGGGTGAGCGGAGATTACACGTCAATCTCATTGGAATGACGTAACGGGGTCGATGATTGATTAACCAAAAACCGACAATGTCGCCTGCAAAATAATCAGGTTGACAATATCAATAAAGAAGGCCCCGACAATAGGCACAACCATAAACCCCTGGGGTGAAGGGCCGAAGCGGTTAACGACAGAACCCATGTTCATGACCGCTGTGGGTGTTGCTCCCAGGCCAAAACCACAGTGACCGCTGGCAATAACAGCCGCATCATAGTCTTTCCCCATTACCCTGAAGGTAACCACATAAGCAAAGATGGCCAGCATGGTGGACTGTGCCAGCAAGATGATCAGGATCGGGATGGCCAGATCGAGAATATTCCAGAGCTTCAGGCTCATCAGGGCCATGGCCAGAAACAGGGCCAGTGACACTGTGCCCAGAATATCGACAGTTTCAATATCCAGCTTCTTCACCTTGGTGACTTCCAGTGTGTTGGTGATGATCACGCCGATAAACAGGGCATAGACAAAATCCGGAATCATCAGCCATTTGACCTCGAAGCTGTTGACCCAGATTTCCAGGTATTTGGCACCGGTCACACAGATCAGAATCATGAACAGTGATTCAATCATCTTTTTTGAGGTGACCTTGTCTTCCTCATTTTCGTTGTAAGTCACCAATTCAGGAAACTGCTCATGGGTTCTGTTGGTGTTGCCGTATTTGGATTTAAGTCCAAATTTATCCACCAGGCGCTGTGCCACCGGACTGCCAATAATTCCGCCCATGATCAGGCCAAAGGTGGCTGAAGCCATGGCAATCTCAAGCACATTGTTCATGCCGTACACGGTCTGGAAGGTCTGGGACCAGGCAGCACCGGTGCCGTGACCACCGGAAAGGGTGATTGATCCGGCAATCAACCCCATCAGCGGGTCAAGCCCCAGCAGGGTGGCCAGTGACATACCCAGGCCATTTTGCAGCACGATGTACAGGGACGCCACGGCAAGGAAGATCAGCACCTTGACTCCACCTTTGATGAGCTGGGTATAGCTGGCAGCCAGGCCAACCGTGGCAAAGAACATCAACATAAAGGTGTTCTGCAGGGGCAGGTTGAACTCAATGTCGATACCATTGAAGTGAAGCCCGGCAATACCCGCCGCAACGATAAGCCCGCCAACAATAGGCTCAGGAATATTGAACTTCTTCAATACCGGAATGCGGGCGTTGATAAAATGCCCCAGGAACAACACAAAAATGGCAATGAGAAACGACTCAAGCGCGCCAACAGTCAGTAGTTGATTCATAAACCCTCAAAATAAAAGTGATCAGATACAGGCAAAGCATCTATCCAGTTTGCTATAACCCAGTCCGGTTTCTTTTATTATTTCTATCCGGGTGGGAATCCGTTCTTTCAGGGATTCGATATGGGAGATGATACCGACCATCTTCCCACTGGCATTCAGGCTATCCAAGGCGCTGAGTGCTGTTTCCAGCGTTTCCTGATCCAGTGTACCAAACCCTTCGTCCAGAAACAGTGAGTCGATACGGGTTTTGTGGCTGACCAGGTCTGAAAGTCCCAGTGCCAGTGCCAAACTGACCAGGAAGCTTTCACCGCCAGACAGGGTTTTGATATCCCTTGCGGAGTCACCCTGCCAGGTATCCAGCACCTCAAGGCTGAGTTCATCGTTGCTCTTTCGGTTGAGCAGATAGCGGGCATGGAGCCGTTCCAGCTGTCGGTTGGCCAGAAGAATCAGATGATCCAGCGTCAGGCCCTGGGCAAATTTACGGAATTTGTCACCTTTGCTGGAGCCAATCAGGCCACTGAGTTGCGCCCAAACCTGATATTGGTGCTCTCGTGCAGCAATATCTTTGAACAGGCTTGCCTGGCCGAGACGTTTTTCGTCGTCATCTTTCAGCGCCTGAGTAATTTCACCCTGCCGTTGGTTGATTAAACGAATACGATTCTCCAGTTCCGTCAGCACTTCAGTCACTTCATCCAAAGACAGTGTAGTCGCTGGCTGTTCATTCTGTGCCTTGAGATAGTGTGCTTTCAGGTTGGCTTCAGCGGAGGCAAGCTTGCCTTTTGCCTCATGCAGCTGTTGTTCGATGGATTGTTTCAGCCCGGTCAGCGTCTTGCGCTCTTCTTTAGCCAGCAGAGCCTTCCGGAAATGTTCACTGTCCCGGAATGGACTGTCATTTAATAACATCTGCCAGGTTGTTTCGGCCATCTTCAGGCCTTCGCTCAATGTTTCCTGTTCAATGGTCTGCTGGCGGAGGATTCCGGTCAGTTGACCCAGCTGTTCATCAATCGCTTGCAACTGGTTCTGGCTTTGTTGATGGCTTGCCTTGGCTGCAACAACCAGTGACTTCAGTCGCCCTCGCTCCTCACTGACGATTTTCTGGCCAAACAGTTCGTGGCGTTTCTGTTGCTGCTGCTGTCTGTGGGTGTTGGTGTCAGCCAATAGTGCCTGATGTTCGCGGATCAGTTCGTCGGCTTTTTGCCGGGTTTGATGCTGATAACCCAGCTGTTGGGTAACGGCCTGGATCTTCTCATTCAGCACTTTCTGTTCCGCCGTGACGTTCTGCCATTGTCGCCAGTTTTTTTCCTGTTGACTCAACCATGTTGACTGCTCTGACAGGATAGGCATCTCCAGATGCAGCGCCGTCTGAATTCTCTGCCGGATCCTGTCTTCCAGAGCCTGGCTGGCCTGTTGGCTTTGCTCAAGCTGTTGACGCCTGTCGGACAGCTGTCGGTCAATCTGGTTTTGCTGATGCTGGTTAACATCCCGTTGATGGGTCTGTTGGGTAATGTCGTTATTCAGCTGATCCAGCTGCTGCTGCTCAAGTTGAATCTGGCGATTAAGCTGGCTCAGTGCTTCAAGCTGCTTTTTCCGGATCTCCCCACTGTCGATAAACCGTTGAAAGTGGTTTTGATAAGCTTCAGGGTTATTGACCGGGAGTGAAAGCGACAGTGTATTGCTGGTGGCGGACCAGTCGGATGTGACCTGGGCAATCTGGTGCTGCAGTTTGTTGATGGTCTGTTCCGACGATTCCAGCTGTACCTGCAGGCGCGCAGCTTCTCTGCCCAGCTTCTCTCCCTGAATGTGCAGCTGCTCCAGTTCCTGCTGCCTGGCTGTTAAGCGCTGTTCAGTATCGGAAATATTCAGTTGCTGATAATGTTCAATCGCCGGGTGCGCTGTAGCACCGCACAGCGGGCATGCCTCTCCGGCCTGCAGTTGGTCGCGATAGTCCTGCAGGCTGGTGATCTGCCGCTCCCGGGTTAACAACTGTTCCAGATCCTGACAGTGCTGTCTGGCATTGCGGTACTCTGCCCTGCATCCCTCAACTTTGCCGGTGTACTGCGCTACCGATTGCTGCAGGTGGTGATGGAGGCTCTGCTCTTTCTGCAAATCACCGGTGCAACTGATCAATTGCTGGTTGAGGTTGTTCAGGTGCAGCCATATTGGGTACTGGTCATTCCACTGTTGATGATCCGCCTGAAGCTGTTCCTCTTCCTGGCCATTCAGCAGGATTACTTTGTGCTCAATCCGTGTTTTATTCTGGCTGGCGCGTTGCTCCAGGGTGCTGGTCAGGGACTGAATATGGGCTTCCAGTTTTCGCTGTTGTGCGCCCAGGTTCTGGCGTTCCTGCTCTAACTGATCAATGGCTTGAACAAACTGTTGTTCACCCTGGCCAGCGGCTTCACGTTGCTCAAACAGGGTTTGTAATACCGGCAGCTGTTCGCCCAGCGTTTGCTGGTGCGCATTCTGTTCCAGGTAACGGTTTGCCACCTGGAGCTGACCAGTCAGTTGTTCCCGGGACTGCTGGTTATCAGCAATGCTTTTGTCCAGGGTGTTCCGCTCATGTTCAGCCGCCTGCAATTTGCCGTGGATGGCCTGCTGTTCATTGGTCAGCCTTTGCAGTTCAGCGTCCAGGGGGATGACCTGCTCGACCAGCAGGGATTCGGTTTGCTCCTGTTCCTGCTGGCCGTTTTCCCAGGCGCTCAGCAGAATCTGATTCTGCTTCCGGAGGCTTTCCACCTTTTCGGTGGTAACCTGTTTTTCCTGTTGATGTTCGGCCAGTGTCTTTTGTATCTGCTGATGCTTTTGTTTCAGTTCACTCAATCGTTCCCAGTCCGGCAGAAGCTCCAGGGCGGGCAGGGCCTGCTCCAGACGGTTTAATGGTTCGCTGTGTTCTGCCTGTCGTTGAATGGCATTGTCCAATGACTCCCGGGCTTTATGCTGTTCCCGTTCTCTGCTGGCCAGCTCTTCCAGCCAACGCTTCTGCCGGGT
>NZ_JAHHPP010000181.1 GCF_024606265.1 Endozoicomonas sp. SESOKO1
AGACTATAGATGATCAGCTTATTTTTTTCCTTGCCTTGAGCTTTCTCACCTTGCAATAGTCATACAACGTCGTCGCCGGGCAACCAACGATCTTGGCAATGGCCGCCTTGCTCACGCCCATATCCAGGTATTTCTGGATCTCGCCCCGCCTGGCGTCCAGTTTCAGGTTTTTCGCCTTACCCCGGGGGCGGCCCAGCTTGACCCCGGCGGCCTTGCGAGCGGCCAGGGCTTCCTTGGTGCGGCTGCTGATGAATTCCCGCTCGATCTCGGCGGCCAGCCCCAGCACGGTGGCGGTGATTTTGCTTTGCAGGGAGTTATCAAACACCATGCCGTTCTTGGCGATGTGCAGGTTGACCTGGTTCTCGGTGCAGTGTTTCAGGATCTCCAGCACTTCCAGGGTGGACCTGGCCAGCCGGGAGATTTCTGCCGCCATGATGGTATCGCCTTAACCGGCCTGGCTGAGCAAGTCACCGATGCCCCGCTCTTTCCAGTGTTTCTTGCTGGTGACGGTATCTTCAACGTAGTGCAGGTTGGTGATGCCCTGCTGGTTGGCGTATTCGAGCACGCCGTGTTTCTGGTTCTGTACGTCCTGGGCATCGGTGGAGACCCGCAGGTAAGCGTAGTTCGGCACGGTGACCTCCTGTTATCGCCAGTCCACGACGGTGGTGGTGATGCCCAGTTCTTTCAGCAGCTTGATGGCGCTGTCAACGCTGGCGAAATGGCGGATATTGTCACGGCGGGCGGTAAGCGTGAAGCACTGGCCGTTGCCCCGCTCAAAGCTGATGATCCATTTTCCGGCCTGCATCACCGCCGGGGTGACGATGACGCCCTTGATCTCGTTGGCTTCCAACAACATCTAACTAATTGGCGTGTGCGAACTCCCGAAGCATACGTCAAGACCGACTTTATAGTCCGTTACGTTGGAAACCGACACCTACTACTCGACGTTAAATCCGGTTCAGCAATTCCCGATGAATTCTGAAGCACTGCGCTTAAAATTCAAAAGAGCCTAATTGACGTGAGTTCGATGCAAAAAAGACAAGGGAACCCCAGTTGTTTAACTATCTTTCGGTTGCAATCCATAGATAGCTAACCAGTGGCTCCCATGTCTATGACCAGTGTATTCTGTGATGTTGATGTTTTCTGCCTGGTTTTTGAACCAGAATGGCATAAACGGCTTATCTGCAATACCAAAAAGCCTCATATTGATGTTTCTGCACTAACAGAAGGTGTACCGACAGCTTTCTGAGCGTCGAACTCACGTTGAATATCAAATAACCGGCTCAAGCGCACTTTCCCGCTCAGTAATATAAAGGTATAGATCTTCATATACCTCCCACAAATGAGATCCAAAAAGAGGATCAGACATCTGTTTGAGATCATTATCAACCAGCACCAGATCATCAACCGTCAATAAGGACTGCATTGCCGGAATCATATACTGATTTTCCAGCTCCATATGTTCCCGCTGCAATTCACTGTAGAGCTTGTATTCAGCCAACAGAAGATTGATCGGGACAACCTGGTCAGAGGCAACGGTATTGAATGACTCCACAAGCTTCTGGGTCATTGCCGAAATCTGCCGGTGCTGGTCCTCGATCATATCAAAATGAATCCTCTTTTCTTTGCTGGCCAGACGGGGACGCAGTCGAGCCATCAGTCTGGACTCAAGAGGGTGGTGAAATGCGTCTGGATAGTTATGCATATAATCCAGCGCTTCAATAATAATGTTAAGCCGGGGTTTGTGCTCACTACCCTCTCGATAGCCAGATACCTCATAATCCAGATAGTCCAGCAAGCGTGCCATATGCTGATGATCGTTGATAATTCGGTCAATTACTGTCGTCATATAGCATCCCCCTTGGATATTTATTCTTCAGGTTCTGTTGACATAAGTTTGCAGTTGGACTGGTTTGCGGAAGAACCACTGCATCTGCACCAGGCCGACCTGCGGGAGACGGCCATACAAACCAGGAAGACTGCAAACTTATGTCAACAGCATACTCTGTTTTATAGGCTCAGCTCTTTTCGAGTATTGACGCAGGTCAACTTTTTCCCGTTTTCAGAGAGTACCGAGAATCATTTTTCATGGAATTGACAGGTAGCCAGTGTCATCAGCAATTTACATTGGTTTGCCAAACACTTTCTCAGGGCGGCAAAGGACAAGCGATAACGGGAGCATGTTTATGAAATATCCGGGCTGACTCACTGCCCTCTTTATCAGCAGCCATAATCAATTTAAAATGCGCGCACACCATCTACTCCGGAAAATCCAATGCCTTACGCTCGAGAACTGAAAAAAGGCCAGATTGTAGACATTGAAGGCCAGTATTATCAGGTTCGTCAGGTTGAGGCGAAAAGCCCATCTGCCCGCGGAGCCCAGACCCTGTACAAGATTCGTTTCAATTCGGTTCCCGGCGGCCAGAAACTTGAGCAGACACTGACCGGAGATATTCTTCTCGCTGATGTGGACCTACACAGAAGAGCCGTAACGCTACTCTACCGTGAAGGCAATGAGTGTACGTTTATGGATTCTGAGGATTATTCCCAGTACCTCGTCAATGCCAGCTCTATCGAGGACCAGCTTCTCTACATCGCAGACAATACGGAAGGCCTGACAGCCCTGCTGGTTGATGGCCAGTTACTGGCGATTGACCTGCCGGCATCTGTTGCTTTGGAAATCGTCGATACCGCCCCTGGCATCAAAGGTGCCTCGGCTGCGGCAAGAACAAAACCAGCCCGGGTCAGCACTGGCCTGGAGGTTCAGGTTCCAGAGTATCTGAGTAACGGCGAAGTCATTAAAATCAATACAGAAACCGGGAAATTCATGTCCCGCGCCTGATGTCCGGTGGTTTCCGGAGATAACCTCCGGAAACTTTATTCGGAATGTAAAAAATTTTTCCACTTAAAAACCGAATAAAACATATCCGAAGATATATATCAAATCGAAATATAATACCTTTGTTCAAGTTTTTTTTGTTCTTTAAGTAACTATTATTCTGGTGTGCACATAAAACAATTTGTTTTAAGCGTTTGATTTTGATGTTCTAAATAAAACTAACAGGTTATTCACCGGGCATCAAAACCCAAAAATCTCTTTTGGAGAAAAAATGAAAGAAACATAAACCAATCAACTCAGGGATGAAGGCCATGATGATAAGAAATATTGCCCAATACATTTTTCAAACGCTTTATTTAACGATAACTATGAGCTTTATATCTTATTTATCAGCTGATCAGTCTATAGTGACGGGGCCAATTAGCAGCACCTCAATTTTAAAAGATATCTCTGCCGTTGATTATTATTATCAAGCACCAGCCTACCCTAATGAAACCAAAAAAGTGGAATTCTCGTTCAAGCATAGAAAAGAGATAAATGAAGAACACATCAGCTCATTCATTTACAAAACCATTGATAACCCGGACAGGGTCCGAAATCAGGTTGCAGGCACAGCCATACTTTATGGACTGGATAGTATCGGTCTTGGAGAATCCGTGAAAGAAGGTATCTATATTATCAAGAAGAACACCCGTTACTCCTTCAGTAACTGTGGGGAAGTGCGACTCAAAACCAATAGAATTACTGCGGGCAGCTGCTTACCGGATGGCGGTTCTGTTGAGTTGAATTCCAGTTACAATTTCAACGCTGTGCAACTGCAGTTTAAATGGTCCATCTGACACTCCCCGCCCTATCGCACCCTAAGGGCATAAAGGCGAGGGTTCTTAGATCGCTCCAAGAACCTTCCTGCTTCAACACGCCTTCCCTA
>NZ_JAHHPP010000182.1 GCF_024606265.1 Endozoicomonas sp. SESOKO1
GCAGTTGGCTTTTAACCAATTGGTCGTAGGTTCGAATCCTACACGACCCACCATTTTATTGTTTTATCTTCCAGTTTTATTGTTTTTTAGCCGTTGGTGAACTTTTTGCCAGCGGCTTTTTTGTTAGTGAAGCTTCAGCTGTGGGCGGGTTGTTCTGCTGATCAGGTCCTTCAAAATCAATGTCCCGGTTCTCAGCTTGCCAAAGAGGGTCATCTGGTGCATCCGGTACAGGCTGATGTAAAACCATTTGGCCAGTGTTCCCTCAATCATCATATCGCCGGTAATGGCACCCATCAGATTGCCTACGGCACTGAAACGGCTCAGGGAGATCAGGGAGCCGTAATCCTTGTAGTTGAATTCCAGCGCTGTGGAGCCATTGGTTTGGGCTATCAGGCTTCTGGCCAGCAGGGAGGCCTGTTGATGGGCAGCCTGTGCACGGGGGGGAATGGTAATACGGTCATTGTTACTGTCGGTCAGGGTGCAGCTTGCGCAGTCGCCCATTGAGTAGATCTGGTCGTCAAGCGTCGTCTGTAATGTTGGGCGAACGACCAGCTGGTTGATCCGGTTGGTTTCCAGACCGTCTATATCAGACAGAAACTCAGGTGCCTTGATTCCCGCTGCCCAGATTCTCAGGTCAGATTCAATGAATTCACCATCACGGGTAGTTACCCCGTCAGCCTTGATTTCGCTCACCATCTGCCGGGTCATTACCCGAATTCCCATTTTGCTTAACTGCTTTTCAACACTGTTGCTGATTCGAACCGGCAGTGCTGGCAGTATTCTTTCGCCCCCCTCGATGATGGTCACTTCCAGATCCTCTGGCTTGATGGCATCCAGTCCATAGTGGGCCAGTTCAATGGCGGCAAAATGGAGCTCTGCGGCCAGCTCCACGCCAGTTGCACCTGCGCCAATAATGGCAATGCGAAGTCTGGTGCTCTCGTTGCTGCTTGCCTGGGCGTGAAGATAGTGATTAATCAGCGTAGTGTGGATTCTTTCTGCCTGTTGACGGTTATCCAGGAACAGGCAGTGCTCCCTGGCACCTGGCGTATTGAAGTCGTTGGCGGTACTGCCTACCGCAATAACCAGCTGATCGTAGTTCAGGGTGCGGGCAGGTACGACCTCATGACCGCTGGCATCTTTAACAGGGCTGAGTCCGATGGACTTTTCGGCGCGGTTCAGGCTTGCCATCTTGCCGGGAATAAATTTGAAGTGGTTCCATTTGGCCTGTGCCAGGTAGCTTAATTCATCCTCAAAGGCATTAAGGGATCCAGCGGCCACCTCGTGCAGGAGCGGTTTCCAGAAATGGGTATTATGGGCATCAACCAGCGTGATTTCAGCGCGTTGTTTTTTGCCAAGTTTCCTGCCCAGGCGAGTGGCCAGTTCGAGGCCTCCGGCACCACCGCCAACAATCACGATTCTATGGAGTTCGTTCTTCACATTGATTCCCGTTTTTTCTTTTCTATTAATTATTAACGTGTGGCTGTGAGTGCTGTTATTTTTCCCGAACTTTTTTCACAGGCCTTTTCAAAGGAGAGCCGAACTTGCTGCTCATGGCTATTTGGTTGCCGGTCTCCCGGTCAGGCAGGTAAAACCAGGTAGCCGATTAAACGGCTCAGGACACCGAGAACCACAATAACGACGGTCAGCCATGCCATCAGGCGCAGAGGCCTGAAGGGCGAACGCTCGACCTCATTAACCCCTTTCTTTAAATACTGATCGACCCGCTCCTGGTCTTCGGGATAAAGCCGCGTGGATTGTTGAGCGGAATTTGCACAGTGCTTTTTATCGGCGACAGGTGCTGCAGTATTTTGACTCATGGTGATAACTCCCTTTCTTCAGCCAAAACATAGTACATTCTGCAATCAGCGGAAAGCGAAAGTAAAGATTTCGACCGATTAATCACTCTTCTGGGGCGCTCTATGTCACAGAACAAAATAATACGGTCGGTATTTTGAGTTCTGCAAAGTGGCTGTTATTAATATAAGGGGTGCAGGGCATTTTCGAGACAGTTCGTCCTCATTTTTGATCAGGGGCAGAGGCATGGCATTCAACAGGGAATTGTTATTACTTGCTTTCAGGCAGTGGCGTTATCAATGGCGACAGAGTTTCAGGGAGCTGAAATGTTATGGCAGACAGCCGCGGTTTGTTTTTCCATGGCTATGGTTGAAGCTGAGTTATCTTCTGGATAGCCCGTATGCAGTCAGTCGTCGTTATCAGCGTCGTATCAGGGCTGAAAATATTTATGTCTATGGTGAAACGCCGTTGACCAGTCTGGAGATTATTGCTGAAAAATCTGGTGTAACTTCTGAAGACCATGTTTTTGAGCTGGGCGCCGGGAGTGGTTTTACCAGTGTCTGGTTGCAGGGTGTTAAAGGGTGCCGGGTTACCGCTATTGAGCAGATTCCACTGTTCTGCTGGCGCTTGCAGCGTACCAGCCAGCGTATGCGACTGCGTGGCATTGATGTTCGTTGTGAAGACTATCTGGAATCTCCACTGGAAGACGCATCAATTATCTACCTGTATGGCTCAAACCTTGATGATCATATGATTACAGAACTGGCTGAGCGTTTGGCTGAACTGCCTGCAGGCATAAAAATCATTACGGTCAGTTATGCGCTGCAGCCCTTTCTTCATCAGCAGGCATTTAAAGTTACCGACCGGTTCACTGTGCCCTTTGAGTGGGGAGAGGCAGAGGTTTATTTGCAGGAAAGGATGTCTGTAACTGAAATTCTTACGGTTATGGAGAGCAGTAGGGCAACCTGTTCTCTAGAACATGCGATGGACTGAAGAGAGTTTACTGACGATGATACTTCCGTAGCGTACTACCAGGTCTGGAGTCTGTTGTTCTGGAAACTTATCGAAACTGCTGCGAATAAATGACCAGGTGGTGAGTGCCTGATGGACTGGCACCATGGCATGTGGATGATCACTGAACTCTTCATTAAAAGCCGTCATGCGCTGATCGAACCGGTTAGCCTGTGCTTTCAGCTGCATTTGGCCAGAATCGGCTGTCTCGGCATTCTGTTCTGAAACCAGCAGGCTCAGGTAGTCTCTGGTCATATATTGCATCAGTAGCGCTTGTTCCAGAAAACGTGGCTTATCCCTATTTCCGGGCGGGACTTTGGTCGTTTTCTGCCTCAGCAGCAACAGCTGGCGATCCATTTTGGCCAGTACCTGCAGTAATGAGGTCGCTGAAGGTGGCTCGTAAATGGCTGGAATGGTGCTCAGCCAGATAATGTGTTTGCTGATCACAGGCCAGAGGGTCAGGACGCTTTCCAGCAGGTTATTGGTCTCTGGGTCGTGAAGGTTTTCCGGCAGCGTGTGAATGCTGATGTTTAATGATTGCTGAGCATGCTCCAGGGCTTCCCTGGCATCCTTGTCGAGCAAATCCAGCTGCAGGCGGTGAATGCTGATCAGTATGTCATTGAGCATTATCTGCTGCTGGATAATGGTGGCAGGAAGCAGCTCAGAGGGTTCGTTTTCGCTTGCTTTTACACCGAATGTCAGCAGGAGTGCGGACAGGGTGGTTGTCGTTACTGCATGAAAAGCTGTACGAAAAGCCGCATGAAAAGCTGTACGAAAAATCATAGTGGCTTCCGGGTTATTTTTTATCAGGTGTTTATTGGCAAGCCGGGTACTCGCTGCAGGAAGCAGGCCTGAAGCTCTCTGCGAATGAAAGCTTTTGCAGTGTGCAGGTACCCGTCCATGGGTGTCTAAGCAGTCCCTTGATTCTATTTGTAGCAAAGTTGCTCTGGTATGGCCAGCTACTTACTTCTGTTTGAGCTGTGCTTTCAGTTTGTCAGGAACCCCGGTGATGATCAGTTGGTCGTTGGTTTCATCATAGCGAATCTGACCACCCAGTAATTCCGCATCAAAAGAGAGACTGAGTCCCTTGCTTCGCCCGGTATAGCGTACCAGCTGCGTTAACTTGCGACGTTCGGGGGACATCGGGGTGCTCATGTCATAATCCTGAGTGTTGACAAAGCGGGCAAAGTCGTCCGGGCCGGCTTCACTCAGATGGCCAGTCAGCTCCTGCATGGAGAGGCTTTCGCCTTCGTCCAGTCTGTTCTGGCAGTAATCATAAACCTGTCGTTTAACAATGGTTCGGTTCTCTTCCACCGGCTCTTCCTGACAATAGGCTTCTACTGCCTTGAGCAGGGTGTCGGCTTCTTCTTTGCTGCTGCTGGTTTCGCTGCAGCCAATCACCTCCTGGAATACGCTACTGAGACGTTTGCCTCCCTTTGGACGAAGAAACGATAAATAGCGCCCCGCTTCCGGGTTTTTCTGCCAGTCGGTGATATTGATGCGGCAGGCCAGGGACATCCGGGCAGTATCCAGGTAGGACGTGTCCTGAATGGTCAGCTCATCCGTAATGGTGACACTGTTCTGGCTGCTGAGCATGCAAAGCAGTAGATACCGGGTCAGGCCCTGTTGATAGTCGGCGAACATCACGTAGCCACCATTGATGGCTCCGGCCTCACTGAGGTTTTGCCCAAGGCTGGTCAGTGTGTCTGTGGTGAGCCGGGTAAAACCGGAAGCCTGCTCATCGGAACTCTGATCCATATATTGCTTCAGGCGCTCAGGAAAACTGTCCTCTGCCAGGTCGGAAAACTGGCCATAGCACTTGTCCGGTTTTTTATTATAGGTTTGCAGCAAGTCGTCCAGTACCAGCTCCAGAGAGGGGGAGGAGGCCAGACTTTGGGAAGCTGGAATGGCTTGTAGCTGCCCTGAACCGTGGGCAAGGTCCAGTTTGTGAACAATAATCTGTTTGATGGTCATGACTTGATGCTGAAAAGTCCGAATTGATACTCAATATGGTACAGGGATTCTGTGTGTTTTGCTTTATTCGGCAAACTTCCGGAACTGCCGTTGGCGATGGGTTGGGCTGAGTCGATCATGGCGGGCTTTGTCGGGGCAGGAGAGGAAAGAGGTTATCCAGGCTCTGTCTGACCTGTTTGTCCAGGGCATGCTGGTTCGGGTTTATTTTGGCCATAAGCTGGATGCTCATGTACAGGTTCAGAAGCTCACTGGCGATGACCTCAGGGTCAATAGCCGCACTGCTGTTTTTGTCCGGTTCCGTATATTTCCCCATAAAGTCAATAAAGCCATGTCGTAGCATCTGGATGCCTTTCTGCACCAGTTCTGATGCTTCGGATGGCAGTAGATGGAGTTCGTTGCTGGTGTTGACCAGGAAACAACAGTTTCGATAGCTGGCATCCTGACCATGACGATAACCGGAAGTAAAGAAGCGGCGGAGATCCAGTAGCGATGGATTGTAGGCCAGGTATTTATCGATTCTTGGTTGCAGCTGCCATTCAAGATAGTGCTCAAGAATGCAGAGAAATAATTGCTCTTTATTCCGGAAGTGATAATAGAGGCTACCCGGATGCATTTCAGTGGCTTCTTCCAGTTGCTTCAATGAGCAGGCATAAAACCCCCTGGACCAGAAAAGCTCAAGAGCGTCGCTTAACACCTGTTGCCGGTTGAATAAGGATGATCTTCCCATAGGCTCACTATTGATTATTGTCATTCTAAGTTAGCAGAGTTTTAAGCTCTGTTGACAGCCCTGTGGTGCCGGGGCATTGCTTGTGCCATGATTCCGGTGCATTGCAGAAACATTCCGGACTAAACAACTGACCAAAAAAAACAGAGGTGACAAATCATGGCACTCACACCGTCTTCTATGGTTGAACTGGGTTTTCAGGCTCCGGATTTCAGTTTGCCGGATGTTTTCACCGGGACAGAAAAAACAGTGGCTGATGTGGCAGGAAGTAAAGGGCTTCTGGTGATGTTTATTTGTAACCATTGTCCTTACGTTGTTCATATTGAAGAAGCGCTGGTGGCATTGGGTAAGGAGTTTCATGGCACGGATCTGGGGATTGTCGCGATCAGCGCCAATGATGTGGCTGATTATCCCCAGGATAGCCCTGAGTTGATGGCTCAAAAGCGTTATGGCTTTCCTTATCTTTATGATGAAACACAACAAGTGGCTAAAGCCTATAACGCGGAATGCACCCCAGACTTTTTTCTGTTTGATGGTGTTTTGACCTGCGTTTATCGAGGCCAGTTCGACGACTCAAGGCCGGGGAATGGCAGGCCGGTGACCGGTAACGATCTCCGCAGTGCCATGACCGCTCTACTGAAAGGCTTGCCTGTCAGTGAAGACCAGAAGCCCAGTATCGGCTGTAATATCAAGTGGCGAAAGTAGTTGGTCAGCCATTGTCCTGTTGATAATTTTTCCTGAAAACCTCCTGTCCCATGGCATTGATTTGCTGGTCAATCATAAGGCTGAATGTGTCCAGAAGCTGCTGATGTGCCTTGCTGTCCCGGCTGGCCTGACGCAGCAGGGTAACCGCAGCTTCCACCGTTGATAAGGCGCCAGCTCCGGGTGCTTTTCGAATGCGATAGTCGGATAGGGAAAGATCGGTCAGTTCAATACCGGGCAGCTGCTGCAGCAGTGGGTTGCAGTAATAAATCTTTTTGGCTTTTCGCCAGGTTCCATCCAGGATAATCAGTACTTCCGGCCTCTCAGTTCGCAGGACATCCTGGCTGGCCCTGGCATTCGCTCCGGGAAATAGCAGGAAGCAGTTCTTTTCTGCCAGCGTTCTCAGAAGTTGTGAATGAGCGGAAAAATCTTCACCCACCCATACCTCGCAATTACCGATACCCAGCTCCAGAATGCGCGCCGTATTCAATGGGTGCCTGGACTCTCTGGGATGCTGCAGAATAATAATATCCATGCAGGCAGTCTCTTCTTTGAGCGCTTTACAGTAACACTGTTTTTCCGGGCGTTGGCATCGAGAGCAAAGGGATCTTGGCATGGGAAACTTTACAGTAACAGTGCTGGCACTCTACCTGCACATTGTCGTGTCCATTCTTTTTGACATTCTCAGAATCACAGTGCGGACAGAGAACAGTGCCATCTGGCCAGCGGTTCTCACGGATCATCTCAAAGCAGGTTTCATTACTGATGAGATCTGAGATCCGGCCTATATTCATGGTCAATGCTGACGATGGCTAATTATATCCACCAAGGATAGCTCAGCAGTTTGGAATTCGAAAAGAGCCTATCGAAATTATTTCAGGCCAATTCCTAATGGCCTGCCCATCTCCCCTTGATTCTATTTTATCAAGTCGTCCCAGTCTGTACCGAGTTCATTTATTTCACGGGCTGGTTCCTGCGCAGGAACACTCTGCCTGTTCATTCGTTCCCGGATTCCCTTAATACCCTGTGATACCGAGTTGACCGCAGCGCTTGCCAGTTCTTTACCACGGGTAAGTGGTTTCATCGCCAGCTCCTGACCACGCAACCCTTCCTGGTAACCGGTAATCCATTGATAGCCTGTAAAGCCGGCAATCCCCAATCCGCCCGCTGCCAGAAGGGAACC
>NZ_JAHHPP010000017.1 GCF_024606265.1 Endozoicomonas sp. SESOKO1
CCTGCGCGGCCCGGCGCTCCTGTCTTATATCACCGCCTGCGCGGCCCGGCCCGATCAGGCAATGCTTTACGACGGGTTTGGTAAACCTTCCTTCTGATAAATAGATTGGTATATAAAACACCCGCTGATGCTGGTGTCAGGTGTCTCTGTGCCATCTCTCAATGTCTACTATGCTCATGGCTCATTCAATAAAAACAGGTAGGAGGCTGTCCGAGAATAGCGCCCGTAGCAAGGATGGCAGTCTATTCTCGGACAGCCTCCTAGTACCTATGTCACTGGAAGCCAAGGTAAACGCTCTTGACTATGCGTTCCATGAAAACAACAAAATTCTTGAAGCTACTCACGGAGTTGTTGAACTTGTTTGTAAATCATCAGTCATAAAAGTCATTATTTTACCAACATGAAAAGTTCATTTGATTAAGAGGTAATGATGAAATGGCTAACGCAATGACAGTAAACAGTTGTGGGCTATGCCAGATACCAATGGATGTTGGCAATCCGCCAGAGGTTATCAAGTGCGCCCGGGGTCATGCATTTCATAAAAAGTGCGTGGTGGTTCCTCCCTTTATATACCCGAGTTGCCCGGTGGAAAGGTGTGGTGAGCCATTTACCGCTTACACAAAGAGTCTGGGTAATCGGCTGGCCGAATCGTTGCTTATCGATATCGGGTTTAGTGATGGTTACGAGCAGGCAGTGAGGGAATTTGCCAACGAACACGGCATTACTGATGAGTATGCACATGCAGTTCTGACTGAGATTGATTTCTTGAAGATGTGTCTCAAGGAAATACCTGCTACTTTTCTTGATATCCTTTCAAGCCGTTCATTTTGGGTGTTAGTGGGCGCAATATTTGCCTATTATGGTTGGCCAATCCTGAGGGATTATTTTCAGCAATAATTCTATTCTGGTGATTCAATGACTGATGAAGAAAATGGAGTTTTAATTCCCGTTCAATAATATCCCTTTTTGTCTCATCTTTGCCTTATTGACCCATTTTACATTTCACATATTTTTTGACCCATCTTTTGACCCATGGAGGGGAAGCGCCCACAGGGCTTCCGGCAGGGACTGCTGGAGATTGGGAGGACAGTGATTAAGCTGTTGTTGCAGGAATTCAACCACATCCTGATGGCCCTTTTGCTCAGCGACAGACAGTACATCCGTGTTGTTGTAGGGGTTTGAGTAGCGAATGTTGGCACCCTGTTGATGCAGGTACTTGACGGTATCCAGATGACCATACTGTGATGCAGTCCAGAGTGCGCTGCCAAGGTTCTGGTATTCCATATTAACGTCAGCCCCCAGCTCAACAAGATACCTCACCACATCAGTATGGCCTCCCTGGGCCGCTAACCAGAAGGGTTCGGAGATATCAGGCCTGGGGGCAGCACTGAAATGGGTCTCGAATGCGCCGAGCAGATACTTTATTGCGTTCAGTTGGCCCAGAATGGACGCTTGAGTGATCGGCATTGAAAAGTGTGACGATTCGATACGCTGCAGTATTGTTTTTTCTTCAAACAGATATTCCAATACGGGGCAATGCCCCCCCATTGCGGCAGCGCGGAGCAAAGAATGCGCATTAATTGTTGCGGATTTATGAACCAGACGCCTGACCAGCTCAAGGTCCCCCCGCGATGCCGCCTTGACAATAGGCATATCCTTCCCACTGTTGGCATTGACATCTGCGCCTTTTTCCAGCAGATATTCCACCATCTCCCCAAGCCCTTCCCCCGCTGCTTTATAGATAGGAGTATAAAAGCCTGAAGCGCTGGCATTGACGCTGACGCCCCTGTCAAGCAAATATGCCACGGTATCAATACTGCCGGAGCTGGCTGCCCAATAGATTGGCGAATCCAACCCTGTCTTGCCGTCAAGTCTTGCCCCCTTGCTGTGCAGGAATTTGGCCAGTTCGAGGTGCCCCCGGGCGCAAGCCTGACACAGAGGGGTTTGTTGGCCTGTGCAGTTGGCTTCAATGTCTGCGCCCTTGTCAAGCAGCCATTCCACCGCTTCGATGGAGCCACTGCGGGCCGCTGCAGAGATCGGGGAATGGTAACCCTTCTCATTAATGTTGATGGTTACCCTCTTGAGTATGTAATCCATCATCACCACTTTGCCACCCTCAGCAGCTTGCCGGAACAGAGTGGCGCTGAGGTTGGGGGTGTTAATATTCAGCTTCAGGCGCTCCAGCAAGAGCTTCAACAGTTGCACATTGCCAGAATAGGCCGCTGCCTCGATGGGGTGCGGGTTTGTCTGGGAGTAGGTATTACCGCAGTTGGCGTTGATGTCTGCCCCCTGATCAAGCAGATAGTTGACCATTTGCAGGTTGCCGCTGTGGCAGGCAGCCCAGATCAGGGTATTGTCACCGGTTTCACCATGGCTATTGTTTGCGCCTCGTTCAAGCAGTGACCTGACCAGCTCGAAATTGCCGTTGATCGCTGCGGCATAAACCGGGGTAAGCGGGCCGGTACTGTGGTTATCAATGTCCTCGCCCAGATTGAGCAGATACTCTATAACCCTGGACAACCCCATTCTGGCGGCTTGTTGAATCGGGGCGCCCATGCCCGGGCAACCGATTTGCAGGTACGCACCGTTCTTTTCCAGAAACTCCACTATATACTGATGACCAGCATGAATGGCCCAGTACAATGGTGATTTAGCACCTGTGGCACTGCCAGCTTGTATATCTGCATTATATTGCAGCAGAACCCTGACAATCTCCTGATGCCCGGAAGCAGCCGCTATTGTCAGAGGTGCATAGCGAGGGTCACTGGCATCAGGGAGTGCCCCCTCGGCCAGCAGAAGTTTTACCATTTCAAGATCGCCAGCCCTGGTTGCCAGCCAGAGTGGGGTGCACGGCAATCCCCGCGCAACACTCTTGGCCAGGTAGGCGACAGTGGAGGGAGCTACCCCGCTGATGTTGACAGATTGTTGATGTAATCTTGAAATCTGTCCGGAGAGGTTGCAATTAACATCGGCACCTTGTTGAAGCAATGCTGAAATGGTGCGTACTTCTCCATTCAGGACTCCAGAGATAAATTGGCATTGCCAGTTTTTCGGCAAGGGCCTTGGGTTATAATGCCCTGATGATGCGATGGTTCTTGCCGTCAGGGCAGTGGAAGGTGCAGGGCTTTGGGCAAGGGAAGTCTTTTTTGGCAAGGCAGGAAGAACAGGAGCTGATGACTTATCTGTGGCATCAAGGCCAGATCGAGCTGCACCGGTGAATGTGCTCTGGCCATTACTATTGGAAACTGCACCATACATTTTGATATTCCAATTCAGTTTTCGATCATTTTCTATGACATTTATTCCCGCTTTTTTATCCCTCGGATGCTTATTTTTATCATGCTGACGACTATCACAGTTTATCAGTGATTCCCGATCAACTGATTGGGATCATTAATATCCAGAGAGCTGGAAGATATCAATAAAAAGTTTGCAGCCTTGAATGAAAAATTCGGTGTAGAATCTCACAATTTTGGTGGAGGGTTGTTGGCAAGGGAACGCAAAGTCGACTTTCCTGTCCTGTTTTCTTGAAAGAGTGCTAATCTGCCAACTGATGGTCTACACACTACTTGATTAAACAGGCGAAAAATGAAGTTTATTAACCGTTGTGTCATTACCTTGAAGCCAAAAACAGAGTTCATCGATTGGGTAGAAAGTCTGGATGTCGAGCTGCCAGAGGCGTGGGACCTTGAAGGTGGTGCCTACCTTTTTGACGAGCATGAGTCTGAACAGGGTCTGGTCGATGGTATCAGTGATCAAGCGCGCTCCATACTGGAGAATGAGTTCTCTGTGTGGACTGAGGATGAAGACCAGTGGCCCGGGCCGAGAGACTTTGCCACGCTGAAGCAACTGTTTACCCTGCATATTGCGGTTGCCGGTTTTGATCTGGGCAAGGAGCCGTTGCTCAGGGCTGATGTTGCTGACCTGCTTTGAAGCCAGGCGGCGATTAATTTATTTTCAAACATCATTAGCAGGGGCGGGGCAGGGCAGTGACCAGTGGCTGTGTCGGCATAACCACTGGCCTTCATGTTCCTGAAGTATGTAGGTTACCCGCAGTGGCGAGGCACTGATTTTTTCACCGGTGATCTGATCCAGACAGGACGATTCAGCATAGGCACAGAGACAGACCAGAGATTGATCCTGAAAGGCTACCGGGTGATGGTATTTAAGCAATGGATTGGCGTACTTTTCAGCAAGAGCATGAAGATGCCGGGTATATTGCCGGGTTCCACGAAGCTCGCTGTTTCCCTGAATCGGAAAATAAACCCTGCTCTGACTTGGGTGCTGAAGAGACTCAAGCCCGGACATATCAACGGATTCAATGTAATTGACCCGCTTGTTCAGTGCGTCAAGAAATGGGGCGATGCTGATAGAGTCCAGCCGTACAGAGTGATCCGTCAGTTCTGGTTGAGGTCTTCCGGGAACAGGGGTAACCGGGAATGGCATTGCCTCCGGCCAGGCTTTGCTGAGATGACTATGACGGATCCTGAGCTTGCCCTGATGTTCAACAAGGTAAAATGTTAGCCGCAAATTCTTGTCTTTCAGCCTTAAACCACTCTTGAATTGAATGTTACGTTTGAAACGGCAGGCGACCATCATGGCTTTGCCATTGCCAAAGCTATCTAATGGTTCCAGTTGAATATCGACGGAGTCCCGTTCCTGAAAGTATCGCCCTGACCGCTTATACAGATCAGCCAGACAATGGTAATTGTCACTTTCGGTGATACCCCAGCCTGTGAAGTCGTCAGGCATATTCAATTCCAGAACCTGATCTTCATTACCATTGAGCAGGCAGTCCCTGAATTCATTGAGAAAATTAACAACTAATGACATAGCTCTGCACTTGATATGGCTAAGAGGATTTAGTTTAGACCAGAGAAATAAAAGTGTCTGACAGACAGTGTGAGATATACCGGAACGGGAGGGTATGGTTGTGATCAGGAATTAACACAACCTTATATTTTAATAAGGATATTTTAACAGGGAAAATTAACTTTCCCTTCATCAATGGATTTGATCTTCGAAAGCCTTTAAGTAGCTAACCCTATGAAATATTGATTTCATAGGGTTAGCTACTTACTCTTGGAGATTTTTTTGGGTTGGACAAAAGGCATGATCAAAGCGCCTGCAGAACACCTTGATATTATCTATCAGGACCCGTGGCTGGTGGCTATCAATAAACCCTCCGGTTTGCTGGTGCACCGATCCATGATTGATCGTCATGAGACCCGCTTCGCCATTCAGCTATTGAGGGATCAGATCGGTCAACCTGTGTTTCCCCTTCATCGACTGGATAAACCGACGTCCGGAGTGCTTGTTTTTGCCCTGTCGTCCGACGTTGCCAGACTGGCAGGTGAGCAGTTTAAGGAAGGCCAGATCCGTAAAATCTATCATGCCATTGTCAGGGGCTATACACCTGAGTCTGGTGTGATTGACCATCCGTTGAAGGAGAAGCTGGATAAAATAGCCGATCGCAAAGTGCGTCAGGATAAACCTGCCCAGGAAGCGATAACCGAATATCATCGGCTGGCAACGGTTGAACTGCCAATAGCGATTGACCGATACCCCTGCAGCCGGTATTCGCTGGTGGAGGCAAAGCCCGGAACCGGTCGCAAGCACCAGGTTCGTCGGCATATGAAGCATATCTCCCACCCCATTATTGGTGATGCCAAGCACGGGAAGGGAAACCATAACCGGTATTTTGCAGAGCACTTTGAAGCTGACCGATTGCTGCTGCATTGCTCCAAAATGGCAATGGATCACCCTGTTACCGGGAAGCCCATTACTTTTTATGCTCCTATGGATACTGTGTTTGATCAACTGTTGGAGCGATTTGGCTGGACAATGTCACGCCCCGGTGAATAAATACTATTTTTTACCGGATTGAGGTATTTCAATGAAAAAAATCATTTCTGGAATGCTGGTTTCACTGGCAATGTTGCTGGCTGGCTGTGCCGCCACTCAGGAGTCACAGGATGTTAATGGACAAAGCCCGGAAATAGCCGTAACCCGTCAGTTTACCGGTTCAACCATGACTCCTGACCCCGTGATGCTGCAGGTGATGGCACTGAGCAAAGCCGGAGTCCTGAAAGATGTTCGCATGACGCGCTCCATTCCTGCCCAGATCACGGCAACCGGGCCTGAGAATGTGCTGGCTTGCCTCTCTTTTGAGGGAAGCCGTTGGCTGGAAGAGCATCAGGAGTGTGAGTTCATGGCAGAAGAAACCTGTACGGAGCTGGGTGGGGAATTTAACCCTTGTGCCTCATCCTGCCGAAATGACCCGGACGCCATGGTCTGTAATTTGATGTGTGTACAAGTCTGTAAGTTTTAATCTAATTGCGTATGAAAACACTTCAGCATCTAACCGGTTATGCCTTCAGCAGTTATCAGCTGGGTCTTTTTCGGCAACTGGGAGAATTCAGAGGCCGTCAACTGGTGACCATCCGTCAACAACCGGAGGTCCTGGATACGCTCCGTCAGGTTGCGGTACTGGAATCTGTGGAATACAGCAGCCGTCTGGATGGCATTGTCGTTTCCAGAGAGCTGGTCCGTACACTGGTACACAAGGAATACCGTCCGACCGCGCCGGTTGAGAGGCAGGTTGCTGGCTATCGGGATGGCCTGGAGATTGTGGTTGAGCCAGGCGAACACATGACCTTGTCGGTCAGCCTTATCCGGCAGCTGCACGCCATGTTATATGCCCATGTGCCCCACGAAGGAGGACGCTGGCGGGTTACCAATAAAGAGATTGTTGAGCGGGACAGCAAAGGCCAGAGAATCGGTGTTCTGTATCGAACCATGCCAGCCACAGCGGTTGCCGACGCAATGGATGAATTGGTGGCGTATTATCATGAGGGGCTTCAGCACCAGGTTGAGCCTCTGTTACTGATACCAGCGGTAGTACTGGATTTTCTCTGTATTCACCCTTTCAGCGATGGCAATGCCCGAATAGCCTGGTTGATGATGGCGATGATGCTGGCACTTAATGGCTATCAGGTCGCTCAGCTGATTAGTCTTGAGCGGGTTCTGGTCCGGCATGAGCAGGCCTATAAAAGAGCGTTACAGCTGAGTGTAAAAGGCTGGCATGAAGGGCAGCACAACCCGATGCCGTGGATTGATTTTTTCCTGAATACCCTGATCCGTGCTTACGATGAGCTGGAAGATAAAATTCATACCCTGCAGTGGCAGGGCAGTCGCGCGCCCAAATCACAGCTGGTAAGAATGGCTGTTGAGCAGACCCGTCATGCTTTTTCCATTGCGGATATTTGCCTGCAAATACCGACAGTCAGCCGGGAACTGGTCAAAAAAGTGGTTCAGCAGATGCGTGCGGAAGGCTTGCTGGAACCGGTCGGCAGAGGGCGTGGTGCCCAGTGGCAAAAGCCCAGGGTTGCATAAAGTCCTCAGACCATTTCGTTGCTCCCGAAAGGATTTTTTCTTCGTCCACGGCTAAGATGACTTTGGCTCTGGGAGCCGAGGGCTGAGTGCTCTGTCCATGACCAGGCTTATGTTATGCTCTGGTCTGCAACCCGGTATTGCCAATTTGGCGAAACAAGCGTTGACGGCACTGAAAAACAAAATTTTTTCAATCTATTAGCTGTGAAATACGATGACACAACAAGGGCGTGAACAGTCCAGCAGCCTACCACTGGTAGCCGCCATAGACCTTGGCTCAAACAGCTTTCACATGATCGTGGCCAGGGTGGATCAGGGTGAAATCCGCCCGGTAGAAAGGCTGGGTAAGAAAGTTCAGTTAGCTGCCGGGCTTAACCAGCACGACGAGATCACGGCTGAAGCAATGAAGCGGGGCTTCAGCTGCCTGGAGCAGTTTGCACAATACCTCTCTGGCAATACCTTTCAAGCGGTCAGGGTTGTGGGCACCAATGCCCTGCGTAAGGCCCGAAACAGCGATGTTTTTGTTGAGAAAGCCCAGTCGATCCTGGGGTATCCGGTTGAAATTATTGCGGGAAGGGAAGAAGCACGTCTCATCTATCTTGGTGTAGCCCAAACCCAGTCTGATGATAATGAGCGCCGCCTGGTGATGGACATCGGTGGCGGGAGTACTGAGTTCGTTATCGGCGAACGTTTTGAGCCAAAGTTGATGGAAAGCCTGCACATGGGCTGTGTGGTGTTTACCGACCGTTTTTTTGGCACCGGAGAGTTATCGCCACAACGATTCCAGTCGGCTTATTATGCGGCACGACTTGAATTACTCAATATTGAACAGTCATTTACCCGGTTGGGCTGGGTTGATGCCGTTGGGTCATCCGGTTCCGTCCGGGCGGTCAGCAGCATTCTGCAGGCCATGGGTGAGAGTGATACCATCACCCGGGACAGCCTTGAGATGCTCAAGCAAAAAGTCCTGAAGTTCAGCCAGATCGGTCGTGTCCGTTTTCCGGGGCTGAAGCCTGATCGTCAGGCGATTTTTCCCGCCGGTCTGGCCATTCTCATGGCAGGCTTTGATGCTCTTGGCATCGAGCGTATGCATTACTCTGACGGCGCCCTTCGGGAAGGGGTCCTGCACGATATGCTCGGCCGGGACCGCCATGAAGACGTGCGGGAGCGAACCATCAATGCCTTGATGAGCCGCTATCATGTTGATAAGCAACAGGCCTTCAGGGTTATGAAACATGCCCGGAACTGCTTTGCCATGACCGCCGACACCTGGGGGCTGGAGGACAATGATCTTGAGCTGCTCTGCTGGGCTGCGCGCGTTTGTCAGATAGGGCTTGATATATCCCATACACAGTACCATCGACATGGCGCTTACCTGATTGATAACTCTGACCTGATGGGGTTCAGCAAGAGAGAGCAGCAGCAGCTTGCGCTACTGGTCAGGGGTCACCGACGTTCCATATCCAAATCGCTGCTTTCTGGCTGGCCAAAACCGATATCACGCCAGCTGATACCGCTGATTATCCTGTTGAGAATTGCCAATGTGCTGAGTCATGGTCGCGATGATACCTTACCGGAATATTCCATCAGCGCATCCGGCTCCACTGTATCCCTGTTTTTCCCGGACGAATGGATCGAACAACACCCGCTGACCGTGGCAAACTTTGATTCAGAACGAAGCTATCTTGCCAAAATAGGCTTCAAGCTAATGGTCGCCTGATAATTATACAAAATCTGCCTTCTGAATATGGTGGCTTCGCAGTTTATGTTCAGGAGGTGGAATTGGTGTCAGAACGAACATCAAAGTTAAGATCGATCTCTCGATATTCTTCCCGATCCCTGGTCAACATAATCACGGCCCCATCGATAAGGTTGGTACAGGCATCGTGTACATGAGCACTGTCATTCATCAAAGAGCTGGCCATAAATGAGTCAACCTGATTGGAGCGGATGAGTTCATTCAGCTTTTTGTGCATCTGCTCATCCTGTTCCCTGAGTTCCTGCTTTAACTGTTCCGCATGCTGACGAATATGATCATAATTTCGACGTACTCCCAATACATCAATCAGCTTCAAAACTGATGCAAGGCAAAGTCTGAGCTGATTGTACTGATGGCGTATCTGCTCATTATCCGAATGAAGGTAGTGCCCCATATTCTTATAGATATGCTTTACATGCTTGATGGCTTGGACAAAATCACGACAGGCAACCTTGAGTGCAAATAACTCCTGCACCTGTGGTCTCGGAAGATTGCCTTCTATGGCCCCTGAATAGTGAATAATATCCGCATATATACCTTTGATATGTCGGATATAAAGCTCTTTTATGGTCCAGGGCTGATTATCACGAACCCAATTGTTAACCAGATCCGTCAGGCTGTCAGACTCCCTCAGCTTGTCACCGGTCAGATATATCCCATAACAGATCAGTTCCAGTGTATTCCTGTATAGGTGGTCACACTCCCGGGTCAGGGCCCTTAGCGCCGTATCCGGATAATTTAATGTTGCCGGTGTTAAGTGGCGTGCCCGGTGAATTGCCGGATTATCCTCAGTGGCAAGATTCAGGTGAGAGTGCCCGGCAGAATCAACAAAGAGCGTTTCCAGCCAGCGGATAAGCAGGTTAATAAAAGGAAGTTGAACCAATATGCCCATGACATTAAACAGGCTGTGGAATAGCGCAAGCTTAAGACTGTAGTCGTCTGCCTCGATCGGCAAAAATCCGGCAGTAAAATCCACAAGCGCCTTTAACTGGGGTAACAACAGGATCGCCAGAATTGCGGTGGCGACATTAAACGTAATATGTGCCACCGCCAACCGTTTCCCGGAAGCATTTGCCCCCATCGCTCCCAGCACTGCCGTTACAGTTGTACCTATATTTGAACCGATAGCCAGTGCCAGGGCATTATCGTAAGTCAGCTGGCCCGTGGCCAGGGCAGAAAAGGTAAGTACCAGCACCGCATTGGTTGACTGCATGATGATGGTAGCCAGAACACCAAACAGTGTGAATACCAGGACGCCCTGCATGCCTGCCATGGAGAAACTGCTGAAATCAATAACATTCTGGAATGCTTCAAACCCCCCCTTCATGTAATGAATGCCAAGAAAGAGAAAGCCAATACCCAGCAGGATGTAACCGAAACCACTGAATTTTTTCTCCTGCTGAGCCCTCAATATCAAACCGAAGACGAGTAATGGCATGGCATAGGAAATCAGCTTTAATTTCATACCATACAAGGCAACTAACCATGCACCTAAAGTACTGCCCAGATTTGCCCCGAAAATGATGCCAACGCCAGCGGTCAGGCCAATCAGGCCCGCACTGAGAAATGAAATGACAATGACAGAAACCAGGGAACTGGACTGCAGGACAGCGGTGGTCGTGATACCAAATGTCAGACTTTTCCAGAGACTGTCGGTGGTTTTCTGAAGGAACGCCTCAAGTAATCCCCCGGTAAAGACTTTAAAGCCCTTTTCAAGATAAACCATACCCAGTAGAAAAATAACCACGCCAGCCGTGATCACCTGAAACTCTGAGCTAACCCAAAAGCCGTAAGTCAACAGCAACAGGGCTGTTGGAAGAACAACGCGTCCGAGCATAATTAGTCACTAACGTGTCTTGATGGCCAACCGATAACACCCATTCCAAACCGCCATGAGCGCCACAATAGCCATGAGTGAAAAATACAGGGCTATAGCCTCTGTTATCGACGGGTCAACAGATTCCCTCCAATGTATCTGCCTTCAATTAATACAGAGAAAAGTAAAACGATGCGGCTCTGGCTGAAAACCGAAGGGATGAAAGAAGTGGTTCAGATAACTACTGTTAAATGTCTAAAACAAAAACTCCCACCAACCCACCGCTGATGCCCTGTGTAGTCAATGCAATCCAGCAGGGCATCTGAGTAAAACAGGTGCGCCATCATTTGATTAATAGAGGGCTGTACTCGTCTGCAAATCGTGGTATCCGTAAAATGAAGCACCGTATTTTCGTAGGATCAAACTCACCATTTCCTTGCCAATCAAACAAAATACATTACTTTTAATTCATATTGAACGAGGAATAGGCAGAAGCATTCTGTGTATTACTCCATACCTGAACAACGAACAGGTAACCGTTCCAGTCTTGCGTAACAGAAATTTGTCGACTTTCTTAATGTCATGCACCGTGTTGATAGGCCATTGCCAGTCTCATATGGTCAAAGGCTCCCGTAGATTGAGGGTATACAATGAAATTACTGGATGAGTTACATCATCGGCTGGGTAGTAAATCCCGGATTCGCTCTCTATTCAAAGATGTCAGTGTTCAGGAGCTTGAAAAGATTCTGGACCGCCTGAAAGAGGTGCATAAGGAAAAATTGCAGTCCAGGGTTAAAGAGGATGCAAAACGACAGAAAAAAATGAAAGATATTGTCGCTATTCACAAAGAAATGGCTGAGCTTGGTATTACGCTCTCGGATCTGGACAACATTAACGACCCGGGGAAAACAGGCAAACGTCGACGAACTGTTGCAAAGCATACCTTTCAATATAAAAATTCAGCGGGACAAACCGTGCACTGGGAAGGTTCAACAACAGGAAGACTGCCAAAAGAATTCCAGGAGTACCTGGAAAAAACACAGAAAAAGCGGGTAGAGTGCATTATTAAATAGAGACCGTATTGATCGAAAATCCTCCTCTCATTTCACCATTTTTGCGCGTTAAAGCCGTTGCATGTGGATGACCATTAAGCGAATCCAGAGTGTAAGGTCATCCATATCTTCAAGAGACAGCAGTAAAAGCGCCATATCAAGAGGGTCCAACTCTCCTTCATTGTGAAAGACTTCCCCTTTGCAGGCTGAAATCCTGCCCTGTAACCCATTCACCGCAATCATTACTTCCTGATTTATTGTCAGCAACGCCCGGGATTGTGGTTTTCTAAAACCCGCCATGCCCAGACGGTTCTGTTTTGCAACGCCAGACTTCAGGCAAAATACAGCCCGGGCAAAGTGCTGATTAAGCTGTTCCACAGAGCGCTGCAAGTCTCCAGTCAGCATGGGAGGTCGATAAGTTAATCGCTCAGCCAATCGGCAGATCAGGTTCGCCAGGTTATTCTGGGTCTGCAGAAGAGAGAGTACCTGACCCTTGCGCTGCGCTGTCAACGTTGGCTGGTTTACCCTGGCCAGAACTTCCTGCTCCAGTTTTTCAACGGATGGAGAAAAATCAATCAGCCATTCCGCTCTTTGATGCCACTGGTCATCGGACGTTAATCGGCTCTGCAGCTGTCTGTTTAATAAAACCAGGGCATCTGCAATCACCTCTCGATGCTGGCTTAAAGGCTTATAGGCAGAGCCGAAAAAAAGACTGGTCAAGGTCGTAAGATCCATGCAGGGCTTATCGACTCAGAACTTCACTTGATTAGCGGCGATTGCTATCTGAACAACGTGAGCAACATGAACAACGTCGCTATTGCTCAAGGCTTATCTGGACAATGGCTACAACCAATATCTTTCACAAGGCGTCTTTACACAGGACATTGACGTTTACTGCGGTCAGCTCCTGAACAGGAGCTGACCCGGGGAGAAAAAGCCAGCCTTCAAAGCATCCGGTGCAGTACATCATGCTCCGGCTTATCGAAGTATCGATGCTTGATGGTTGCCAGAACGTGCAATACCACAATGGCCAGCAGAACATAGGGAATCGTGACGTGGATATCGTGGAACAGGCCCGCCAGCTCACGATTGTTTTCCAGGAAGCTGGGCATGACCAGGTTGAACAGCGGCACATCACGACCGCCAGCGTCAGACATCATATAGCCACTCACCGGTACCAGGAACATAAAGAGATAGAGGAGCCAGTGAACCAGTGTTCCCAGTTTTATCTCATAAGCAGGCATGGTGTCAGGCAGTTTCGGAATCTTGCTGGCCCAGCGAATCACCAGACGGGCAAACAGCAGGAAGATCACCAGAACACCGAAGGATTTATGCAAGTGATAGATGTCGTATTTATAGCTGACGTTGTCTTCCAGCCCGACCATAAACCAGCCAGAAGCAATAATTCCCAAAATAACAAGACCGACAGTCCAGTGCATCAGCCGCATGAGTACGGGGTATTTATCAGAGTTACTCATCTTTTTGCCCTGCTTTTTTTTAGGTGTGAATATCATAATTTATTATACGGTTTTGGGGCTATATGAAATCAAAAGGATTCTCTCTAAAGCCGGGATAAAGCACATCGCTGACTTCTCGCCCTGTTCAATTCCTGTTCCAGTTCTGCCTCCGTAGCTGGCGTAAACAGCATTTCCAGACCTTCGGTATCGACCAGCCTGAGCCTATTGGATTCCCTGGTCAGAGTGAACACGCTGCTGTGGTCCACCTGACTCTTCAGCTCCCATGAGTGCTCTCTTCGGCGGACGTTTCCTTCCACCTGGTAACGTTGACAATTACTGTCAAACACCACAAGAGAGAATGTCTGAGGACGATTCAGTTTCAGCCCTCCGCAGGGCTTTTCCAGATCTTTATTCTCAAGTACCCAGAAGCCGTCAGGCTGTTCGGTCTGGTTAGACAGGGCAGCAGTAATGACTCCGGAAATCAGCACACCGGAAATGAGCAGGGATGCTCTGCAGCAGGCGATCAGCATAAAAGGGCACTTCCTTCAACATAAATAAAAAGAACTATAGTCGTTCATGGTCTTTTCGCTTCAGGCAAGGAACTTTGTGATGGCAACCTGAGACTAACGAGTAGCCAAATAACGTTAGATTTTTGCTTATGAATATTGTCTCAACAATTGCCTCAACAATTGTCTCAACAAAACCACTGCAAGAACCGCATGACATTTCTGAAAACCCTTTTGACCGGTCCATCCCGAGGCCTGGTGAGGTCAAACCGTTCAGAGGGTTTGGTGCGGTTCTCAGATCCGGGGTCACGTCTATATTGCAACAAACCGGAACAGATAATCGATTCTCGCTCCGGCAGGCGGCACCCGAAGGAGGCAATAGCCTTATGACCCGCCTGATGTCAGCGGTGCCCGTTGTTTATTCTTTGCTGGTCATCAACAGTCTGCCCACTGCTAATGGGTGTGAATGGGGGCCTTCAGGAACACGAAATGGAACACTGTCGGCGCATGCTGATTTTGGTTTTTCCGATCCGGTGGTGGAATGGGCTGATGGTGCAAGCGACGTTGTATTGTATGGTGGCTGCGCGACGCTTCTTGCCAGCCATATTGCTAAATTCGTAGCACGGCTGTATGCAGGCAAACCTTCAAGAGAGCAGGGGCTGGAGCCGGGTGGTAATGAAAATGAATTCAGGGTGCTGGCGAAAAAAATGCTCCGTAGAGAAGGCAGTGAAGTGGTGAAATCCCTGATGTTAACGGCAAGTGTCGTTGGAATTGTTGAATATATGAAAATTAAAATTGATAAGGAGCGTCCCTATGTCCTGAATCCTGACTATATCCATGGAAAATTGTGCATGGATCCGGATGATTTCAAGGCCATGCCCTCAGGGCATGCTGCGGTTTCGGCTATTGTCTGGTCGCAGGTTGTCCTTAATGTTATAGATACTGCGGCGCTGTCTTCCCCTGCCTTCAAGCGTTTGCTGTCAAAACTGTCCGTCTGCTCAAATGAGCCGCTTGCTTCACCGGCCGGGAAGGGGTTTATCGCCGTGTTGGGCGCCATTGGTTTTGGGGTCCTGGCAGGGACATTAAGAACTCTGGCGGCCAAACATGATGCTGTTGATGTGTCCATCGGCGAGGGGATAGGCATCATTGCCGCCGCTTGCTCGCCATATATTCGCAGCGGTGTTTTTAGCCCTGAAGCCGTAGTGGATAAAAATACCGGGTATTACTATAACGATGACGTGTATAGCCAACCTGTTGAAGGGGAGGGGCCGATGGGGGACACGGATAATCAGGAGGCAGAGGTTTAGCAGGAGGATAGAATCCTCCTGTGTCAGATCATTCAGCTACCCTGCTTACTGGCGATGACATCAAGCGCTGCCGGGTACTTCTCATCAATGTCTTTATTTGAACTGACGTTCAGACCAAGGTCTCTGACAAGGCCATCCTTCAAGCCATAAACCCAGCTGTTTACGGTCAGTTTCTGGCCACGATCCCAGGCATCCTGAATGATCGTTGTCTGACAGACGTTCAGCACCTGCTCCAGAACATTGAGTTCACACATTCTCTGGAACTGTTCATCATCACTGCCAGCATTCTCAAGCAGCGTGGAGTGCTTCTTCTTAACGTCCTGAACATGCCTCAGCCAGTTATCGATCAGACCCAGTTTGGAGTTATTCATGGCTTCACGCACACCACCACAGCCGTAATGGCCCGTCACAATAATGTGCTCCACTTTCAGGTAGTCAACCGCATATTGAAGCACTGACAGGCAGTTCAGATCGGTATGGACCACCAGATTGGCAACGTTCCGGTGGACAAAAAGTTCGCCCGGAAGGAGGCCAACAATATCGTTGGCAGGTACCCGACTGTCTGAGCAACCGATCCAGAGATACTTGGGCGCCTGCTGCTCAGAGAGCTGTTCAAAAAAGCCAGGCTTTTCTTCACGAACGGACTTGGACCACTGACTATTATTTTCAAGGAGGTTTTCCAAACTAGACATATTTTTCAGAGCCTTATTCTTGTCCCATACTGGAAAGCGTTATAGCAACTCCGCTCTGGCAAGACCAGCACTCTAATGTAAGAGGTTTGTAACCGGGAGATGAGCCGATTTGGATTACACATCAGTGAATGCCGGTCTTTTTAATCGTTCACAGAGCCGCTCTCCTGACTGGCTCTTACCTGACTGGCTTTTAATCGTGCAAGATAGTTATTTATATCATCAATAAGGTCCTGTAACTCCTGCTCCTGGTTTGCTCTTTCGTCGGGTTGTGCCTTTGGTTGTTCTTCTGTTGAAGTTGCTGCTTCCTGATGATGTGGTGGTGAAAGAAGTGATAATCCAGTCCTGGCAGGCGGTGCTGTTGGCTGGTGTCTGGTCGCTGAAACTGGCGGGTTTTGGCCAGCGGTTTGGATATCTTGCTCCCAGGTCGCTGGAGGGAGATCGTTATCATTATCAGGTTTTTTTAACCATTGACCGTCGGGGCTGACTTTTTCCGGTTGATTTTTTGGCTCTAGTGAGTGAAAGACTGAGTGAGAGGGTGAGTGAGGGGATCTGTACGTCTTGGGTTGACGTGTCTGGTTCTTTTGTTCCGCTATTTTTTCTTCAAAAAATATTTTTTTGTTTTTAACTTTTTCGCTTGAATCTTCGGCTTGAGACTGGTCAGAGGAGTGAAGTTCACTGCCCGTCAACTTTCCCTGAGTGATTGAAACTCCCGGGTTTGAATACTGAGATGCCCTGAATGATGATAAAGATTTTGATGGATCGTGATCGCCCCATGCCTGGCTATCAGGGAGCATTTTTTCAGACTTCTCTTTTCGTAAACTCTTGTTTAGCGCTTGTGCTTCTGATTGGTTTTCCGCCGAGGTTCGGTAATCAGGAAAATCGGTTGAGTTGTCAACAGAGAGGGAGAGTGGCGATGATCTGTCCATGGAATAACCTTGTCAGGCAAATTTAAAGAAGTTATCCATGAAAGAGACATCAATCTGGTAGTGGTGTTTATGCTGGAGTTAGAATATTTTTTACTAAATTGCCCATGGCTATTAACGAATCTTGTTAATAGCCATGGGCAGGGCCTATCTATAGAAGTTTACCTGATCCCGCAATTCGATCGCTGCGTTCCTTGCTGCCTGGGCAAAGTCATCGCCACCACTGGCGTAAATAATGCCACGGGATGAATTCACAATAATTCCCTTGCCTTGGCTGTTCAGGCCGTTGTTAACGGTTGCTTCAACATCGCCACCCTGAGTCCCAAGCCCTGGCACCAGGAATGTCATGTCGCCGGTGATTTCCCGAATACGCTTTAATTCCGCTGGGTTCGTTGCACCCACAACCAGCAGGATGTTGTTATTCTCATTCCACTGCTCCTGACACATCCTGGCAATCACTTCATACAGCATGGCAGACTCACCATTGGCCTGCTGTACGGACAGGTTCTGAATAGCGGCAGCACCGGGGTTTGAGGTGCGACACAGAACGACTGTTCCCTTATCCGCATAGCTTGAGAATGGCTCGATGGTATCAATGCCCATATAGGGGTTTACGGTTACTGCATCGGCCTGATAACGCTCAAAGGCTTCAATGGCGTACTGGCTGGCAGTGCTGCCAATATCACCGCGCTTGGAATCAAGAATAACCGGGATAGCAGGATATTGAGTACGAATGTAATCAATCGTCATGGCCAGCTGATCTTCAGCGCCACAGGCATGGTAATAGGCGGCCTGAGGCTTATAACAGCAGACAAGGTCGGCGGTTGCATCAATAATGGCTTTATTGAATGCAAAGACAGGCTTTTCCATCGTCCGGATAGAAGCAGGAAAGCGCTCGGGTGAAGGGTCAAGGCCTACGCACAACAGAGAGTTGTTTTTCTCCATGGCAGCCTGAACCCGATCAAGAAACCCCATTGTTTACCTCAGCGTTGTGTAACGTTGTATAAGTTGTATAAAAAGTGCTGAGCGGGGAGTCTATCAGTATCCGTTTTTTTTTACATGCTTTGATGATGGGGGCAGTCTTTTCCTGGTCAGCCTCCTAACCCATCTTTACATGCCTTGGATGCTCCCTGATCCGTTTAAGCCAGGCCATGATAAAAGGAAAGTCAGTCAGGCCATAGCCACCTTCCGGTGCAATATGCGTGTAGCCATACAGGCAAATATCGGCAATGGTCATCTGGTCACCCACCAGCCAGTCATGGTGCTCCAGGTGTGTTTCCATCACCTGTAGCGCTTTGTAGCCACTGGCTTTTTTGGCCTGAAGCGCGGCCTCATGCTTTTTGGGTCTGCCAAGGAATTTCACGATAAACCTGGCCGTTGCGATATAAGGCTCGTGGCTGTATTGCTCAAAAAACTGCCACTGCAGAACTTTGGCCCTGAGGAAAGGGTCTGAAGGGAGATAGTCTGTGCCGTCGGCCAGGTAGTTCAGGATGGCATTGGATTCCCACAGGTAATTCCCGTCGGGTAATTCCATGACTGGAATCTTGCCATTGGGATTCATGGCCAGGAACTCATCCGTATGGGTTCCGCCGCCGAGAATATTGATGTGCTCCCACTCGCAGTCAATATCCAGGTGGCTCATCAGCAGCTTGATCTTGTAGCAGTTGCCGGACAGCGCATCTCCGTAAACTTTGTACACAGGCTTCCTCCTGTTTGCCAAAATTTAATCCGACATTGGTACTCTTTATTCAACGGCGGTGCAAGTCTATTTTGTGGCAGAAAAGAGTGGGCATTTATTTTTTCTGTAAAAATGGACATACGCAGCAGTTTTATTGTGGCTAAACTGCTGGATAAACGTTGCTGTTAAGCTGGGTCGTGTTTTATGAATGAGTATTCATCTTTGCTTTTACACAGCATTGAACGGGCAAGGCAGAGTGCGGATCATGGGCAGCTGCCATTTTCAGCGCTGCTTGCCCAGGAAGGCCGTGTAGTCATGGAGGCGGTAAACACGTCCATCGCCGACAATGATGTGACCCGGCATTCAGTGATGAATCTGATTTCCAAGGCTCATCAGACGCTTTCCCAGTGTGAATTGAAACAGTGCACACTGTTTACCAATTCTGAGCCTTGTGCAATGTGCGCCGGGGCTATTTACTGGGCAGGCATTTCAAAAGTCGTGTTTGGTTGCCCTGGAAAAACACTCCAGCAACTATCAGGACAGTCTATTGATGTAGGTTGTAATGAGATTTTTTCATGCTGCCATCCGGCAATTGATGTTACTGGCCCGGTTGAAGAAGAGCGTGCCTCTGAGCTGATTATGGAGTTCTGGCCGCACCCGTCATGAAAGTGTCAGGTGTCTCTGTGCCATCTCTCAATGTCTGCTATGCTGATGGCTCATTCAATAAAAACAGGCAGTACCTATGTCACTGGAAGCCAGGGTGAACGCTCTTGACTGCGCGTTCCACGAAAACAAAAAAATTCTTGAAGCGACTCACGGAGTTGTCTCCCTGATCCTCAATGAACAACGCGAAAAGTTCAAAGAGATTGATCGCCGTTTTGAAGCGGTTAATGCATTTATTGCAGAGCAAAAAGCATTCAACCAACAGGTTGATCGACGTTTCGACGCGATTGATCACCGTTTCGACAAAACCGAAGAGCTGCTCATTCAAATCGTCAACCACCTCGCCAGCAAGTGACACGCCACCTGACAACCGCATACACTGAACTTAGCTCGTGATGCGTGGGGATCGTCGTGGTGATATTCAATGGGGTATTTTTCCTGCCGCTCCTAAAAACTTGCTCAAACCTACTCAAAGTTATCTAAACCTGAGCATTTTTCGCAAGACGCCAGCCGAGCAGTGCTACTGACGATTCACGTGTCGGAATCTCACCGACAGACCAAAGTTAAAATGGGAGCGCCGTGTCGAAAACAACACCGCTCTTTCCCTCACGCAGCCCTGCCGTTGCCGACAAAGGCGGTGGATGCTTCGATCGCTTTGGTCGCTCTGCAAGAGCCGTTGCCAGTTTCCCACGCAGAATCGCCCAACGGGTCCATACGTGCTTGCCGTTATCCTCTGGTAACCGCAAGGCGACATGGCCCGCCCTATCGTCCCAAAGTCGAACTCTGGGACCACGGGGCAATCGCTCAGAAAACCGGAAATAACGTCGGGCTATCGCCACAGCTGCGCCATGGTGCACCGACAAGCCATATTGGCCACTGAATTTTGTTCGGCCTATTACCGACGTGTAAGCCGGGTTGACTCTGGTCAGACCGACGCCTTCACGGTACGCACGACTGACCAGTGTCTTATGAATCTGGTCGTATGCCAGTCCAGACAGCATCCGGGCGTAGCGGGCTGAGTGACTCTTTTCCAGCTCATCTTTCTTTTTCCGGAACGACAGGTGTTCCATCACCAGCGGTACTCCAGCCTGTTTTGCCAGTTCAACCACTTGCTTGCAGGCATCACCAATCAACGCCTGACGTTGCTCTGAGGTTTTGCCAAAGGTATGACAGGGAATAGTCCATTTGTTTAGCGGGTTACCATGGCGGTCAATCAACGCCAGAGCCAGGTGGTCGGCGTTGATATCCAGCCCCATGGCACCGGCTTCCGGGCGGGTACACGAACGACCTCGTATCGCTGCCGTTGTCACCAGCAACCTCCAGCCTTTCTCATCATGGGAAAACCGAAAGGACAGTGCCTGACCATAGTGTTTATAAAGGTCACCAAACTGAGTCCGACCGGCCTTCAAGCCCAACGTCTGCCGTCGTCGGTTGTTTTGAAGTGCTGCATTGATCGTGTCACCGCCATAGGCAAAGTGAATATTGGTTAACTCAAGATATTGGCCATGCTCTCCGACTAAAGCATCCGGTACTCGCAAACGAGCAGACAGGGTGCCGTCTTTGGCTTGAGTCAGGGCACACAGCTGGCAGCCATGGGACTCGTCTTTACTACCCACGATAAAAAACTGTGATTGCCGGGCATCCTGCCAGTCCTGTTGCCACTCGCTATGGCAACAATAGCCGTTTTTCTCAAGGTGGAACTGTTTTTTAAACAGGACTTTGGAGCCAAAGCAGATAGCCGGATCATTGTTTTCCAACCTCTGCTGTATACCAGGCAGGCGTGCCTTTAAGGTCGACAGTCGTCGTTTAGACTGGTGCAGGCCAAAACGCAGTTGAGCGCGTTTTTGAGGATTTTCTTCTTTGTTCAGTGCCTTTGTCTGTTTCTTTAATTGCCGATGCTTTGCCTTGATTCGACACTGGTAACTGTCTTCAGTGTTTGCCAGGTTGGACATGACTGAGCGAATCTTACCCTCGAGGCTGGCTTTCGCTGCATTGAAGTACCGGGCAGGAATCCGGTAGCGGGCAATGGTCTTGTTTTTCAGGGAAGCCAGCGATTGTCCCTTACGCCACTGGACATATAACCCACGTTCGATGGACGACATCAGAGCGGCGATAGCAGACAGGGCGACATTCTGGGCAGCGGAGATGTTCAGGCGGGTCTGGAAGGTCATTGACAGACTGTCAGTCAGAAACGAGCCTTTTTCGCTCATGGCTTCCCGGTATCCTCTACAACTTTGGTCAATTTCTCCATCAGCTGCTGGTTTTTGCAACTGCGGCTGCCGTAGAGGCGGGCAGAAAACACAGTGATAATCTCCAGAACATCCTTCGTCAGCTCTTCCGGTTGGCCGTCCCCCTCAAAGGAAGGCTGATCACCCTGGTTGATGATAACCACTCCGCAGTTCCGGGCTTCGCACAAAGCAAATACCAGTTCCGCGCCGAATCGTAACAAGTGGTCTTTGTGGGTGATGATCAGGCGTTCCACCTGACCGGACACAATCAGGTTGAGCAGTTGTCGCAAGCCTTTTTTGCGGTAGTTCATACCACTGCCAAGATCACTGATGATCTCGTACTGCCAGCCTTTAGAGGCGCAGTATAATGAAAGCACTTCCTAATGCCGCTCCAGGTCTTTTTTCTGGTCATGACTGGAAACCCGGCTATAAGCTAACGTTTTGCGCTGTACCGGTGGCGTCTGTTGCGTCATTAACTGACTGGCGCTATAACGTCGTTGACCACCGGCAGTTCGCTCAGGAACGAGTTTTCCACAAGCCTCCCAGCGACGCAGAGTAGAAGGAGATACCCCTAAATGGTGAGCGGCACGGGAGATGGAGTATCGATCATTCACAACAGAACTTACTCATTTTGAATAGGTTCGGGTAACTATAGATAGGTTTTTGTTAACTGCAACAAGCCCCATTCGGGTTTAAGTCGCCTTTCAACTTACGCTTAAGAATGTCGTAAATTTCCTGTTGATCCCTGTTGTGGACAAACCGAAGTGCTTCTCTCAGCGTTGGCAGACTGTCGGCAATCATCGGGCAGTCCAACAGCTTTTCAAGTTTTTCCATATGCTGGATATCCGGGCGTACCTGTTTGACCGGTGTCTCATTAATTGCTGAGCTGCCTGTCACCAGTTCGGCAAGACTGATCTGATGCAACAGGCTTTTAATGCCAATGAGCGCGAAAGCAAGGTGCAGACGTGAATGAGGGAATGGGTTATTGAAGCCATAGCAGATCATCCGGCTGTACATCTCAATCTGTACAAGTGTGCTGTCATGGTAACCTAAAGGATTATCTATGCTGTCCATACTGTTCAGGCTAACCATATCCTGGCTCAGATCCTGTATGGTTAACGCCTGCTGATCGAAAACTGGCCTGATTGATTCCATGGCTTTACTCCACTGCAAGTCATTTTCAATCTTTTATATCATTGATTTTGCAGAAGATTGTCTAACAATTCGGCCAGTATTGCTGACAGAATAACGTCATTATTTTATCCAGTCTGCGAGCAGGTCGCTTCTTGAAAAGCCGGAACTGCTTTTGCGGGTAGTAAAATAATGAAGTTATTCAGGGACAACTCCTGAATTCAGGGTACGTGATAGCCCATTGGCATCTGTTCATCGTACTGCAGCCAGACTTTATTCAACCATGTCTCAGAGCCCAGCCAGTCTAGCACCCATTTCAGACCCTGCCCCATGTTTTCCTGGTTCCAGGCAAGCAGACAGCTGTCGTTATAATGCAGGTCAGGTACTTCTTTACGAACCAGCACGCCAGCTTCGATATAGGGTCTGGCAAAGTGGTTAGGCAAAATCGTCGCTCCCAGCCCTCTTAACAGGCAGCCAATAGCAGCTCTGAAGCTGGGCACCAGAAGCACCTGCTGGTTTTCCAGCAGCAGGTTATAGCCATGACGGAAAAAACGTGAGGTATCCTGGATACAGATAGAGCGGTGTTCCTGCATATCTTCCATTGACAGAGGCTCTTTTCGATCGGCCAGGGGGTGGTCTGGTGCAACCACAAAGTCCCAGGTCATTTTACCCATAGAGCGCCAGGCAAAGCGGTCCTGGTTGAGAATGGCTTCCGGGATATCCTGGGGCGCGCCAATCACAAGCTGACAGCGGCCATGAAACAATGAGTCCCAGGAGCCGTTATAAACTTCGGTGTTGATCACCAGCTCTGTTTCCGGACGGACTTCCTGAAGATCATGGATCAGGTCGTAGACCTTTCCCTGGTTTACCACGTTATCCAGGGCGATACGCAGCTCCTGCTCCCATCCAGTAGCCAGTTGTCGTGTACTGTTTTCCAGTTCCTCCAGGGCGGCAAGCAGTTTATCGGTATGCTCAATAAAGTGTTCACCGGCCGGTGTCAGTTCAACCCGTTTGCTATCGCGAAGAAACAGTTGTACACCCAGGCGGTCTTCCAGTTTCCGAACGGTATAGCTGATTGCCGAGGGCACTTTATGCAGATGCTTCGCGGCAGCGGTAAAGTTACGAAAATGGGCGACTGCCCGGACAATCTGTAATGTTTCCGTTGGAATCATGGAAGGTTGCAATGAGTTGAGTAGATAGGGTTGGCAATGATATCTGATCGGGCGCTATCGGTTTAAACTTTTTGCTAAATCTGTCAAATGGTTTGCCGTGGAAATGTTAACGCATCAGGTTGAGCACACCTTTAATCAGTGCCAGAGAGCCTGACAATCCACACAAGATCATAATTCCCGGGTGCATAAAGCGCTCCCACCGTTTTAATGGAAGCTTCGTGCATAGATAAAAACCCAGTAACGTACCAGGCATCAGAATGACGGATAACTTAAGCTGTTCCCAGCCAAAGTGACCCACAGCAATCATCGCGAGAATACTGATAGTACTCCCAAAAATAAAGTAGCCGGCGAGATTGGCCCTTATATTTCCGGCGTCCTCATGCTGCAGCACCAGTGCCATTGGCGGGCCACCAACGGAAGTAGAGCTGGCAAAGACTCCGGAAACCAGGCTGGCGAGAAACATTGCTGATCGGGTGGGTTTGATATTGAGTCGCGTAATGGAAACGAGCACTCCCAGTAACACAACAACACCGACACAAATGGAAAGAGCCTCTTCAGAAACTAACGTCAAAAGCCAGATACCAATCACGGTACCGGGGATTCGACCAATGAATGCACTTTCCAATCCACGAATATCCATGTTGTGTCGGTTTTTTGCTGCCATTAACAGGCATTGCACCAGCGTAGCCAGCATCAGTGGGCCTGGTATATAAAGAGGATTAAGCATCAATAACCACGGAGCGATGACCGCTCCCATGCCAAATCCAAACGCCGTTTGTATGACTGCTCCCAGTAAAGAGAGCAGCATAGCCGGAATGTATTCCACTGAATGCTCCAGCACCGCTGTTCTGGGCGTCAATTATGGATATAACCAGTGGACTCTTCAGCATCGCTGGGCTTCTGGACAGGGTGCTCCTTGAAGTATTCAATACAATGGTTCAGGTCGGCAATCAGTAAGTCGGCCAGGTCCCGGCTGAATCCGTGACGGACCAGGATGCGCATAATGACCAGGTCCTGTCGGTTGGCGGGCATGGAATAAGCGGCAATCTGCCAGCCTCTGCTACGGATCCGGTCTGAAAGGTCATAGAGATTAAAGCCGGGATTGACATCTTTTTTCAGTGACCAGCTCATGGCTGGAATGCCGCCTTTACCGTTGTAAATAATGTCAAAGAGCCCCATTTGCTCGATTTTACTGCTGAGATATTGAGCGGTGTCATAGCAGGCTTGCTGTATACGTCGATAGCCCTCTTTTCCAAGGCGCAGGAAGTTATAATATTGGGCAGCAATCTGTCCTCCGGGACGGGAAAAGTTCAGGGCAAAGGTGGGCATATCCCCCCCGAGATAATTAACCCTGAATATCAGATCCTCAGGCAGTTCTTCTTTGTCCCGCCAGACAACCCAGCCAACACCCAGGGGTGCCAGGCCAAACTTGTGTCCGGACGCATTAATGGATTTTACCCGGGGCAGGCGAAAGTCCCAGATCAGGTCGGGCTGGCAGAACGGCGCAAGAAAACCACCGCTGGCAGCATCCACATGGATGGGAATATCCAGTCCAGTGTCCTGCTGCAGTTTATCCAATGCCACACTGAATGCCTGAACATCTTCATACGCGCAGGTAAAGGTAATCCCGAGTGTTGGCACTACACCAATGGTATTTTCATCACAGCGTTTGATGGCTTCCTCGGGAGTCATCACCAGGCGGTCACCTTCCAGAGGCACCTCTCTCAGTTCAATATCCCAATAGCGGGCAAATTTATGCCAGCAGATCTGAACAGGACCGCATATCAGGTTAGGCTTGTCGGCAGGTTTGCCCTGACTGAGCATTTTTTGTCGCCAGCGCCATTTCATGGCAATGCCTCCCAGCATACAGGCCTCACTGGAGCCGGTGGTGGAGCAGCCCATGGTATTCATGGCACTGGGTGAGTTCCATAAATCGGCCAGAATATGGACACAGCGGCTTTCCAGCTCTGCTGTCTGTGGGTATTCGTCCTTGTCGATCATGTTCTTGTCGACACACTCATCCATGATTTTGTGCACTTCTTCATCCAGCCATGTCTGGCAGAAAGTGGCGAGATTCTGGCGGGAGTTACCATCCAGCATGAGCTCGTCATGAACAATCTGATAAGCGTGCCGGGGCTCTTGCTGCTTTTCCGGCATTTTATATTTGGGCATGCTGACGGAGAGGTCGGACGACGCATAAATATCGTCAACCAGGTTATCCAGGATATCATCGCGGTAGTGCAGTGGCATGATGTAAGCTCCAGGACCGATAGCTGATTATGTTCCAGCTGAATGCCGGTGTATTGACCCTCTGGAATCGATCAGAGCAAAAAGTCCATGTCGGACAAACACCAGCACTTCAGAGGTCTTTCAGGAAAAGGCAGGATGCATTGCCTGATATTTCAGGCAGTGCATCAAAAACCTGTCTGGAGTATAGACATGAATTGTCGCCTTGATGGGTAGTGCTGCTGTCAGAAATTAATGATGTAATAATGAGAGTTGTTCAAATCATTCAAAATCATAGAATGACTATCCTGATTTTGTTGATATACCCTGTTGTATTGAGCCGATAGTATTAATACGTCGTTCCATGGCGATACTGGCGGGAACCGGTATGGCTGGCTGACCTAAGCGCGGACTGTTATCGTTGCCTGTTCCAACAGACCGATGCTTCAGCAATGGACGAATGAGACTGCAGTATGCCCTGCAGACTCAGGTGGATGATCAGCAAAAACCCCTGTCTTGTTACAGGGGTTTTTTGTATCTGCGCTATTCTCAATTACCTGTCATTGCTATTTTATCAAAGAGGGATTGCCCCATGACCGATTTTAATGCCCGTAGTCGTCAGGCTCTGCAATTGATGGATCTTACATCCCTGAATGATGATGATACCCCGGAAAAAATCATTGAACTCTGTCATCAGGCGCGCACAGAAGCGGGTAACACGGCTGCTGTCTGTATCTATCCCCGTTTCATCCCTATTGCCCGTAAAACGCTGAATTCCCTTGGCCTCAATGACGTTACCATTGCCACGGTAACCAACTTCCCTGCCGGTGATGATGATATTGATATCGCTGTCGCAGAAACCAAGGCGGCTGTCGCCTATGGTGCGGATGAAGTTGACGTTGTATTCCCATACCGTGCCCTGATGGCCGGCAATGAAGAAGTTGGAGCCGAGCTGGTTCGCCGCTGCAAAGAGGCCTGTGGTGCTGACGCCGGTGGCCACAAAAAAGTCTTGTTAAAAGTCATTATTGAAACCGGTGAGCTGAAGGATCCAGCCCTGATTCGCAAGGCCAGTGAAATCGCCATTGCTGCCGGAGCTGATTTTATTAAAACATCTACTGGTAAGGTGCCGATCAATGCCACGCCTGAATCTGCACGTATCATGCTGGAAGCAATCCGCGACAGTGGTAACACCCAGGTTGGTTTCAAGCCTGCCGGTGGTATCAGAACCGCAGAAGACGCTGCATTCCACCTGGACCTGGCGGATGAAATCATGGGCGATGGCTGGGTAAACCGTCGTCACTATCGGTTTGGTGCCAGCAGCCTGCTGGAGAATCTGTTGATTAGCCTGGGTTTGAAACATGGTGATACCACTGAAAGTGGCGGGTATTGATTATGTTTCTGCCACAAGAAGTCATTCGTCGTAAGCGGGAAGGTGAGGCACTCAGCGAGCAGGAGATTCGCAGTTTTATTGAAGGTGTTACGGATAACTCGGTGTCGGAAGGCCAGATCGGTGCTCTCGCCATGGCCGTGTACTTTCAGGGGATGAATATTGATGAGCGAATTGCCCTGACCTGTGCGATGCGCGACTCAGGAGAGGTGATGGACTGGTCATCAGACCATCTCCCCGGGCCCATACTGGACAAACATTCCACCGGTGGTGTTGGCGATGTGGTCAGCCTGATGCTTGGTCCCATGATTGCCGCCTGTGGCGGCTTTGTTCCGATGATTTCAGGTCGAGGCCTTGGGCATACCGGAGGCACGCTGGACAAGCTGGACAGTATTCCCGGCTATACGACCAGTGCCTCAGAATTGCTGTTTCGTAAAGTGGTCAAAGAGACCGGTGTGGCCATTGTCGGCCAGACCGGCGAGTTAGCACCTGCGGATAAACGGATTTATGGTGTTCGTGACGTGACCGCAACGGTCGAATCCATTGCCATGATTACCGCCTCCATTCTGTCGAAAAAACTGGCCGAGGGGCTGGATGCCCTGGTGATGGATGTTAAGGTGGGCAGCGGTGCCTTTATGCCAACCTTTGAGCAGTCGGTGGAACTGGCGCAGAGTATCGTTCTGGTAGCCAACGGGGCCGGGGTGAAAACGACGGCATTGCTGACGGATATGAACCAGTGTCTTGCCTCTTCTGCGGGCAATGCCGTTGAAGTGCGCGAAGCCGTTCAGTTCCTCACCGGTAAATATCGCAATGAGCGCCTGCTGGAAATTACCATGGCCCAATCCGCAGAGCTGCTGGTATCCGGCGGCCTGGCTGGTGGCATTGAGCAGGCCAGGGAAAAACTGCAGTCAGTGCTGGATAATGGCCGGGCGGCAGAAATTTTCGGCAAGATGGTGCACGGTCTGGGTGGCCCATCTGACTTTGTTGAACATTATGACCGTTACCTGCCCGGTGCTGCCATCATCAAGCCCGTATTCATAGAGGCAGAGGGTTATCTTGCCGCCATGGACACCCGGGAAGTGGGGATGGCCGTGGTGCAGTTGGGCGGTGGGCGAAAAGTCGCTTCTGATACGATTGATTATGGAGTAGGCTTCACTGACATTTGCCGGTTGGGTGACAGGATTGATCCATCAAAGCCGATAGCCATGCTCCATGCCAGTTCAGAAGCGTCATGGAACCGGGCTGCAGATATGTTTCGCGGTGCACTCAGTTTTGCTGAACAGATGCCGCAACCCCATTATCTGGTTTACAAACAGCCTTGAGCGGAAAATGCACATTCGAGTCATGAGTTTGTAACAAGCCAGAAGGTGCATTGTTATCAACCAGTAGCTGTCATAACCATGGCAGGTCAGGAGGAGCGAATGAAACGTGCCATTATCCTTGTGATGGATTCATTCGGTATTGGAGCCACTGAAGACGCTGATAAATTTGGTGATGTTGGCTCCAACACAATTGGACATATTGCCCGGGCTTGTGCCGATGGCGACGCAGATATTGGACGAAAAGGACCGTTAACCCTCCCGGAGCTGTCCGGTCTTGGTCTGGTTCACGCTGCCAGGGATGCCTGTGGTGAATTTCCCCGGGGGATGGTCAATGATATGCCGATTATCGGTGCTTATGGCTATGCCAGAGAACTCTCCAGCGGCAAGGATACTCCCAGTGGCCATTGGGAAATGGCGGGTGTTCCGGTTCTGTTTGAGTGGGGTTATTTTCGCAATGAGAAAAACAGTTTCCCGCAGGAGCTGCTGGATGAGTTGATCGAAAAGGCCAGACTTCCGGGAGTTCTGGGTAACTGTCATGCCTCGGGTACCAGTATTCTGGAAGCGCTGGGTGAAGAACACATGAAAACCGGCAAGCCGATTGTCTACACATCGGCTGATAGCGTATTTCAGATTGCCTGCCATGAAGAAACGTTTGGCCTGGACCGTCTGCTTGAAGTCTGTCAGATTGCCCGTGAGATTCTTGAACCATACAACATTGGACGTGTGATTGCCCGCCCATTCATTGGTGATGATGCAGGCGACTTCCAGCGCACGGGTAATCGTCGGGACTTTTCGGTATTGCCTCCGGCACCTACGGTACTGGATAAGCTGGTGGCCAGTGGCGGAGAAGTGGTCAGTGTTGGCAAGATTGCCGATATCTTTGCCAACCAGGGGATTACCAGAAAGGTAAAGGCAACGGGTATTCCTGCCCTTTTTGAAGCAACCCGTGAAGTACTGATTGAAGCGGGTGACCGAACCATTATATTCACCAATTTTGTCGATTTTGATTCTTCGTTCGGTCACCGCAGGGATGTCGCCGGTTACGCTGGCGCACTGGAACAGCTGGATGCCATGCTGCCAGACCTGTTTTATTATATGGGCGACGATGATCTTCTGATTATCACTGCAGACCACGGTTGTGACCCGACCTGGCCCGGAACGGATCATACCCGTGAACACATTCCTGTTCTGGTATTCAGCAAGAAGTTGATTCCCTGCTCACTGGGTCAGCGGGAAACCTTTGCCGATATCGGACAGACACTGGCCAGTTACTTTGCACTGGAGCCTATGGACTACGGCACATCCTTTTTGCCTGAGATCTTTGAGTAAGGCTAAGTTTCAGCCATAGACAGCTATGCGCATCAGGGAGCCATCCTTGATGCGTTTTGATCGTCGTGTTTTATTGAGAACGAGGATTTAACCATGACACCTCATATTAATGCCAGGCCCGGAGCCTTTGCTGATGTCTGCCTGATGCCCGGCGATCCCCTGCGAGCCAGGCATATCGCAGAAACCTTCCTGGAAGGTGCTGAACAGGTAACGGATGTTCGCAACATGCTGGGCTTTACCGGAACCTATCAGGGTGTCAAAGTGTCCGTCATGGGCTCAGGTATGGGCATTCCTTCAGCGTCTATTTACTACAAAGAGCTGATTACCGAGTACGGTGTCAAGAGCCTGATCCGTGTTGGTTCCTGCGGTGCTATTTCCAGGGATGTTCAGGTGCGTGACATAGTCATCGGTATGGGTGCCTGTACTGACTCCAAAGTGAATCGCATGCGCTTCAAGGACCATGACTTTGCGGCGATTGCCGATTACGGGCTGCTGGAAAATGCCGTTAACTCTGCCCGTGCCATGAGCCTGCCGGTTAAAGTGGGCAACCTGTTCTCTGCGGACCTGTTCTACAACCCGGATCCTTCCATGTTTGACACTATGGAAAAATACGGCGTTCTGGGTGTAGAGATGGAAGCGGCCGGCCTCTACGGTGTTTGCGCTGAGTTTGGTGCCCGGGGGCTGGCAATCTGTACCGTCAGCGACCACATCCGTACCGGTGAAGCTCTGCCACCAGAGGACCGTCAGTCAACGTTCAATGAGATGGTTGAAGTCGCTCTGAAGTCATTGCTGTAATTCAGCATTTATCCTGAGTAACTATCTTGAACAACAGAGAGCATAAAAGACGACGAGAAGCTTTTGTTTCCTTTGTGCTCTCTGTTATGCAACTGTTGTATACCTGTTGTGTAACTGTGGTGCAACACATCATCTTCCCTCGAAGTTGTGTGAGTCCAACACGCTTTATTTGCTTTGCTATCCATCAGAATCTATTGAGCCCAGTGAGCTATGCCTGCTTGACGCCGCTCTTGAAGGTGGGTTTCAAACACCTCATGGGTAAATTTCTCCAGACTCCGCAGACCCGGATCGGTATCACTGTGAATAAAATCCTCAATTCTGCTCAGATCACTGTCTGGTATGGAAAAATCGGCAAGGTCTTCAGAAATTGACTGATAACTCTTTAGCATTTTGGGAATCATTAAGTGGAATGCTATTTCCTGCCTGGCCTGGTTGGAAAAACCATCAAACTGGATTTTCTCCAGCCTGGAAGCCATCGCCAGTAGCTGTTGATTTTGAGTGCTGATGGAATGAATGTCAGTATTTCCCGCCAGTATGATGGTATCGGGAAGATGAATATTGGTTCTCAGGTAAGGGCTGTAAAAAAAGCGATAGGTGGGATCCAGTATTTTCAGGAAAAATGCCAGAACATCCTGAGATTGTTTATCGCTTCCCATAAAAAGGCGATCGAACTCATCAATCAGCAGAACTTGATTATTATGGTTTATATCCTGATTGGAAGTCGTATTGGCAATAATGGCTTCTAATAGTGATCCGGGCTTTGCTTCCTGACTGTCAGGAGCAGTCCCGATGATGTCATCAATATTGGCACTGTCCAGGGTTAAGGTAGCAAGATTAGTATCCATTGCCCTGGCAAGATGTTCTGCTGCAAACGTTTTGCCCGTGCCCGGGGGACCGTAGAAATAAACCGGATAGTGTCCCTCTGGTCTGGGAGACATTTTCTGAATCATAATTTCAGAGAAGGCCAGTCGGTATAGTCTGTCTTTCAGTGTGGTTGAAAAGTGCAATAGCTTTTCATTGGCCAGGCTCTGATTAAATTCAAGGGGCTTGGCATACACAGGAAGTCGTAGAACCTTATCCATGACCCTGATTAATTTGTCATACTGTTCAACGCTTTCGGTTTGCCAGAAACGATAAAAGACAGACTCTTCCAGGTAGGCTCGGGTAACCTGGTCGAGAAGGTGTCTTTTAGCGCCATACTCAATAACAAGATCGGCTTCAGGCAGGCGGGGAGGCTCTCTCATGTAGTAAAACTGCTCTCCTATACCAATCAATAAAAAGCCTGCCAGGGTCAAAATCACCGGAGATGCACTGGATAATATTGCGCCAGACAGGTGTGACGGTAATTGCCCCAGCAACAGTCCGGTGGCTGCCAGAGGCATACCACCATAAACGCCATACTTTTTAATTTGCGTTTGAGCGTATTCAACTGATATGTCATTTAATGCTTTTTTTGTTCCCTGACGACCTTGTTTCACTTGCTCTTCAATGTTCAGGTCATGATAGTTGGCCAATGTTTCGAAAGAATCGATCCTGTCGAAAAAGCGCTCTTCAAACATATAATTCCGGATGCTTTTTCTTTGGGACCAGATATTGGTAAATTCTTCTGCATTCACCAGTTTGATACCGATGGCATTGGTAAAGAGTAATAAAACAATAAGGAATTGTTGTAACGGTTTCATTATTCATCCTGAAGCGGCCAGATCATTATTTTGATTTCATTAAAGCAGCTTGGACTTTCCATAAAATAATTGGTTCCATAGAACTGGTTCTGAAATGACCTCATTATTTGCAGGCTCTGATTGCCTTTTATTGATGGTCAGTGCAGAAAAGTGTTTCTCTTGTTCCCACGGGAGTGAGGTGTCTATGTATAACCGGGCCTGGCTTCTGGTTATCCCTCCTGAATTGACTCACTATTCAGGAGGGAAAGAGGGTTACTGATTGTCAACCCACTCCTGCTCTACCACCAGGTCCAGTATCCAACGCTTGCTGGAGGCATCAGCTGGCGGGTTTGGAACATCAAACTCTTTGATTCTGAGACGATAAGCCGTCCCGGGGGTAAACTCAAAACCTTCGATATTTCCATAAAACAAGGTCCAGGGATCTTCTTCAGACTCCCGAATCTGCAGGCACTCCATTGGGGCTATGCCAGTACATTGAGTTTTTTCCGGTGCGACATAAATAAAGCGGGTCACGCCATCTTCCATATTGGGCTGCTTGTTAAAGACATAGCTGGACGTATTGGTGCTGAGTATCAGCTGGTCTCCAGACATCTGAACCCTGGGCTTATCACCCAATAGCTGTTTCAGGGCTTCTTCCTTTTTGGCCGCTTCGCCATGACACATCATCAGGGTACTGGCGAGCTGCTCGACGACCAGCTGATCGCCATACATTTTGACCGAGCCAATCAGGCGGTTGCAGCCAGCATTGGCGGCAATGCGATCATTTTTGATATCCAGGGTAATGGGAGATGCAGGGCCGACTTCCTGCCATCGACCTTCAGGCAAGGTATTACAGGCGGTCAGAAGTACAGACATAGCCACAACCCCAAATTGAACTGGTTTCATTGATTACTCCATTGGATTACTGCAAAAAATCATTGATATTTTTACAAAGAGAGGGGGAAATATGAAATCAAATATGTCGGGCTACAGGAAAGAAGTACCGTTTACTGGTACTGATTTTATCGGAGTGTTATTAGCAGCCTAACCATACAAAATGGATCATTTCATATGGTTAGCCGCTTAAGGATGAACGGTGATCTGGTAGCATAGTATCAAATAGAGAAGCTATAACTTAACCAGGAGCGCAGGTCTTTGACTTGATTTTGCCCCGTTGCCAGGTAGAAGGCGTCACTGTTCTTGTAATAGGCATACTCTACTTTGAATTGCAGGCCTTTCAACTCCGGTTGGTTGAAATTGTAGATCAGGGTCAGGTCACTCTCAGATTCATGTACATCCTGCTCGGTATTGGTTGCTATATGTCGAGCCTTCATACCTGAACCGTACATATAGTTATAGCCAAAGGACAACCCATCGATACCAATAGCGCTGAAGTCGTACTCAGCGCCGACCATCCAGGCGGTTTCCTTGTCAAAGTAGAAGGACGAATAGATGGCGTTACTGGGAACATCGTATGCACCCTGAGTATTGACCCCGAAGTTATAGTCGTAGTAACCGATGGTCTGATAGCCACTCTGCACATTGCTGCTGGCTGTTTTTGCTTTGGTATAGGTAACGCCAGCATTGAACGTCCATGGACCACTTTCCAGAACGGCATTAAGGTTGCCAGACTGGGCTTTATCCTCATAAGGGGCATTAGTCCACTTCCAGAGATCACCATCCTGTTTTGCGTGGTAGTACATACCCGTCAGGGTAAGTGTGGAGTCGTTATGCAGCGGCGTGGTAAAAATGGCGTTGACATTTTGGCCGGTAACGTACTTATGAGCCATGCTGTTATTATATTGCAACTCCAGGCTCCGATGATTTGCAAAATGGAAGGTATAGCCCAGTTGCATGGCAACTATCCAGTCGATCTTTTCATTTTCGTCATTCACGATATGATGAAAACCGGACTGGGTTCTCATGGATACTTCGTCAACCCAGGCGATTTTACCCTTGAAATTATTATCCATGCTTACAGAGGCATCGACACCCTGCCAGCTGCTGGGCACGGAGCGTGAGCTTGAATATCTGATCAGGCCGGTTTCAATCAGCTGGCGGCCCACTTTGACATCAGCTGAGACACCGTCGTAGCTTCTCGGCAGTTTGAAATCGACCCATACCTGCCCAAGCTTGCCAAAGCCTTCGTTATCAGCATTTAGCAAGTCACTGGAGTCGTTATTACCTGTCTTCATATCAAGTTTTGCAACACGATAAGCTGAGCCGCCAACGCTGATAATGTCAGCAAGGTAGCCTGTCTCGGCATTAAGCCACACAGCACCGGTCCAGGCACCGTTAGTTTTTCCATCAGAGGTGTTTTTATCGTTATAAAAAACGGTCTGAACTTTGCCATCGATTTTGGCGTCACTGATAAATGGATCATGACTGTTATTGGCCATTACCGGCAGACTGAAAAGGGCAACTGCACAAGGCAGTAAAGAAGAATGTAAACGGGACAAAGTAATTACCTGCTATATCAAAGATAGTGATTGAGTAGAGCAAGTATAGATGCTATGACAGAAGCTGAGAGAAATTAACCGATAGAATAAGAAAGCGGCTTGTGATGTAAGCGGATGAAAAAATATTTTATTACTATAGTCTCATTAATAATGACTTCCTAATTAAATGGCGTAATCAATAACTGTGTTTAGATTCAATTTTGTTTATCAGATTGATTTGTACAGAGTTTGTTTTTTTTAACTCACCATTACGAAATTCCAAATCAATTCTTCTGATGGCTGAGCAGCATTCAGGCGTATATAAAGGTGTACTGGTTTCAGTTATACGGTAAGACTCATTGTGGGGCAGGACACTATTACCCACCAGCAGGTCAATACCTGCCATTTTGGATGCCGGAAAAACGGGCTTGTTGCCAGATCTGACAAGCTTTGGGTAATGGATTGCATGGGTGGCAACGATAACAATATCTGCCTGTCTTCTCAGATAGGGTACCAGCTCTGAACTTGCCTGTACCGGATCAATAAGTTCAATACCCCGTCGGTACTCGGACTTTCCATCATTACCCCCGGGCCTGGTAATCCCCATAACGGCAATGCGCAGCCCATCGAAATCAAACAGGGCATAGGCATCAAAAATGGGCCGGCCTGTTTCAGACTCATAAAGGTTGGCAGACAAAAAAGGAAAGTCAGCAGCCGCTTCCTGATGTCGAATAATGTTCAGTGGCTCATCAAATAATAACGGGCTTACCGCCATGGCGTTATAACCCAGCTGGTTCAATTGTTTCAGGTTCAGGATGTCGTCATCGGTACTGAGTTCTCCGCCAGAAAGTAATAGTAATTTCCCACCATCGGCTTCAACTTCCCGGCGTATTTTATTGATCAGCTCCTGCCTGTGAAGCAGTTGGTCATGGCTGTTTGATTTTTCATTGTCATATTCATGAGTCAGCTCGCTGGTGTTAAGAATAGTCAGCTTGTAGGTCTTGTCATGAATGTAACTGGGCTTGCGGTTTTCGTGTGAGATCCAGAAATATGTCAATACGATAAACACAGATGCCAGTGAGGTAATTATGATCAGCTTCGGCCAGGATTGATGCTGCATAATGGATGAGCATGCTGGTCTTGGGTGCATAAAGACAACGTCCGGGAAGAGTTTTAACCAATATAACATCTGTTTTTTGGTACGTGTGTTTTTATGAGTTAATTATCCTGAAAGTATTCTGTAAGTACTGAATTACTTATATATGACTGTTTTCAACGTGTGCTGGGTTTTACAGCGATGAATAGATCCGAAACAGCGTGATCAGCAACCTGACAAGGTTATGTGAATAACACCGTGTTAAGTTCACCCACGCAGGCCGCATTTTACAACTTGTTCTTTGATACTGTTCTTTATCTTGTTTGTGTTCACCTGTAGACGGGGTTTGTTCACTATTGGACGCCCCCCTTTATTCAGTAGACATGATTTCGTTCGCGTATACAATCGGAGTGCTGAAATTGATTCGGGTTGAAATTCAAACAGGTGATTTAGAGAACCTGACCCCGACCCAACGGTTGCTGCTAATAGTGAAGGCGAATGCTGGCCGAGCCAGAAAAGACTGGGCAAACTGGTTGGTGTGTCTCGTCCAAGGGTCTGTGATTGCTTGAAAACGCTTGAAGAAGAAAAGTTAATTGAAAGTTCGTTCAGGCAGAGTGAGACAGGCACAAAAACAAAAATTTATCGCATGTTGTTTCAGCCGTTCATATTTAAAAAAGAACTGCTCTTTGACTGCTTCGGCCAGCGAATCGACGATCCTCGAATGTCAGATACTTCCTGGGCAGACGGGTTCGAGTAAGTGAACATAACAGCTTCGTGCGGGCTGCGGGGGACAGGCTTTGGGTTCGGGCATCCCTGCCAGTAAATCTTCAATGGACGAAATGTGGATAACCGTGATCAGAATTTATAGGTTACCGCAAAATATTGGCTGGTGCCGCTTGATTTGGTTTTGGATCCAAATGCATTACCGCCATTTTTGATCAGGTAAACATCGGAGTACAGTTTCAAACCATAGCCAAAGGCAAACTTGTCATAGTGCCAGTAAAGACCATTGAACATTGCCCCGCCGCTGGTTGAATAGTCCTGGTCAGGATTAGTGCTTTTGGGATAGAGCGTCTTGTTCCGTTTACCGCCAAACTGATAATCAAGATACCCTTGATAACTGATAAATGAGCCATTCTGAAAGGTATAAAATGGTGCAAACCAGTTGGTGGAAACCTGGTACCCATTCCACTCTTTTCGATTAAGGTCATACAGTCCATAAAGGTTAAGTCCCATTTTGCCGAACCAGGGGACCTGTATGTCTGACCCAATTCCCCAGAATGAGTTGTTGGTGTCTTCACTGGGTACACCAACACCCGCTTCATCATAGTTGGTGGCTCCCCCTCCGCCCCAATTGAACAGCGTAGCCAGGTAAATGTCAGTGACTGGTCCCCACGGCAGGCTATTGAACAGGCCTTTAAGAGAAAACCGCGGGGCAAACTTCATAAACATCTTGGGCTGGCCCTTCTTGTCGCTGTTGTCTCGATTGGTCAGGTTAAAAACGTCGACATAACCATACAGGTCAATAATCCCTGAGCGCCCTCCGAATTCCAGCTCCAGATAGTCATGCCCGTCATTGGCTTCAGCTTCTTTACGAGGCAATTCTTTGTAGGCATACATCAGGTTCAGGTTCATCCATTTGAAGTCATTGCCGGGGGGCGATCCATCGTCATAGTCGGTGGCCATGGCCGGTGCAGCCAGTAAGTTCACAAGAGCGGCGATACTGGTCAGCCACCATAATTTCAGGCAGTAGTTTTTCACAATCAGACTCCGTTTAAGACTCAACAGTGAGTGTTGATGAGTGAAAAAGAAGAGGAAAGCCGGTGAAACCCCGTGGGGACACAGGCCCGGTTCCAGACAAGTATAGGAAAGAATCTGATCGTTTTTGTCTGCAATCTGGAGTGGAAAATCAGAGCGTACTCCAGAGTGTTTCAAAAATAATTTGCTGGGCTGCGGCAATTTCCGGTGAGTCCAGCACGACAGCTACCGGGTAATTCCTGGAACCCAGGGAAATCATGGCGACTTTAGGGGGATATATCGCAATATAGCTGGCATCCATGCGTCCTTTGGTATCAATCCACTTGCGCGCAGACAGTTCGGCATCCTCCCCGCCTTCACCAATGGCAATCACCCGCACCTTGATATTCTTGCGGATACGCTGCTGTGTGTAATTGGGAAAAGGGCGATAAAGGTGCTGGCGAATCAATTTGGAGGAGAAGACACTGTACTCCCGGTCTTTTTGCCGGGCCACGGTATTGAGAATGTCCTTGAGTACGAACTCAATGCCACTGTCTCCTTCGTAGAAGCGGACATTCCCTGCACTGAAATCCGGCTTCAGGTGATTCAGTTGTGGGATCAGTCTGATCTTCATCTCTTCAATGGTGGTGTCCAGGGACTGGCGTTTTTCCTCGGCCAGCTCCAGCAGTTTTTCCGGTGGTTCTGCCGAGAAGATTCGCCGCTTACCTTTCGGGAAGTAACTGACAATCCCTTTGCCAGCAAGATCTTTCAGGGTTTCATAAGTGGTTCCCCGATTGATGCCGGTTTGTGTGGCAATATCCCGGATGGACGCTGAGCCAAGCTGCAAAAGAGCCAGATAAGTACTGATTTCCCGTTGGCTGAGGCCAAGATTTTCCAAAGTATCAAGATTCATAGTGGAGGTATCGGGTGAGTGTAGTCTGAATCATAAAGTGATGTCTGTCATTATTGTCAATTATTTTATGACATAATGGGTTGTCTTTTTACGTTCTGCCGTTAACCTAATGATGTAAAGGAGCTGTCCTGAAATAACTTCGACATTTCTACAGACGCTACCCGCCGCCCGC
>NZ_JAHHPP010000183.1 GCF_024606265.1 Endozoicomonas sp. SESOKO1
CTCGTCGGGCTCATAACCCGAAGGTCGTTGGTTCGAATCCGGCTCCCGCAACCATCTTATCTCAACGTTCAACTCCTCATAAACACCCACACCATGCAACAAGTCGCCCAATCTTCACCCATTAAAAGAGCGCTGGTTGTTGAAGGTGGAGGTATGCGTGGAATTTTCACCGCAGGCATTCTGGACGCTTTTCTTGATAAAAGACTCAGTGCTTTCGATGGCTACTACGGCGTATCTTCTGGCGCACTGAATCTCAGTTCATTTATTGCAGGCCAACGTGGACGCAATCTGGATATCTACACCAATTTATGCCTTGAGTCTGAATTTATAAGCCTTCTGCGTCATATCAGGGGCGGAGACCTGTTTGATCTTGACTGGTTTTTCCAGAAGCTTTCGCAGCAAAACGCTTTAAACTTTCCCCGCTTCAAAAAAAAGCTCAATCAGCAAAGCTTTACCGTTGTCAGCACATGTATTGATACCGGAAAACCCGTTTATCACAGCATAGATAGCAACACTCCAAATGAGGTTATCAACGACGCACTGAAGGCAAGCAGCGCCTTACCCATGATTTATCGCAAGCCGGTATTTGTAAATAACCAAGCCTTGACCGATGGCAGCTTATCAGACCCCTTGCCAATACAAAAAGCCATTGATGACGGCCATAATCAGATTATTGTACTTAGAACCAGGCAAGCCAGCTTTCGCAAACACTCTGCCACCGGATCAAGGATTTATGCCTGGAAAAATCGTCAAATGCCAGCGGTATCGATGCTGATAAAAGAACAAAACACTATTTACAATCAGGCAGCAGACTTTGCAGAATCGGTTGCACAGGATAAAAGTGTACAACTGGTTCACATCTCCCCACTTAAGCCGCTGAACACCTCCAGAGGAACCAGACACAGAAATCACCTTTTTTCTGATTACCACAGTGGCTACACACTTGGCTACAGCCTTGCTGAACAACTGACATGAGATTCCGCTTCAACCCGACACCAACCCACTATCAAATTTATCTCACCTGTCTTAACTATCTGCTAGATTAAAAATCTGTCGGTATAAGAGCCTGCTTAGACATCTTAATGCGAACTGAAAACGACGATAAACAACCCTGTAATTTTTTTCTCATTGTATAGCTCGACTTTACATAGAAGAAAGCCAATATACAGAAGCTTTATCTCTCATTTTACATACCCGCAAAAGATCATATATGGCCTTTAGCTGCAGACACATCACATTTACCCAATACCCCACCTTCAAATGAGGGTCTACCATGCCAAGACAGGTTCTCATCCCAATTGCTGATGGTTCTGAAGACATTGAAGTTGTGACGATCATAGACACACTCAGGAGAGCCGGTGCTCAAGTGACTGTTGCCAGCTGCCTTCCTGATGGAAACCAGGCCATCACCGCCTCACAGAAAACACAGATCACAGCTGATGTTCACATAGAAGCCTGCACAGGCAAACCGTTTCACCTGATCGCCCTTCCCGGCGGCATGCCCGGTGCCGAAAACCTTAAGGGCTGCAAAACGCTTATAAAGCTGCTTAATGATCAGCAAAAAGCCGGGAAATGGTATGCCGCTATATGCGCTTCCCCTGCGATTGTCCTTGCTCAGCACGGTTTATTGGATAACGTTCATGCAACATGTTACCCAAGTTTTATGGATCAGATGGAAGGTGCCCTGCCACATCCCGGAAACACCATCGTAGTGGATGAAAAAAAACGGGTTATAACAGCCCAGGGTCCAGGCAATGCCATGGGATTTTCATTTAAATTAGTTGATGCCCTCTATGGAAAAGATGCTTTCCGGCCGATAGCCAAGCAGATGATTGCAGATTGGGCGTTGTAATAATTTCCCAGAAAACACCCCAATCTCATCAACGATGTTAGTTGAACAGAGTTGTACAAATGTGTATAGAATACATATAAGGGTTTTCCAGAGCCGCAGGGAAGCCCAGCGAGTCAACCCACGAGGTATGAAAAATGGAAAGCTTTATCCTGATTGTGGCTGGTATTTTTGCACTGTATTACCTGAGTCAAAAACAGGACAATATGGCAGACAAGATGCTTGGTCACGAATTCAATCGTTTTGAGCGGATTTATCACAACATCACCTACTCTTGTCAAAACGCCACTATTGTCAGAAAGCAACTGACCAGTGGAATGCCCCTGCCCTTCATTCCATCGACCACATACTCAGTAAAAGCCTTATGTCTTACTGAAGACAAGCACTGGTTCTGGTTTGACGCCTCCATACGTCACATGAAAATGGATCGAACCAGTATCACACCGACAAATGCCAAAGAAGCATTTAATGCGTTGAAGGACGACCCTGAAATCCTGCATCGTTACTTCTCAAACCATGATCAGCAGTCAGCATGACGGTCTGTCATGCTTAACCCTCTTGATCAGCATTCCATTAAAAGACTGATCCAGCCCTGAAGCAACGCCAGTATCAGGAATTTATTTCCTAATACTGGTGTACAATAATTGAAATAGTCTGCTGTCTGTCAGCGCCAATATAAACAGCGCTCACTTTTCAGGCTAATTCACAACCACTGAATGCCGAAGGTCTTTACGCAAAATCTTACCAACAGGCGTCATTGGCAATTCATCACGGAATTCACACACTTTTGGCACTTTATAGGCTGTCAAATATTCACGACACCAGCTTAGTAACTCGTCAGATGTAAGGCTGTCATCTGATTTGACAACAAACAACTTAACCTTCTCCCCAGAGTTCTCATCAGGAACACCAATCGCTGCGCAGTTTGAAACCTTGGGGTGACCGGAAACAATATCCTCAATCTCATTCGGATACACATTAAAACCGGAAACCAGAATCATATCCTTGATTCGATCAACAATCCTGACGAACCCATCTTCCTGGATCACCGCTACATCACCCGTCTTCAGCCAACCATCGGTACTGAGCACTTCGGCTGTAGCCTCAGCTCGCTGCCAGTATCCGGACATAACCTGCGGCCCCCTGACACAAAGCTCACCAGGCTCACCTACTGCTGTCTCATTACCATTCTCGTCTACAGTTTTCAGCTCTGTAGAAGGTATTGGCAGACCCGCAGTACCTGGCTGTGACAAATCGCCGACTGGATTCATACAAACAGCCGGGGAACACTCTGTTAACCCATAAGCTTCAGAAATAATACACCCGGTCTCTTTATGCCAACTTTGAGCCGTCGCCTCCTGCAGCGCAGTCCCACCGGACAAAGTTACTTTTAAACCAGAAAGGTCGCATTCTTTAAATTTTGGATGATTCAACAAACTGGCAAATAATGTATTCAAACCAATAAAGACGGTAAAACGCCATGGCTTGATAAACTTAATGAACGTATCGGTATCTCTCGGATTAGCTATCAGAATACTGTGATTCCCCATAAACGGCATACACATTAAATGCACTGTGAAAGCATATATGTGATAAAGAGGTAAAGGCGCTATAAGAACTTCCTGCCCAGCTTTTAAGATGTTCCGCCCCTGTTCATCCACCTGAGACATCATCTCTTTGGACTGCAGCATATTGGCTATCAAATTCCTGTTAGTCAGCATGGCTCCTTTGGCAACCCCGGTAGTACCTCCGGTATATTGAAGTACCACCGGATCAGAAAGCTTGCCCTCTGGAACCGGCTGATAATCAGAGGCTTTTGCTGTTCTTAGGGTGTCAAGCAGCGGAACCGCATTGGGCAAGGAATACCGTGGCACCATCTTCTTAACATATTTGACCAGGAAGTTAACAATATGCCGCTTGGGAGCTGGCACCATATCAGCAAGACGGGTCACAAAAAGATGCTTTATATCTGTCTCACCAACCACTTCTTCAACGAGATGACCAAAGTTTTCGAAAAAAACTAACGCTTTTGCTCCCGAGTCTTTGAACTGTTGCAGCATTTCCCGGGCAGTATAAAGCGGATTGGTATTCACAATAACCAACCCGGCTCTCAACGCTCCATAAACGACAATAGGGTACTGTAGAAGATTGGGCATCTGAATCGCAATTCGATCCCCCGGTTTCAGATCGGTATTTCTTTGGATATATGCTGCAAACTGCTGACTGTAAAGATCAATGTCAGCATAGGTCAGTGTATGGCCAATGCCCGTAAATGCAGGGTGCGAGCTATTCTCATTTAAAAAAGCATTGATTACTGATAAAGCACTGGAATATTCATCAGGATTAACAGTATTACTAACCCCAGAAGGCCTTTTACCATTCCAGAATGATGCATCCATAGCACTGCGCCTCTTATTTTATGGTTATTGTTATCAGGGCTACCTAGCCTTTTTAAGCAATCTTACCCAACATTTTATCTACAGGCATCTAATAAGTGACGAGTTTGCCGAATAATTATCATGTAATATCTGGTAATGACGTTTTTTTTACCTTAATCTAGTTTTAGGATTCAATTTACGCAGATAGTCAGAGCACGTAAAGACAACAGTAATAACTACGGACAGAATCAACAGGATGTTGACAATAAAACCGTTTATGAGTCCAGTCAGATTATTTTCTGCGATAGCATGGCAGGAGGTGAGTTATGACTGAATTTTACCTGAAAATACTCTCTGGCAATCATATCGGTGCCGAGATTCCCATTGAGCCGGGCAGTTACTCCTTAGGAAAAGATGATGGCTGTGATCTGGTCTTGACCGATGACAACCTGAGCGATATCGAACTCATTATTGAGATTTTTAATGACGGACAGGTCAAAATCCAATCAGGCACAGCTGATACTGCTTTATATGTAAATGGACAACCTGCTGGCTCGAGTATTCAATATCGCCACTTTGATATTGTTACCTCAAGCAACCTGTTCATAGCTATTGGCCCTGCTGACGCTGAGTGGCCATCTCTTGCGCTACCAAACATCGCCCCGCCCCAAGCACAGGAACTGACTGTTAACGAGCAAGAACAGCCATCTCTTGCAGCAGATGAGCCTGATCTATCAGCATCTGACTTTGACCAGGAACTATCAGATCAACAAGATGAGGATGAAGGGGATGATTTTGAAGATACGTCTTTTATAGCAAGTATTGATAAAAGATGGCTTATCGCTATTCCATTAATACTGGTACTTGCGATAGCCAGCATGAGTATGATTATTCCCAGCACGGATACCAAAGTACAAAAAGTAACACCTATCCCGGGAGTTCTTGACATTTCGGCAAAGGCCAGAGAGCAACTTGGACTTAAAGAGGTGAAGTTCAAACAGTTACCTGACAAGTCATTATTCGTTTCAGGTTATACACAAACGCTTCAGGACAAACTTGAACTGCAAAAATTCCTCAGAAAGCAGGGTATTCCTTTTAATTCGCAAGTCATTGTTATGAATGAGATGCGTGATAACGCTGAATTACTCCTCAGAGCCCGTGGTTATGACACACTTGAACTCGAGCTGGATAACACCCCCGGGTCTCTGGTGTTAACCGGATATGTTTCAACATCTGATGAACTTGATAGCATCATCAGCATGCTCAAACAGGAAATTTATGGACTTATTTCGGTTGTTGATCAGGTTGAGAACCAGGTTAGTCGTGTCAATACCCTCAAATCCATGCTTCGGGAAAAAGGCTTGATACCAAGAATTAACGTCGTCGTCCGAAATCAAACAGTAATATTGAAAGGTCATCTACTCGATGAAGGACAAGTTTATGACCTGCAAACGGTAGTCACCAAGTTTCAGAAAAAATACGCCAACAAACCATCCATTGAATTAGCCACTAAGTACGCAGGAGGTACGCTAACCGACAGTCAGTCACCTTTATCATTAAATATACGCGGTATCAGTATGGGCAAGGTGCCTTACGTGATACTGATAGATGGTTCCAGGTACCTGATAGGAGCAAAACTTTCTAACGGGTATATAATTGAAGATATTAACCTTGAGTATCTTTTATTAGCTAACGGAACTGACAGAATCAAATACCGTCTTGGAGGGAACCGTGGCGGACAAATCAATGAATGAAGAGAATATTCTTCTATCAACCACTGAAGAACAGCTGATTCAAGATAAGGACGGCTCTTATCGGGATCAGATCCTTAATCACTTGCTCTCTGAAGCGACTCGCCTGAAAGGATTAAAGGATAAAGGCGCAGCTCCGGAAGATTTTTCAAAAATCGACAGTCTGCTAACCGCTGTAGTTGCGGCTATGGAAGTCGTTGATAAGAGCTGGAAACAGCATCACGGTCAATCAAAAGCCTGAGAGGGAACTCAGCCATGGCATACCAGGATACCTACAACCCTAATTACAACCAGCCAGGAAGCGCCGGTTTCAGCTTTGACAAAGTATCTGAAACATTCGGAAGCCAGGCAGAAGCACTTGATGCAGCACTGAAAACCCGTGTCGCCAATATGGATCCTAACAGCACCAAGGACATGGTTGAGTTCCAGGTTGAGTTCAACAAATACATGATTGTTGAAGGTCTTCGTTCAAGTATCGTCAAATCAATCAAGGATACAATACAGAGTATTATTCAGAAGCTCTAAACTAAACTTATGAATGGAGACAGTCAGCAATGATTGATGACAAGCTTTTAAAAACTCTGGCAGATATTGGCTTTATGGCCAGTGGCACCGGACTGCCGAAACATGCTTTTGGTATTTTCAACGGCATTGAAACCGCCAGGCCCGACAGTCCACTTAGCACCATTGGCTTTGCCCTTGAGTTCATGAATCGTAAACGGCACCAGGAAGCTATTGACCTGTTGCACAAGGAAGGTCTGGCAAAGCACCCCGATGCCCCTACCATCAAGGTTTTTCTGGGATTAGCTTTGATGTTCGAGGGGCGTAATAAAGAAAGTGAAGACTATCTTAAACCACTACTGTCTTCAAAAGAGTCAGAACCTGCTGAAATGGCCAGGGAACTTCTGGCTAACATCCACGGCCAATAGTTTATTCCGGAAGCTTATCTCGTAAAGCTTCCGGGAAGTTTTTCCCCGGTACAGCCTTTTCAATCATCCACTGCTTCACTACCGCTGTTAGAAAGGTCAAAAAACCCTCCACTTGCTTAGGGTTCTTGGCCATAGCCTGCACCAGACTGACAGACTTGCCTAACGTATCAACTGAAAAGTAATGGTCCGAAATCACCCTTTCAGAGAGTCTGGAACCAGACTCACTGACTATCCCCTTCCCTCCAATTTCACGCCTGAACTCAGTAATTGAGCCAGAAAGCAAATTTTTCACCAACTCATCTGACAGTCCTGCTGCAGGCTCGAACCACTCAGGTTCACCCCAGCGTTGGATCTCCTCTCCACCAAGACATAATCGGCTCATCACTCTGTTAAAATAATCTCTGAGACGCTTTCCTGAGAATGTCTGAAAGCCGGGAAATGTCCATAGATTCATTTTCTGTTGCCAATAAAATTGCTGATTCAGACGAGGCAGGTGACAAACAGATTGGCCTTTACAGCCTTCCAAAAGCGCACACCAGTCATCGTGATGATCCACGACGACCCTGAACGTAACATCAAGGCCCTTTTCAAAAGCACTGGCATATTGACTACAAAGGAAAGGCTTGATGTTCGATAACGAGTCGCTCTTACCAGTCCGAACCAGATTATTGATAACCAGACTCTCTTCAACCGGTGGCATCTCGACCAGTTCACCATTAACCAACTGGAATAGGCAATCCCTGTAACCAGTAAAATGAAACTGTTCAAAAACGCTCCAGACAGACGTGAGCATAAAGCTGTTTTCCGTGCCACAGAAGGCTCTTTGGGGATCATTCAACTCAGACTCGAACGCTTTTATAACACCCGGACAGAAAGCAGCTTTAACATCAACAAGGTAAGGTATGCCATTTCTGGATATAACATTCCGGTTATGAACATCTCCCAATCCCAACAAGATCGAGAAACCGGCAATAACTCCCAGGCGCTGGTAATAATCGTTAACCTGCTGGTCATCCAGCACCTCATTGCGACCTTTATCAACAAACTCACAATAGCCGTAAGCGCCATCAGAAGGTCCTGGCAATATCCTTATGGTTGCCAGCCCGGGCTGCCCATCCAGCCATTGGTTCAGCTTACCTGCGATATTACTATTGTCTGCAGTATGCCCGATAATCTGACGTTCAATAGCCAGATCCCTGTTTTTATAAACCAGCTTCTCGCCATTATCGCAAACGATAATGGCAATCATGCAAGAAGACGAAGTACTTAACGGAAAATCAAGGCAGGCAATACTCTGCGCTGGCTCTTGCCAACGATCAGAAAACAAATGATTTATATCCCCAAGATCTCTGTAAAACCGGGCAAATAATCTTTTAAAGTCTTTCAGTGCACGAATAACCCATAAACGATTCAAACGATACCACAAAGGAAATTCAGCACTCAGGAATAACAGCCCACCCTGCTCAACAATAGAGTCCAGGACATCGGTATATTGCACAGTCCCTTTCATCTGAGCAACCCAGCCAATTGCCTGCAACAGCTGGCCATCCAGCTTTGTAGCAAAAGGCTTTAACAGGCTCGCTCGAAACTCAGGATTTTCTGGCTGATTATGGTAAAACGACAGCTGCAAATCCAGCCAGCAAAGCAAAGGTTCCAGAAGTTTGAAACGATGAGATTCCGCATAATCGAGATGCAGCATCACCTCAGCCGATAGCCTTTGCTCTTCAGGCCACCATCTTTTTTGATGGTTAGCTTGCTTTATTAACGGCTCACCGGTAAGTGCCAGCAGTTGATATTTACACATCCACATAAAATTTAATAGCAATGCCGGTTCCTTTGGAAACCTTGCCTTCAAATCGGTCAAATGGCTACCGGATAAACAATGATTAGCTATCTGCTCAATCAGGTCAGTATTCAAGAATGAGTCCATCTCGGCATAGTGAACAAACTGCTCGGATCTCAGCAGCAATCTGACGCCCCGATCCGTTGTCTTAAAGAACTGGTCATCAGCCAACTGACTGGCCGGGTAATGCTCAAATATCTGATGATAAGGAAGTCCCACTGGCCTTTTATTTAATCGGGAAATCTGTTCCGCGTCTTTATTCAGGACACTCACCAACTGATGGTATTCATCAACAATCGCTTCCCAGCGATAATTTTCAAATACTCTCTGCCTTCCTTGCTCCCCAATGCTCGACAGAAGCTCAGGCTGCTGAATCAGGTCATGAATTTTCTCAGAACATTGACTCAAATTGACCGCAGTCCCCTGCGCTTGCAGTAAATGGGCGTGCTCCGTCAATAATGGACCAAGTGGACGGGCAAGATCATCCAAATCTGTCGATACGGTTTCAATCAAACAGCCACTGACACCATCCTCAACCAGTTCCGAATAACCATTCCAGTCGGATAAAACAACAGGCTTCCCATTAACCATTGCTTCCAGGGGTACGATGCCAAAACTTTCCTGAATATTATCCGAAAGCGTCAGAACCAGATCACAGGCTGACAGCCATTGATGTTTACGGTCATCTTCAATTTCCAACTCAAAACGAATACAGCCTTCAAGATTTAAATCATAGGCTTGTTTTAACAGGGACTGCACAGCCGAACTGTCTGCATCTCCTGCTCCCGAAATGATCCACTTGATATTTCTGTACCCATAACCTTCCACAAGATCATTCACTACCAGCAATACTGGATTGAGATCCATCTTGTTTGAAGGGGCAATCCGGCCAAGGGTTAAAATAACAAAAGATTCCTGAGCAACACCCAATATCCCTCTGGCTTTCTCTTTACTTCCTGAATAGTGTTCATCGGGTTCTATCCCCAGAGGCAGCTTCATAACACTGCCCTTGTAAGGTATGGCCACACCAATATGATCTGAAATACTGGAACTTGCAGCAGACAACAGACGCATCATCACTTTTTTCTGCGCCTTACTGCTGCATAAAATTGCGTCACAGCTTTTTAGCGGTGACAACAGAAGATCACGGGTATTTGACATATTTGAGTCTGTACTCAGCGTATGTGCCCGGCCCGTAATAGGAAATGGTTCCAGACAGTAAGCGTCACGAAGCGCTGCAAGATGGCCAATCCAGGGATCACCTTGATGGAAAACCTGATACGTGATCCTGGAAAAATACCTGCTTAACTCATGAGCTGGTAAGAAATGAATAGCTTTATCACTGCCATAATGCTGAAGAAAAGATTCCCAACCTGACTTCAACTCGGGCAATAATGACTGAGGGGTAAATATATGTATTTCTCTGAATCGACTGTAACGAATGATCGCTTTCAGAAATCCATCATTGGCACGGCGAAGTCCATTGAAATAGGCAGCTTCAGTACTGGCAACCAGGCAACCAAATACGGAGGAACGAGTGGATTGCTGCTTTTTCGAAGGCATATCGAACAACTCTAATCATTGACATACCTTATATATCGAACTGACAGCACCTTCTATTAGGGCATGAACATCATGGCAGAGCCTGAAGGCGGGGCACTTTGGCCAACCCATTTTACAAACAGTTCATGATTATTGGCCAATGCTACAATTGCCTCTTCAATAACATCAACACTGAGACTCTTTATCGAAGCAGAAGCATATAAAGCCAGTGCATTGGCATCAGGGTCGATACACAACGAAACACGCTCATGGGCAACCAGAGCCAGATTTTTTTCCAGCAGCCTGATCAACAGTTCTTCTCGGTTACTGTTAACTTCAGGCAGCTTTGCAATGATGCTATAAGCATAAAAGCGACCATTGGCCTGAAAACAGGAAACCTCGACCCGATCATTAACCACCAGAGAATATCTGTCGTTTACATACTCCAGTTCGCCCATCTGCTGGCGAGCAGCGTATGAATTCATCAATTGTTCAAAGCTCATAGCATCCATGTCCCTGGTTAAAATAAATTCTGAAAGGCTTCCTTGCCTTTTCTTAAGCCCTGCCTTTCTTAAGCATAGTGCAGCTTAATTACTTGACCAGATGCCCCGAAGCCGGTGCCAATGGGCGAGATTTCAAAGAAATCCTTCTGAACAGAATAACAAGAACGATGAATGCCACCAGTGATGCGACAAAGCCCACTGAAATCGAGTGAGTAATTCCCATTACCAGATATCCGAACATGGCTACAGCCGCGATGCTAAGCGCGTAAGGAAGCTGAGTATTGACGTGATCAATATGGTGACAGGATGCCCCGGTGGACGAAAGGATTGTCGTATCAGAAATCGGAGAGCAGTGATCACCAAACACAGCACCTGCCAGTACAGAAGCCAACATGGGCAGCATCATGGCTATGTCAGCTGCAGCAGCCATATCTCCGGCAATTGGCAGCATAATGCCAAAGGTGCCCCAACTGGTCCCGGTAGCAAAGGCCATCACACCAGAGACAATAAAAAGAATCATGGGCAGGAAACTGGGAGAAATATTCCCACTAACCAGGCTAGCCAGATACTTACCGGTCTCCAGCTGGCCGATTATTCCCGTCAGAACCCAGGCAAATACCAGGATATAAATGGCTGGCAACATGGACTTACTGCCCTCAACCAGAGCCTTCTTCCAGATTTCTCCAGAGATATTTCGACTCAGCAGACGGGCTATCGCAAACAAAAGGCCAATCAACCCACCGCTGATCAGCGATAAAGTAACATCAGTATTCTCAAAGGCACCAAGAATAGAAAATGTCTGATTGTCACTGGCAAGAGCGGTATACCCTGTCCAGATCATGGCAGTCATGGTAGCCAGTACCAATACCAGAATCGGTGCAACCAGGTCAGCCACACGGCCGTTTTTATCTTCTTCCAGGGCTGGAGCTCCCGGGGGGTTACCCTTACAGGCGTCAAAAAGACTGCCGGAAAGCGCTGCATTCTCATGCCTGGCCATAGGGCCAACATTAAGATCCATGGCTGCAGTACAGAAAACCAGTGCCAGGGCAAAAATTGCATAAAGGTTCATAGGAACCATGGCCATGAATGAAAAGACAGGGCTATCACTGCCAACGCCATGGGTCGCCACAATAGTACCCACCAGGGCAATGATATAAGCACCCCAGCTTGAAATTGGCATAATTACGCAGATTGGTGCAGCGGTCGAATCAATCAAATAAGCCAGCTTGGCTCTTGAGACTTTGTGCCGATCGGTGAGCGGCTTACTGATACTACCCACAGCAAGGCTGTTGAAATAATCATCAATAAAGATAATAACACCAAGAAAAACCGTCAGTACCTGCGAGCCCTGACGGGTCTTGACGCGCTGACGTGCCCACTCACCAAAAGCCCTGGCTCCACCAGAAATACTGATCAGGCTGGTGATCACACCCAGAACCAGCAAAAACAACAGAATATAGATGTTGCTTAAATTAAGACCCTCATCCCAAAACACACCAACAAACCCATCAAAAATACGGCGAATGGTGATAAGCGGGTTCAAGCCGGTGAGCAGTAAAGCACCAGTGACAATACCAGCCCCCAGAGACCATAATACTTTTCGGGTTATTACCGCCAGAATAATCGCGATGGCTGGAGCCAATAAAGATAACGATGAATCACTGAAAGTGGTTAATTCCATAAAACTGATCTCGTTTTTTGATCACGCAAGCCCGCTATTCCATTATTTATCAGGATGAGTGAACCATTTGTCATTAGATCAGGAGGCAAGCGTACATGGAGGAAGCACCTGTAAGGAAACCTTATCAGCGCTCTCTGGTACCCGTTAGCTCTCCACAGTAAAAACTGTGACAATAGTACACCTGTTCGATGCACTACCAGTGAGGCTGGTTGACCACCAGACTCACTTCGGCGTCATTTCCTTTCAACCGGACCACGGTCGTCAACCTATTCCGATTTACTGATAAATAGCGCGCCTCTAACTAGGGAAAGAGGATCACAGGCAGGAACGTAGCAAGAAAATAATCACTACATTACTCCTGAATGGGCGCATTATGCACCATTGCTCCCGATATAAATACCCAAAGCAAATATAAGCGTGGGAATCAGACATTACATTTAGTAATAACTGTATCACTCCCACTCAATCGTAGCCGGAGGCTTACTGGATACATCATAGGTCACCCGCGAAACATGCTCAATTTCATTGATGATCCGATTAGAGACTTTTTCCAGCAGATCATAAGGCAGGTACGCCCATCGAGCGGTCATAAAGTCAATGGTTTCCACCGCTCTCAGGGCAATGACATACTCATATCGACGACCATCTCCAACCACGCCAACGGATTTCACCGGCAGGAATACAGCAAAAGCCTGACTGGTTTTTTGATACCAGTCTGCCTTGCGCAGCTCCTCAATAAAAATAGCATCCGCCTGGCGGAGAATATCCGCATATTCCTTCTTAACTTCACCGAGGATACGAACGCCAAGTCCCGGTCCCGGGAATGGATGACGGTAGACCATGTCATAAGGCAGGCCCAGTTCAAGACCAATGGTACGAACCTCATCCTTGAACAGCTCACGAAGAGGCTCAACCAGCTCCATCTTCATGTCTTCCGGCAGCCCACCCACATTATGATGGGACTTGATGACATGGGCTTTACCGGTTTTTGAGCCGGCAGATTCAATAACATCCGGATAGATGGTTCCCTGGGCCAGATAAGCAATGTTATCCAGCGCTCCGGCATGCTCATCAAACACTTCGATAAAGGTATTGCCAATAATCTTGCGCTTTTCTTCAGGGTCCTGAACCCCTTTCAGACGACTCAGGAACAGATCTGCAGAATCTGCACGAATAACCCGAACCCCCATATTTTCTGCAAACATGGCCATAACCTGGTCTCCCTCGTGAAGACGAAGCAGACCATTATCGACAAAGACACAAACCAGCTGATCACCGATTGCCTTATGAAGCAAAGCCGCTACCACACTGGAGTCAACACCACCAGACAATCCCAGCAACACCTTCTGGTCGCCCACCTGTTCACGAATACGGGCAATGGCGTCATCGATGATCTTGCCTGGCGTCCACAGTTTCTGGCACCGGGCAATATCAACCACAAAACGCTCAAGAATTCGTAAGCCCTGGGTGGTATGGGTCACTTCAGGGTGGAATTGGACGCCGTAATACTGCTTTGCTTCGCAAGCCATGGCAGCAATCGGGCAGGAACCGGTGGAAGCAGCAACCACAAAGCCATCAGGAATGGCCGTCACTTTATCCCCATGGCTCATCCAGACATCCAGGGTAAGATGGCCACCTTCACAGACATGGTCTTCGATGCCATCAAAAAGGCGAACTTTCTCTTCCAGCTGAACCTGCGCATAGCCAAACTCACGAAGCTCAGAGGTACTGACCTTGCCACCCATCTGCTCTGCCATGGTCTGCATGCCATAACAGATACCCAGAACAGGAACGCCAAGTTCAAAAACAATGTCAGCGGCTCGTGGAGAGTTATCACCGGTAACGGATTCAGGACCACCGGACAAAATGATCGCTTTCGGGTTGAACTCCCGAATATCAGCATCATCCATATCGTATGGATGAAGTTCACAATAAACGCCAATCTCACGAATTCTTCGGGCGATAAGCTGAGTATACTGGGAACCAAAATCAAGAATCAGAATTCGATCTGAATGGATATCCTGGGACATGACTAATCTCTAAGTCCTTTAATCAGCAAGGCAGGTAGACTTAACCTGACTGAAAGTAAGCAGCCGACCAGAAGCTGTTTGATTTCTGCCCGGCTGTAAGTTTCAACATTAACAACGAGGGGGAAGCTTAACCAACACGATAATTGGGTGCTTCTTTGGTGATCGTCACATCGTGGACGTGAGACTCGGCCATACCGGCATTAGTCACACGGACAAACTGTGGCTGGGTACGCATGGTCTCCATATCAGGAGAGCCGGTATAACCCATTGCTGCACGCAAGCCACCCACCATCTGATGAATAATGGCATGCAGAGGCCCCTTGTAAGGTACACGACCCTCAATACCTTCAGGAACCAGCTTTTCAGCGCCTTCTTCCGCACTCTGGAAATAACGGTCACTGGAACCGGAAACCTGGGACATTGCCCCGAGAGAGCCCATACCACGGTAAGCTTTATAGCTACGCCCCTGGTAGAGTTCCACTTCACCAGGAGCCTCTTCGGTACCGGCCAGCATACTGCCCAGCATGACAGTGCTGGCACCGGCAACAATCGCTTTTGCCAGGTCACCGGAAAAGCGGATACCGCCATCGGCAATAACAGGGACGCCGGTATCTTTCAGCGCTTCAACCACATTGGCAACCGCACTGATCTGAGGCACACCAATACCGGTAACAATACGGGTAGTACAGATAGAGCCTGGACCGATACCCACTTTAACCGCATCAGCGCCCGCTTCAACCAGCGCCTTGCCAGCCTCAGCTGTGGCAATATTACCACCGATCACCTGGACCTGCGGGTAGTTTTCCTTCACCCACTTCACTCGCTCAATCACGCCACGGGAATGGCCATGGGCGGTATCCACGATAATAACATCAACACCGGCAGCCACCAGGGCAGTCACACGTTCAGGCGTTTCAGCACCCGTACCGACCGCTGCACCCACACGTAACTGTCCCTGACTGTCTTTCGACGCATTCGGATACCGCTGGGCCTTTTTAATGTCCTTAACGGTCATCATACCGGTGAGATTGAACTGATCATCAACCACCAGCACCTTTTCAATACGATGCTTGTGCAGCAGCTTGCGAACGGTTTCCGGATCAGTGCCTTCATTAACCGTTACCAGACGGTCTTTTTGGGTCATGATCTCGGAAACGGCTTTATCCAGATTGGAGACAAACCGGACATCACGACTGGTAACAATACCCACCAGATCGCTGCCAGAAAGCACGGGGACACCGGAGATATTATGTCTGGAGGTCAACTCCAGAAGATCCCTGACGGTGGCACTGGCATCAATGGTAATCGGGTCTTTGACCACGCCACTTTCATGCTTCTTAACCTTGCGAACTTCAGCAGCCTGCTGCTCGGGCGTCATATTCTTGTGAATAATTCCGATACCGCCTTCCTGAGCCATGGCAATGGCCAGAGAGGCTTCGGTAACGGTATCCATCGCTGCAGATATCAGCGGAATATTCAGCTCGATACCACGGGTCAGTTTCGTTTTCAGGGACACATCTTTGGGTAGGACTTCGGAATAGCCGGGCAGGAGGAGGACATCGTCGAAAGTGAGTGCATCTTGTGCAATTCTCAGCATTGCCTGTTACCAAGAGTTTATGGGAAAAAAATTCGGACAAGTATACCCTATATTTCAACTTCAGCTAAACCACTTATTCAGGCAGAATATCAAAAAACCGATAATCCGCTGCCAGGTTTGATCCATGCACCGCTTTACTGACAACTTCACCGACACACCTGCTCACAATGCTGAAGCTCCGGCAAAAGCCCTTTCTGTAACGGAATTAAATGGTAAAGCCAGGCGACTGCTGGAGATGAATTTCAATAATGTGCGTGTTGAGGGTGAAATATCCGGACTGGCCCGTCCCAGCTCCGGGCATTGGTATTTCACCCTGAAAGACAAACAGTCCCAGATCCGCTGCGCCATGTTCCGCAATCGTAACCAGGTACTGAAGTTTGTCCCTACTGAAGGCATGTTGCTCGTGGTCAGGGGGCGAGTGAGCCTGTATGAAGGGAGAGGCGACTATCAACTGATTGTCGAACACATGGATAACGCCGGCACCGGCGACCTCCAGAAAGCCTTTGAGGTTCTCAAGGCGAAACTGGCCGCTGAGGGCCTGTTCGACATCACTCGCAAACAACCCCTGCCCGCCCATCCAAAGCATATCGGGGTGATCACCTCACCCACCGGCGCCGCCATCCGGGATATTCTAACGGTACTGAAAAGACGCTTTCCTGCCATACCGGTCACTATTATTCCCAGTTCGGTACAAGGGGAGCAGGCAAAACATGAACTGGTCAGTGCATTAAAACTTGCAGAAAGTGCCAGCCAGTTTGATGTCCTGATTATGGGACGCGGAGGCGGTTCACTGGAGGATTTGTGGCCATTTAATGAAGAGTTGGTGGCCAGGGCGATAGCAGACTGCCCTATTCCCATTGTCAGCGCCGTTGGTCATGAAATCGACTTCACCATTGCTGACTTTGTTGCTGATCACCGGGCCGCAACCCCATCCGCAGCGGCGGAAATCCTCAGCCCGGATCGTCAAGCCTTATTAAATCAGCTTCACCTGATCACCAGAAAGCTCACTACACTGACACGCCATAAGCTCCAGTTAAGCAATAGAGAGCTTGATAGCCTGCAAAAACGGTTAAGACACCCCGGAGAGCGCCTGAGAGAAAACAGCCAGCGGCTGGATGATCTGGAAATCCGCTTAAAACAGGCCATTACCCTGAAACTGGAGCGCGTTCAATCAAGCTTGGGACGGATCAAAGACCGGGCACATCAGCAAAACCCCCAACGTAAATTGGAACTGCTGAAAAGCCGTAATGAACATATGGGGCAAAAACTGATTCAGCTCATTTCGAACAGCCTGGAAAGACGCCAACTGAAGCTGGAGAAAGTTTCGGGAGAATTGAACGCGGTGAGTCCTCTGGCAACCCTTTCAAGGGGCTATGCCATAGCAATGACTGGAGATGCCATCATCCGAAGCAGCCAGCAGCTGCGCGAAGGCGACCTGGTGACCACTCGATTCTCCAGGGGCGAGGCGATCTGCAAAGTAGAAAAAATCACAAATTAAAATGAACGGCTAACCAGATGGTATCAACATCGGGTTCAGTCCGGGCGACCCGATGCCTGCATTGGGATGGCAGCATAATATAATCACCGGGATAAAGGGTGACGGGGGTTCGCTCCCCTGCAAACTCCAGCACAGCTGAACCACTTAACAGGACCACCCACTCATCCCAGGCCTGATCGTACCACTCCCCTGTTGGTGTGATATGACCACGGGAAACAATCCGCTCTATCTTAACATCACCGGATGCCTGCAGAGTCTCAAACAACTCTTCAGGTAGCTCATCAGGTATATGCTTGAACAGATTGTTTTTCATTGACTTCTTCCGGTCACTCAGGAACGTTTCGTCTTACGCTTTTCCCGGGCAATCTGTGCAGACTTTTCAACTCTGCGCTTGCGGTGAACCTGCCTCTGGTCAAGCTCCCGGGCTTCCGCATAAGGGTTATCACCTGAGCGAAACTCAATTCGAATAGGCGTCCCCATAATCTTCAGCACTTTACGGAAAGTATTTTCCAGATAACGTCGATAAGCTGCTGGCACCCGCTCAGTCTGGTTGCCATGAATGATAATCGTTGGCGGATTCATGGCACCGGCATGACAGTAACGCAACTTAATACGGCGATTATTGACCATGGGAGGCTGGTGCTCCTTAACGGCATCCTCCAGAATGCGCGTCAGACGGTTGGTCGACAGCTTATTGGTCGCTGCTTCATAAGCCTCTTCAATAGAGTCATAAAGATTGCCAACACCGGTCCCGTGTTTTGCGGAAATCATATGAATTCGGGCATAGTTAATAAACCCAAGCCGACGCTTCAGCTCGGCCTTTACCTGCGTTTTATGGTCTTCCTGCATGCCATCCCACTTATTCAGTGCAATGACCACAGCACGACCCGCGTCCAGCACAAAGCCCAGCAGATGCAGGTCCTGCTCCACAATACCTTCACGGGCATCCAGAACCAGAACCACCACATTGGCATCCTCAATCGCCTGAAGCGTCTTGATGACCGAAAACTTTTCAATGGATTCGGAGACCTTTCCCCGTCTGCGGACACCGGCCGTATCAATCAGCGTATAGTCCTGACCAAAACGCTCATAGGGAATGTAAACGCTGTCACGGGTCGTTCCCGCCTGATCGTAAACAACAACACGCTCTTCGCCTAACAAGCGATTAACCAGGGTAGATTTACCCACATTGGGACGACCAACGATACCAATCTTGATACCTCTTGGCCTGGTTGACAGCTCCTCAGACTCTTCAGCCTCACCGTCAGTACACTCCAGCAGCACGTCATTGATCATGTTGCTGACGCCCCGCCCATGCACGGCGGCAATATGATAGGCATCACCAATTCCCAGGGAAGCAAAATCCGTCTCGGCCTGCTCCGCATCAACCCTGTCCACTTTATTAAGCACAAGGTGATACTTTTTTCCCTGCTTGCGAAGGTGCAGAGCAATCATTTCATCAGCAGCGGTCAATCCGGCCCTGGCATCCACCAGAAACAGAACAACATCCGCCTCATTGATGGCTGCCAGGGACTGTTCTGCCATGGCAGAGTCAATCCCAGCTTCATCACCGGAAATGCCGCCGGTATCGACAACAATATAGGGGTGCGAACCAATCTTGCCCTCACCGTATTTCCGGTCACGGGTTAACCCGGCCACATTGGCTACCAAAGCATCCCGGGAACGGGTCAGACGGTTAAAAAGGGTGGACTTGCCAACATTTGGCCGGCCCACCAGGGCAATTACAGGAACCATAAGATTTACCAAAATTACAAAGTGCGCAGCGGAAAAATCATTCAGAACAGGACATTCCCGGTGCATCGGTCGTGAGACCGAAACTAAAAACGGGCCGAACCCTTTCAAGGTTCGGCCCGACAACATGCTTAAAGATCTACAGATTGCGTCTGCCTAATCGGAAGCTTTTTCCTTCAAGGCAACCAGCTCTCCATCAGCCGACAATACCAGGATCAACTCACCATCCACCAGGGGCTGAGCTTTAATTGCCGAAGAGTCTGCCTTGAAACGCCCAGCCTGGCTACCATCAACCTGTGACAACAGGTGAACATAACCCTCACCGTCGCCAACCACTACATAGCTGCTGAACGCCGCAGGCGCTGACAGTTGACGGAATTGAAAATCTTCCTGTCGCCAGTTAGAGGCACCGGTTCTCTGATCTATGGAACTGACATAACTCTCTTCACTGGTCAGATAGATAGAGCCAAAACCTTCTGTCATGGATTCATAGCTGGACAGCTCTTTTGCCCAGCGGACCCGTCCACTGTAAAGATCCAGTGCAGCAACATTACCCTGGAAGCTGCCAAAGAAAATGATGTCTCCAACGACCAGCGGGGCACCCTTGATATCAACCATCCGTTCGAGTTCAGTACTGCCCTTGGGTGCAGCAACCCGGGAACTCCAGAGCGGTGCGCCATTTTTCAGACGGAAGGCTTTTGCTTCGCCACTGGCAAACCCTGCAAACACCGCTTCACTGAATATCAGTGGTGAAGCTGAACCCCTTAACGTCAGTGCCGGCTGAAGCGCTTCCTGACGCCAGAGATACTGCCCGCTCTCGGCGTCGAGCACGGTCAGCCGGTCATCAATACTCTGAACGGCGACGTAAAAACCATCGGTTACCGGCGCACTGAGAATCTCGCTGCTGACTCGCTCTCTCCAGAGCTCATTGCCATTGTCCTGGTTCAGGGCAATCACTTCACCATCCAGCGTCCCCAGAAGCACCATGCCCGCCGCAGCACTGACACCGCCACCAACACGGGTATTGAGTTTTGTCTTCCAGACTTCCTTTCCGGTATCACGCTCCAGCGCGAAAACCGTGCCTTCTGCACCAGAAACAAAGACTTTGTCACCATCCAGCGCCGGCTTCAGGCTTTCGAACCGCTTACCAACCCCTTTGCCAACACCTCTGGACCACACTTCAACCAGCTTGACCTTTTCCTCAGCAATCTTCTGGAGAGGCTTGGCAGTTCTTACCTCCTCTTCATCCGATGAAAAAAGACTGCATGCAGAGAGTCCCAGCATCAGCAGAAGGATCAAAGAGCCTCTGAATAACCTCTCCATTTTGTTATCCCTCCTGAGTCGCCATCTGAGGTGGCATTGCTGCCAGATTGTCCAGCTTGAGTTGCAGCAATGGGCGATTCAGGCCACTCTCCTGCGCTGCATCGACTGCTTTCTGGTAGGCCATCTCAGCCTGCTGGCGATCACCAAGAGCAAGGTAAGCATCGCCTTTTGCTGACTCAACGGTTGCCTCATAGGACTTGCCGACATTCAGTCTGGTGAGAATATCAAGAGCCTGTTGACCATTATCGGAAGACTCACTTATCAACACCCTTGACAACCGAACACTGGCCATTGTCTGGACTTCAGATGCAGGCTTCTGAGCCAGAACCCACTCCAGGGAAGCCCTGGCAGCACTCAACTGGTTATCCTGTACCTGCTGTTGAGCCAGAAAAAGCGTTGCAAACGCAGCATACTGACTACTGCCATGATCATTTTGTAATGAAGCAACAACATGGCTTACCGTTGCTTTTTGCTCCTCAGTCAGAGGCGCTGAAAACTGAGCCTGTTGCTCCAGGGACGAGCCATTGGCAATAGTATCCAGCAAGTTCTGATAAAGTGATGAAGCTTCAGCGACTTCCTGCGCCTGGGTCTTCTGCCAGTACTGGTAACCGGAAACCGCTGCCAGTGTAATGGCAACACCCAGCACAACCGGCTGACCATAGTCTTTCCATAGATTCTTGAGCAGTTGGACCTGCTCTTCATCAGATTGGTAACTCACCCTTTACTCCTGACTTCTTTCCTGAAACCGTTAACAGTACGAACGCATCAATGAGCAGTTTACTGAACAGCGGTATTCTATAGTACTTTCCGCAAATATCCGGCCACATCGGCGATTGATAGCTTCTGCTGGGCTTCATCAGTCCTCAAGGGCTTCACAGTAACCATTCCTGCACCCAACTCATCTTCACCCAGAATAAGAGCATAGGCAGCACTACTGCGATCTGCACGCTTCATTTGCGCTTTAAAACTACCACCACCGCAATTCATCAGCACCTTCAGCTCTGGTAACGCATCACGCAGTCTTTCCACGACAGGAAGGACTCTGTGGCCAACACCGTCACCAACCGCAACAACCGCTACATCCACCCGGTTGGAGACCGTTTCCGGCAGTAACCGAAGGGTTTCCAGCATCAATACCAGACGTTCAATACCCATGGCAAAGCCTACGGCAGGGGTCGGCTTACCACCTAACATTTCAACCAGGGCATCATAACGACCGCCAGCGCACACGGTACCCTGGGCCCCCAGGCTTTCTGTCACCCATTCAAAAACGGTTCTGCCATAATAATCAAGGCCGCGCACCAGTCTGGGATTAACACGATAAGCCACACCCGCCTCATCCAGAATCTGCTTTAACTGGGCAAAATGTTCCTGTGACTCTTCATCCAGATAGTCGAACAGCTCGGGGGCACCGGCAACGATTTTCTGCGTGTCATGATCTTTACTGTCCAGTATTCTCAGTGGATTGATGGTCAGACGACGGCGGCTGTCTGCATCCAGCTCTGCTTCATAATCCTTGAGATAAGCCACCAGGGCTTCACGGTAGCGGATACGGGCTTCGAGAGTGCCGAGGGTATTCAGCTCCAGCGTGACATGCTCGGACAAGCCAAGCTTTTTCCAGAAACGCGCAGTCATCATGATCATTTCCGCATCAATATCCGGACCGGTCATGCCATAAGCTTCAACACTGATCTGGTGAAACTGACGGTAACGACCTTTCTGAGGACGCTCATAACGAAACATCGGGCCAGAAGTCCACAACCGTTGAATCTGGTTGTAAAAAAGGCCCTGCTCAATACCCGCGCGAACAACCCCGGCCGTAGCCTCAGGACGAAGGGAAAGCTTGTCACCATTACGATCTTCAAAGGTGTACATCTCTTTCTCAACAATATCCGTACCCGAGCCGATGCCACGACTGAACAGGGCAGAGCTTTCAACAACCGGCACCCGGATTTCCTGATAACCATATGTGCTCAGGACAGAACGTACCTGCTGCTCAAGATACTGCCAGACAGGTGTCTGTTCGGGAAGAATATCATTCATCCCACGAATGGCTTGAAGCTGCTTGCCCAAGTTCAAATGTCCTCTAGCTAAAAACCCACACAACATCGCCCGGCTCGTCTGGAACAGGAGATATGGCGGTTCGCAATCAAATGCACATGGCGCGTGAAAATATTTTGCGCCACCCCTCTGGTATGAAAAATGGTTGAGCAAAATATTTTTCACGACAAAAGCAAGCAACTATAACCGTTAACGCCTTTGTGTGACAATCCCACAACCCTGTTATCAGAGAGCGCTCACTGCTACTTATTCACCAAAAAGAAAGCATTTAAGGAATTATTGATTTACCCCTGACCATTGCCTGTCAACAAAATACTGGCCACTCGAGTACTCGAGCTGGGTTTGTTGACTGGCTTGCCGTCGAGCAGAATACTCTCCACACCGCGCGTATTGCCGAAACGGAGATTCAATGGAGGAAAAACATCGAGATTAATGGAGGACCCGGCTTTCTGTATGGCTGAAATCAGCACTTCACCGCTGGCATCCTTTATTTCAATCCAGCAATCTTCTGAGAAATCAATAACAAGAGGCTTGGCAAGATCAACAACCGGCTTATTTGGCCCAGCCGTCGCTTCAAAAACTTCAGAACTGTCCAGGGCTATTGGGGGAAACTCTGCATTAACCTCTTTAAGATCAGGTTCATCTTTTTTCTGGCTGTATTCTTCTTTTGCAATCTCTTTTGAAATCTCTTTTGAATAAGAGTTGTCATGGGTTGGAATATCACCTTCCTTCAGGCTGTCACTGATAGCCTCAGCAGAGGGAACAGAAACACCACTATCAGTAGTTACCAGAGGATCAGGCATTTCTTCAGAGGCTCCTTCGACAATGGCCACCTCGACCACCGGTTTGATGCCCAGCCAGTTATTCCAGAGGAAATAGCCAAAGCCTCCCAAAGAAACAAGCAACAATAACGCAAGCGCATATACCGGGGAGGGTGCACTGTGGGCTCGCAAGGGCTTCAATTTCCTGGAACCCTGCAAACGCGGTGATTCCAACCCATCGATTCCAATGAAATGGTCAAAATCCTTAACCAGATCCTCACCATTCAGCCCTACCAGTTTCGCATAATTCCGGATGTAGCCACGAACAAATGCTGCCTGCGGCAACAGGTCAAACGAACTCTCCTCAATGGCACTTACATAACTTTCCGTAATCTTCAGACTTTCAGCCACTTCAGGGATAGAAAGCCCATGACTGTTGCGAGCCTGGGCCAGTAAAGCGCCCGGAGCATACTTCTGAATGGTTTCTTCCCGCTGAGTATCCTGTTCACTCATGACCCAATCGACTCCGATACTGCTTCAGCTCCATAGAGCCAGGATAAAGTCTTTCCAGCCGCAATGCATAACCGGCCGCTTTACTTTGATCCCGGTTTGCCGTTGCCAGTTCAATACCCAGTAGCAAGCTGCGGGCACTCTGCTCAGCTGCTTCATCAAAAGTCTGGTAGTGCTGCCACCCCTTATAGAGATTGCCTTGTTCTTTGTAGATAGCGGCAAGCTCCAGATTGGCTCTTGGCAAGTTACTGTTCAGACGAAGCGCCCGGGTAAAGTGCTCAACTGCCAATGAAGACTGCCCCATCCGTAAAGCAACAATACCCATGTTTTCAAAGGTTCGGCTACGCTGGGAATAAGCGACATCCTCCGAAGCCAGCTCAAACTGGCGATAAGCATCCTGAAGCCTGTTTCTGGAGAAAAGGAAAGCGCCAAAATTATTGCGTATGTCAGAGGCATCAGGGTCAATGGCCAGCGCCCTGTTGAATGCCTTCTGGGCAAGCTGATCTTCTCCCTGACGCTGATAAGCCATACCCAGCATGCCATGGACGCTGGCCGAGTCCGGTTCGATCTCAAGGGCTCTTTCCAGGGGCTTTACCGCTCTTTCCGAGTAGCCTTCCTGAAGATAGCCTTTGGCAAGATTCATATAGTCCACAACTGCCCTGTTCTCATTAACAGGCCTGTCTGTGGTGACACAGCCTGTCAGTGCCAGAGATACAGAAAACAGAAGTGCTATGGGCTTCATTTTGACTCCCATGCTTATCCCCACATTTGCAATTGTTAAATATATTTGACACGCCGCTTTCGAGAATAGCACCTTCAAGGTTCCAGTCCGGTAACAAACTGCCCGATGACCGATGCATCCCGGGCAGCACTCTATATCTGCCTTGCTGCTATGTAGCGTTCACTGCGCCGGGTCTTGTCCATTACATTGCCCACTAACTGGCCGCAGGCAGCGTCTATATCGTCACCTCTTGTCTTTCTTACGGTCGCGTTAAAACCGGCCAGCTGCAAACTTTCCTGAAAACGCCTCACTGCATTATTGCTGGGTCTTTCATATCCCGAGTGTGGAAATGGATTGAAAGGAATAAGGTTTATCTTGCAGGGCACATCTTGCAGCAAAGCAATCAATTGCTGAGCCTGTTCAGGTTGATCATTAACACCGGCAAGCAACGTATATTCGATCGTAACGACCCGCTTACTGTCCGTCAAACTGTTCATGTAATGATTTATCGCATCCAGCAGCTGTTCCAGCGGGTACTTCCGGTTGATGGGAACCAGCTGATTTCTCAGCTCGTTATTGGGCGCATGAAGAGACACGGCCAGTGAGACATTGGAAACTTCACTTAACTTTCTCAGCGCAGGAACAACACCGGATGTACTCAACGTTACCCGCCGTTTTGACAAACCATAGCCAAGATCATCCATCATCAGGTCCATGGCATCAACGACATTATCGAAGTTCATCAATGGCTCGCCCATACCCATCATGACCACATTGGTAATGGATCGATCCATCTTGGCCGGCACATTGCCAAAATGACGGGCCGCAACCCACACCTGCCCAATGATTTCAGCTACCGTCAGGTCAGAGTTAAAACCCTGCTTGCCCGTCGAACAGAAACTGCAATCCAGGGAACAGCCTGCCTGGGAAGAGACGCACAGTGTCCCGCGCCCATTTTCCGGGATGAAAACCGTTTCAACACAGCTGCCAGTGGCAACCCGCACAACCCACTTACAGGTGCCATCTTCGGAAAAATGGCTGCTGACCACCTCTGGACCACGAATTTCAGCATTGACCTTAAGCCGTTCACGAAGCGATTTACTGATGTTCGTCATATCATCGAAATTATCAACCCGATGATGATGGATCCACTTCAAAACCTGCTCAGCACGGAATTTTTTCTCGCCAATAGTGAGAAAGAAGGCTTCCATTTTTTTTCGGGAAAGCCCCAGCAAATTGACTTTTGCTTTTTGGCTGGACAGCCCGCCAGAAAGTTCACTGGCCTGATCGATAGATGGCTCGATCAATTCTGACATCTTATTAATACCTCAAAGCCATCAGAGGTATTTCCCCCTGATGGCTTATTTTCTCATGCTCACCCCGAACACCGTCAGACCACTGCAAACCTGAACTTGTCAGCGGCCTGATTAAGTTAACGAGTTCTGGGGCAAATCTCCGAACCATCGAAGAAGTAGGCCACTTCACGTTCAGCAGATGCTGCCGAGTCAGATCCATGAACCGCATTTTCATCGATAGTTTCTGCAAAATCAGCCCGGATAGTGCCTTCTGCGGCCTCTTTCGGGTTAGTAGCCCCCATCAGTTCACGATTCAGGGCTATTGCATTCTCACCTTCAAGGACTGAGACAACCACAGGCCCGGAAGTCATAAAGGCAACCAGGTCCTGATAAAATGGACGCTCTTTGTGCTCAACATAGAAACCACCAGCCTGTTCGTCAGAAAGATGGATCATTTTGGTTGCTACAACATTTAAACCGGCCTGCTCAAAGCGAGCAAGAATTTTACCGATGACACTCTTGGCTACAGCATCAGGTTTTATAATGGATAAAGTGCGCTCTACCGTCATTGCGATCTCCAGATTGTCATTTTCGTGCCCTTTCGGGATTGTTATTACTTATTAAAAACGTACGACTCTCTCAGCTTTCCATGTCTTGGCACTGGCTGTCCATAGCAGGAGTTCCGACAGCATTGTATACAAAAGAGCCAATAGTGTCAGTCCTTAACGCTTCAAGGGAACAAAAACAACTGAAGACTCTCATCCGGTTTTATTACCCACCCCAAATACCGATTTATTTCAAACCAATCCCATTAAAACACATTCAATCCGTTGAGATCAGCCTTCAGACTCCTCAATCCAAGCCATCTGTATGGCCTCGAGCACCTTTTCACCACAACGCTCAGGATCATCCTCAAAGTCGTCCAGCGACAGAACCCAGCTTCTCAGGTCAACAAAATTGACAAACCTGGGATCCACATCCGGGTAAGCCTCATAAAGCTCAATAGCGATATCATAAACATCTGCCCACTGTAAACTCATTGCCCCACTCCATGATCATTGAGCTGCCCTGTTCAGGACAAACCGGCAAATACCCCAAACAGACCAGAAACCGGAATCAACGACGTTCAGAAACCTGGTTAATCGTGTATTTGGGAATTTCTACCACCAGCTCCTCATCACCCACGACAGCCTGACAGCTCAGCCGCGACTCCGGCTCAAGCCCCCAGGCCTTGTCCAGCATGTCTTCTTCGAGCTCATCCGGCTCATCCATGCTGTCGAAGCCTTCCCTGACAATGACATGGCAGGTTGTACAGGCACAGGACTTTTCACAGGCATGCTCGATTTCAATGCCATTTTGCAATGCAGCGTCACACACCGTAACTCCGGGCTCTGCCTCGATAACGGCACCTTCCGGGCACAACTCATCGTGAGGCAGGAAAACGATACGAGTCATTATCAGAACTTCTCCAAATCATCTAACTTCTGTCCAGCAAGCGCCTGACGAATACCTTGATTCATTCGACGGGCAGCAAATTCTTCACTGGACTTACCAATACGTTCAATTTCACTGGCAATAGCGGTGGCATCACCGGTTGCGCGACACTGTTTCAGTAACTCAAGATCTGCCAGCAATGAACGGTATTCATCCTGACTAAGCAGTGTTTGACCATCCTTGCCCAGTGCAACAGCAAGTGCCTCAACAACACGATCCGCCTCAACCTGCTGCTCAAGCAGCACCCTTGCATCACGATCATCGCCTGCATGCTCAAACGAATCTTTCAGCATTCGGGAGATTTCAGAATCACTGAGGCCATAAGAAGGCTTCACCTGAATACTGCTCTTGGCGCCGGTCGACAACTCCTCGGCAGCAACACTGAGCAAGCCGTCAGCATCCACCTGAAAGGTCACACGGATTTTAGCGCCGCCCGCTGGCATGGCCGGAATCCCACGCAGCTCAAATCGGGCCAGGGAGCGGTTATCGCGAATCAATTCACGCTCCCCCTGAAAGACATGAATAGCCATTGCCGTCTGACCATCCTTGTAGGTGGTAAACTCCTGGGCACGACTGACAGGGATAGTGGTATTGCGATGAATCACCTTTTCCATCAGACCACCCATGGTTTCCAGCCCCAGGGAGAGCGGAATAACATCCAGCAGCAGCATATCTTCTGCTGATTTATTGCCAGCCAGAACATTGGCCTGAAGGGCTGCACCGACGGCCACTACCTTATCAGGATCAATCGATGTCAACGGTTGCCTGCCGGAAAATCCCGCAACCCTTTCCCGAACCCTTGGCATGCGGGTAGAGCCACCCACCATAACCACTTCATCAATCTCATTCACTTTCAGCCCGGCATCCCGGAGTGATCGCTTAAATGCACGGATCGTACGATCAATCAAAGGGTCTACCAGCTCATTAAACTGCTCACGGGAAAGTTTACCACGCCACTCACCAAAGCTGGCTTCCACTTCAGACCGGGCGGTCAACGCTTCCTTAACCCGACAAGCCTCAACCATCGCTTCCCGAAGCTGTAATGAGTTAATTGACGACTCTTCAACCCCCGCCTGACGAAGCAGCCAGCTTGCCACGATCCGGTCAAAATCATCACCACCCAGGGCCGTATCACCACCAGTGGCCATGACTTCAAATACCCCTTTTGCCAGGCGCAAAATCGAAATATCAAATGTGCCACCACCAAGATCGTAGACAGCGATAACACCTTCACCCCCCTGATCAAGACCATAGGCGACGGCAGCCGCAGTGGGCTCATTCAGCAGCCGATACACTTTCAACCCTGCAAGCCTGGCGGCATCTTTGGTTGCCTGTCGCTGGGCATCATCAAAATACGCCGGAACAGTAATCACTGCACCATCCAGACCACCACCCAGTGTCTCTTCTGCACGACCAGCCAAGGCACGAAGTATCTCAGCCGACACTTCAACCGGACTGAAGTCACCACGCCGGGTTTTGATGAACGGCATTCCTTTGCTTTTACCAGAAGCGTCGGTAACAAACTGGTAGGGCAACACACCGCCAAGGGCATCAACATCCTCGAGTCCGCGTCCCATCATCCGCTTGACAGAGATAATGGTATTTTCCGGGTCAACCAGCGCACTGTCTTTGGCAGCATTGCCGACAACAGCCCCCTGTTCTCCATAATGAACAACAGAAGGTAAGATATGATTTCCATCGATATCAGGAAGCGTCCCGGCAACACCTGACCGGACAGAAGCGACCAGGGAGTTGGTGGTGCCCAGGTCAATACCGACAGCACGCTTGTATTGATGAGGTTCCGGAGCCTGTCCCGGCTCGGAAATCTGCAGTAACGCCATATCTGCCTCTTCTCTACCTGTTCTCTTCCTGATTAATCGTCCAACAACTCGGATTCCAGCTGTTCCAGTTCAGTCGCCAGCTTTACCATGAACTGCATCTTTCTTACAAGCGTTTCTGCCTGATCAAGATCCTGCTCAGTGCCAGACACCCAGAACCCTTCAAACTGCTGAAGATATCGATGAATATCAGCATCCACCTGGTCAGCCAGTCGCTCTACTTCCTGCTCAGGGTTTGAAGTGGACTTGATATCCGCAACGGCCTCACGCAACGCCATCTGCTCCATCAGAAATCCTGCATCCATGATGGTGTTGCACTCCATATCAACATCACGGCCTGCCAGCTTCAGCAAATAGATCACCCTGGGCAACGGCTGTTTCAGGGTGTCAAAGGCCTCATTAACATGAGAAGCATACTGGATAGAAAGGCGCTGCTGACGCTCTCCATCCCCGGCAAACCGGTCAGGATGCACAGCCCTTTGCAATGCCCGGTATTGACTGGACAGACGTTGCTGGTCAACCTGACAGGAAACAGGCAGCTCAAAAAGCTCAAAATAGTTTTTGCTTAAATCAACCACAACGTCATCAATTCCCAAGTCACAAATGGTATCGCTGGAGCATTCAGCATCAAAAAAGAATGTTCCGCTAAAAAAAAGGCCCGACCAGTGTGAACCAGCCGGGCCGGAAGGCATTTCAAAAGTGTCAGCCGACCGCTTTAACAGTATCAACGAAGCCGGAAAGCTTCAAAACTGCCATCAGCCAGCATCAACATTAAAACTTTCACCGCAACCACATTCACTGGCAGCATTCGGATTGTTAAATTGCAAACCTTCATTGAGCCCTTCCTTTACAAAGTCCAGCTCTGTACCATCCAGGTAAACCAGACTCTTCGGGTCAACAAACACTTTGACTTCATGATCTTCAAAAACCAGATCATCTTCATCAACTACATCCACAAACTCAAGGACATAGGCCATACCAGAGCATCCCGAAGTACGTACACCCAGCCTGATGCCGAGTCCTTTACCTCTTCGGGTAAGCTGCCCCCTGATATGACGGGCAGCCGCTTCGGTTACGGTAATTGCCATTTAATACTCCATCCACATCCGGGGAACCAACCGATTCCACCGGCTACATTCCTGCACTACCTAACGACAGAACTTCTGCACGTCACTACACAAAACGACATCAGGCAGCTGGAGCTGCATCATCGTGCTTCTGCTTGGACCGGTAGTCGTCAATTGCCGCCTTGATAGCATCTTCAGCCAGAACCGAACAATGAATTTTTACCGGTGGCAGTGCAAGCTCTTCTGCAATATCAGTGTTCTTGATGGTAGCTGCTTCGTCCAGGGTCTTGCCCTTCATCCATTCTGTTGCCAGCGAGCTGGAAGCAATAGCAGAGCCACACCCATAGGTTTTGAAGCGCGCATCTTCAATGATACCTTCATCACTGACCTGAATCTGAAGGCGCATTACGTCGCCGCACGCTGGTGCACCGACCATACCAGTACCCACACTCTGAGAATCCTGGTCAAGCTTACCTACGTTGCGCGGATTCTCGTAGTGATCGATAACCTTTTCGCTGTATGCCATTTTTCTCTCCTCTGAAGTCTTGTTTGAGGCAAAACTTCATAACAAATCAGTGTGCGACCCATTCAACCTGACTGAGGTCAACGCCATCTTTGTACATATCCCATAGCGGTGACAGTTCTCTCAGTTTTGCCACTGCTTCTCTGATCTCTGCCACAGCATGATCCACTTCGGCCTCTGTGGTAAATCGACCCAGACTGATCCTCAGGGAGCTATGGGCAAGTTCATCACTTAAGCCCAGGGCCCTCAGCACATAAGAGGGTTCAAGGCTGGCAGATGTACATGCCGAGCCAGAGGAGATAGCAAGGTCTTTCAGGGACATCATCAGCGACTCTCCCTCGACAAAGGCAAAGCTGATGTTCAGGATTCCCGGAACTCTCTGCTCAAGAGAGCCATTAACATGCACCTCTTCCAGATCGGACAGCTGGGAAAACACTCTCTCTTTCAGCACATCCAGACGCGCTCTTTCTGAGTCCATCTCTGCAGCGGCAATACGACATGCCTCGCCCATCCCGACGATCTGGTGAGTTGCCAGGGTGCCGGAACGCATACCCCGCTCATGACCGCCACCGTGCATCTGGGCTTCCAGGCGAATACGGGGCTTGCGCCGAACATAAAGGACGCCAATACCTTTAGGTCCGTAGAGTTTATGGGCAGAAATGGACAGCAGATCAACCTTCATCGTTTCCATATTCAATGGAATTTTGCCAGCGCTTTGCGCAGCATCCACATGAAAAACAATCTTTCGTGAACGGGTCAGATTACCAATCGCCTCAATATCATTGATCACACCAATTTCATTATTGACGTGCATTAAAGTGACCAGAACGGTGTCATCACGCAGGGATTTCTCCACCATTTCAGGTGTGATCAGACCATCTTTGTCAGGATCCAGGTAAGTTACTTCAAACCCTTCCCGTTCCAACTGGCGACAAGTGTCCAGTACAGCCTTATGTTCAATACGGGATGTGATAATGTGCTTGCCCTTTTTGCTGTAAAAATGAGCAGCACCTTTAATGGCCAGATTGTCAGATTCGGTGGCACCGGATGTCCAGACAATCTCCCTTGGATCAGCATGGATAAGATCGGCAACCTGACGACGGGCGTCTTCAACAACCTCTTCAGCACGCCAGCCGAAAACATGGGAACGTGAAGCCGGGTTACCGAAATTACCTTCAAGAGAGAGGCACTGAATCATCTTCTCAGCCACTCGTGGGTCAACCGGTGTTGTTGCGGAATAATCGAGATAAATAGGTAATTTCATCGGGTACATCTCCAGGCGGTCAGTACGCTTAATACCCTTGATTCGCAAAGGGTTAAAATCGTCATGCCACTATACCTCCACCTTTTTTAAAAAATACTTTAAAAAAGATTCCTCACAGGATGGTATCAGCGGCAATTTTGTTGTCTTGCTGCTCATCCTGACGAATAGCAACATTCTGCACTTCCCTGCGCGCAACAAGATCAGCGAGGCTGATCCCTCCAAGAAACGAATGAATCTGCTCACTCAGATCCTGCCACAAGTGGTGGGTCAGGCAGGTTGCACCTTTCTGGCAACCACCTGCGCCCTTGCACTTTGTTGCGTCTACGGATTCATTTACAGCATCGATCACCTGGGCAACATAAATAGCATCAGTACAACGACTGAGCCGATACCCCCCCCCAGGCCCCCGCACACTGCAAACCAGGTCACCACGACGGAGTTTGGAAAACAGTTGTTCCAGATAAGAGAGAGATATCCCCTGACGATCCGATATATCTGCAAGAGAGACTGGCCCCTGATCGGCATGAAGTGCCAAATCCAGCATGGCAGTCACCGCATATCGTCCTTTGGTCGTCAATCTCATACATGTCTCTCTTGATATTCAAGCAGGTTTAGTACTTTTGTATCAGTTGATGGTCACTCTAAGCCCATAACTCTTAAGCGTGACCTTCCCGGCAACAGAACCTTTACAGATTCAGGGTATGTGCAAGCTATTATGAAATACCTTAGTATTTTAGTCAACTATTAGAGATCAGATAAAAGCGAATCGTCAAATAAAAAGAGGGATAAAAAGGATGTTAAAAAGCAGCGTTATAAAATTTTTCGGTATTTTATAGAACCAGACGCCAATTTTCAAAAGCAGTTATGGAAGTACCAGCAAGAAACCAATGACCTTAACGGATAGACTTCAGGATTTTTAAACTATCATGATTCTGGGCATAAACAGATTGTTTCACATCCTAGTGTGATAAAAACAGAAAACCGGAAAAGACCTAATCTATTAACCCGGCAACAAAATTTGAATAACAGGCATCATCGATAATTCAATCAACAATACGTTTATAAGAAAGGACACTAAAAGAAGAATCAGAATCCATTACGACTCTGCCTGAAAGACGCTGTATCAATATCCACTGACACAAACAAAGAATCTGGTAGTCGGTACTGGACTTGAACCAGCGACCCCCACCATGTCAAGGTGGTGCTC
>NZ_JAHHPP010000184.1 GCF_024606265.1 Endozoicomonas sp. SESOKO1
TTTCCAGGGAAGTAAGGACTTCCCGCATCAGATAAACCATGGGCATTTTCGCAAACTCTGCAAGATCTGCTGATTCTGATTTTGATAGGGATTTCAGGTCGATTCGCAAACTTTGCCGGACAGCATCATTTTTGACTGTGTTAAGGTATTTGGTTGTCAGGGCTCTGATTCTTTGCTGGTCAAGTGCTTTAAGTTGGCCAGTTTTGTGGGTCATTATATCTTTGACGGTTAGTGCTGAGTCCCTGATCAGTTCCATTTTTGTTATCGGATCCAGGGCATCCCTGGTAAGACGACAGAAACCTGTCTCACTAGTGGGGCCACCTTCAGCCACGGGGTTTTGTGGTATGTTATATACAACAGAGAATGGCATTAGTGCATTTGGTATTTTAGTTTTTAGCTGCTCCAGAGTTGTACCGGTAATCGTCGTCACACCGGTTTCCAAATCCTGGACAGTCAGCCTGAAGAGATTGTTACTTTTGCTGAACGCAAAGTAACAGATATGTTTCTCAGAAGGTGAAACCCCAAACTGGACCAATTCAGTACCAAGGCTGTCAACAGGAATCTGGTCTAACAGTTTCTCGATCAGCTCACTTATTGAATTGAATCTGTGGCCTATATTGTCCAACTCTCCTAGTAGTGCATCCCTTACTTTTACTGCTGTTTTGATCGCCTGGTTGATATACAGGCTGTCAGCATTCAGACCCAATGAATCCGGATGGTTTTCTGGTAATATCGATTTCCCGTAATATAATATGTTCTGCAAGATAATTCTGATCTGGACGGGGAGTCGACTGTAATCGACACCAAACAATATTGACTTTGCCAGACTACTCAATGAATTTGAGTACATCCCATCTTGACCGGCAATGGCTGTGGACAATATGTCCCCGAAACAAAATCCCGGATCCATTTCATCTTCGAATGCCAGAATCAAGGCATTATGGGCACATGCTCGTATAATGATATCATATAGAAAGACCGATGCATCTGTCTTATCGGTCAGTGATAGTAAGGCGTCAACCTGGTTGGTTTCTAGCTCCTTGATATCGTTTAAAAGGTCAAGATAAGGGTTTTCTGATGCGTAATCATCCGGGGTACCCTGTACTTTGTCATGAAGTATATTAACTCTGAAGGTAATCTGGCCAGCCCGGTAGTAATCGTTGTTAGCGATAGCCTGTTCAATTTCGCTGTTGTATTTGAGCAGCCCTTTCATAATGGTAATTTTGTTTTTCATCGATTCAAACATCTCTTTGAATTCAGGATCATCAGAGATGGTATCGCCATTATACAGGGCTCTGGTGAAGGCGTCGCGTCTTTCTTTGAAGCCTTTGAAGAATACTTTCATTTCTTTAGTCATTGGCGCTGTCTCAAATTTAATCACTGCTTCGAGCAGAAATTCAGTTAACTCTTCTGTAAGTGTTCTTCTGGTTCTTATTCTTTTCGTGTTATCAAGTTCATGGTTCGATAGGTAATACTTTATTTGATCAGTGAGCTGTTTCAGTTCACTGTCGTAAACTCCGGCGGCGTATGGGAAGGATTTTTTAATCGCCTTCGTGAAGGAAGAAATAATTAATACCAGATTGAATAATTGATACATTTCCACTCTTTTTTTAATACTTGATATTAACGGGGACACGTCAACTGTTGGGTGTGATGTTGGCTGTGATGTTGGCTGTGATGTTGGATCTGAATGCTGCTGACGGAACTGATGTATTAGCCAAAGAGATGGATCATCCGGACGTTTACCGACGATTGTATCGGGCTGCGGAGCTATCCCGGAGATAGTATCGGGTTGCTGAGCGGTGATATTCCCCCCGTGATTTCCGGCAGTTGCCATGGGCCTGTTTTTTAGCTGTTGTTGATAGTCTGCCAGTTTGTCTCTAAGTGACGCCATTAACGTGATTTTCACGCTATCGGAAACCAATTCCCTCAGTGGCAGCAGGGGAGTAGTCGGTGTAAGTGGACTTGTTGCGTTGGTCGCCTGAGTTGTATTTACCGATTGGGTTGTAGCCGTTGCTGCACTGTCGTGAACGGTTGTATGTGTTG
>NZ_JAHHPP010000018.1 GCF_024606265.1 Endozoicomonas sp. SESOKO1
CCTTGAGTCTGCTCAAGGTTGCAAACCCCGATAGAGTGATCTGTCGGGGTTTTTGCATTGTAGCGAAAGAATATCACTCGGCATCAACTGCTCGAAGAAGGTGACCAAAGTAGCCGCCGGTATCACCGCCTGCCCAGCATTCAGTGTTCTCATTTTGGCAGGAGGGTATGTACTCCTGACACATGGTGCTGGGTGTTGTATATACAGGGCTGATATCCATATCTAAATACCCTTCGGGATGAAAAATGCGTCCTTTGTACTGCCCCCCTTCCATAGAGACAAAGCCTTTTACGTAAATGTCTTCTTCTACGGGGTAAGAGGGCATTTCCATGTCATGTGAATAACAGGCAATAAAGCCATTGATGTCTCCTTCTTCTGCCTGGATTACTGGTATTAGCAAGCCATACAACTTTATGTTTCCCGTTTTCCATGGTTGAACAGGTTCCGCAAAGCTGAAAAAGCTGATACAGAGCAGTGTTGCAAAGAATATGCTTAAGTGTGTTTTTCTTGTCATGGGTATGATCCTCAATAGTTTGTTCAGAGAATTTGATAGGAAGATCGTACCTTTAGTTCCCTGCAAAGGTGATAACAGGCCGGTCAGCGGTGCTTACACAGTCATTTCTGTTTGCAGTGATTTCCATAGTCATTTCACCTATGCAGCATGATTGCCTTGCCCAATCAGCGTAACGAGGCATTGCATCAGAAACTGGGGTATATAAAGGTGGGAGTGATGGAGCGCTGTGGTGTTAAGTTTGATCAGGTTATTGATACATTCATCTGGCAGCGTTCATTAATAGAAGAACATGGGTAGGTGGTTGTGCAGCAGATAAATACCTGTTGCACCGCGTTATTCTCAGACTGTTGCTTCAATCCACGGAAATGGTCAAGTGTGACAGGGAATTATCGTCCCCTCCCTGATGACCATGCATCTTTATGAGCAGGCGCATGTTATTGGAGGAGTCAGCATGCTGGATAGCTTGCTGGGCGGTGATTTTTCCAGCCTCAAACAGCTTGAATATGGATTGGTCAATGGTTTGCATACCCGAGTCTTTGGAGCGCTCCATCAGGTCATGAATTTCATCCACTTTACCTTTTTTGATGAGATCTGCCAGGGCGGGGGTATTTAACAGGATTTCATGGGATGGATAGGCTGTCGTACCATCTTCAGAGCTGATTAACTGCTGTCCCATGATCCCCTGTAGACTCAGCGATAAATCAAGAAGAATCTCCTCGTGTTGCTCTTGTGGGAAAAAGTGAATGATTCGTTCCAGTGCCTGGTAGGCTGTATTGGCATGAAGGGTTGCGATACAGAGGTGACCCGTTTGCACAAATTCAATGGTGTGCCTCATGACCTCGGGTGTACGGATCTCGCCAATAACCACCAGATCTGGTGCCTGACGCAGGGCGTTCGACAGACCCTCTTCATAAGACTGGGTATCCAGCCCAACTTCTCGCTGGGTGACGATGCACTGATTATGACTGTGGATAAATTCAATGGGGTCTTCAATGGTGATGATATGCCCTTTACCCATGGTGTTCCGATAATTGACCAGTGATGCCATCGCGGTTGTTTTACCGGCTCCTGCTGGCCCGGTAATCAGTATTAAGCCTCTCTCCTGAAGTATCAGGTCGCAGAAAATATCGGGCAGGCCAAGCTCCTGTGGAGAAGGAATATGATGGTGAATACGCCTGATCACCATTCCGGGTTCCCCTCGCTGGAAGAAGGCGCTGATGCGAAAACGACCTGAGTCCGGATTCTGTACAGCGTAATTACTTTCACGAGTCTCACAGAATTCCTTAAAACGCTCTTCACCCATCATTTGTTCAAAAATATGGTGTGCCTGCTTACTGGTAAGGGAGGTTTTGGCTATCGATACCAATTGGTCATTGATTTTCAAACAGGGGGGATAGCCGACCGTCAGAAACAGTTCTGAACCGTTACGATCAGCCAGCAGGGAGAGTGCTTTGTTGATATCCACAGTATAAGAGTTTCAAGTTGTTGAGACTCTTAATTTGTCGGCGCGCTCAGCTCTCTCTTAATGCTTTGCAGATATCTTCTTCGATATCTTCCGGTTTGGTCGTCGGGGCATATCGGTCAATAATCTCGCCCTTACGACTGACCAGGAACTTGGTAAAGTTCCATTTTATCTTCTGGGTACCGAGCAACCCCGGGGCTTCGGATTTTAAATCTTTATAGATTGGCGCTGCATGGCCACCATTAACATCAATTTTCTCAAAGATCGGAAAGGTCACCCCGTAGTTCTTCTGACAGAAAGCACCAATCTCTTCACTGTCTCCGGGTTCCTGGCGACCAAATTGATTACAGGGAAAGCCGAGAATGACCAGCCCCTGATCCCTGTATTTGTTGTATAACGCTTCAAGGGATTGATACTGAGGGGTGAAGCCACATTTACTGGCAGTGTTGACAATTAAAACGACCTTGTCTTTATAGTCAGCAAGTTCTTTCATTTCCCCGTCCAGCAAGGGCATTTTGTACTTCTGTAGTTCCATCGGTAGCGGCTCTTTTTCTGGTTAGACCAATGCAGCAAGGTTGCCATGCGAAAGGCATTGGGTAGCCAATACCTTGCTGCATACTCAACAAGCAGTTTTTCAGCCCATCAATAATGGACAGGATCGGGCCAGGAAACAACAAAAAAAGGCCTGAAATTCAGGCCCTAAAGATGAGGATTTGCGAATCACTGGCATTAGCCAGTTTGTCAGGTCTGAAATTTCGTTCGATGGCAGTCCCTCCATAAGTCAGCAGGTTAAGTAGTTGGGTAGCTCAACGACGGTTTGGGGAGAGTCAGGTTGAGCGTATGTAAATGGTTGTTAATGAGAATGGTTATCATTCTACTATTGGGTTCCCGGATAACGCAAGTTTTGGATGAAAAAAAATTTAATTATTTGTTCAAGCTTGTTCTGATCTCCTCATGAGGCATCAGCCTTTTGAGGCTTCAAAGGCAGTGTCAATATGGGTTTCTTATACAGCAGGCTTTGAGAGCCTGTTCCGGATAGTTTCCTCAATCGGCTTCTTGTCGATATAGACTGTATTGGATGCACAACAGAAAAACAGGTTGCGGGGAGGCTGGAATTGAACAAGCGACTGGGTATTTTATTATGCGATGAACATCATCCAGACGCTATTAAGCGCTTTGGCACCTATGATAATGATTACAAAATGATGGTTGACCATGTGATGCCCGGTCAGTGGCAGTATACGGTCTGGCGCTGTCATGAAGGCCATTTTCCGTCATCCGTTGACCAATGTGATGCATGGATTATCAGTGGTAGCAAGTCTTCTGCTTATGACTCAGAGCCCTGGATCCTGAAACTCAAGCTTTTGATTGTCGACCTTGCCAGCAGTGATGCATTGCTGGTTGGCATCTGTTTTGGTCATCAGATTATTCATCAGTCCCTGGGAGGCAAAGTACAAAAGTTTCCGGGAGGATGGGGTTTAGGTGCTTATCCGGTCAAAGCGCTCTGTGATTTCGGGAGTTTCAAGTCCGGTGACCTTATTCGCGTTCTGGCGGTTCATCAGGACCAGGTTGATCAATTGGCTCCGGGCTTTTCTTTGCTGGCTACATCGGATTTCTGCAAGAACGCCATTACCCAAAGGGGGACTTCAATCCTGACCTGGCAAGCGCATCCTGAGTTTGTGGACGGATTTTTTACGGATGTGTGTGAACGGCTGCGCCCAATGGTGGGTAACCGATTAATTGATCAGGCATTGGGAAAGGTTGGATTGCCTGACGATCGATCCCGGGCAGGGAAAACCATCGTTCATTTTCTTGCAGGCAATGGATTGGACTAGAGTTTAAGCAATTCAAGCAGCGTTAGTTTGCCGTAAAGGTCCTTGTAAAGTTCAGCTTGCCACTTTGTACCACTTTGCCTCAGCTGGAACTTTTCATTTTCTTCCCGGCTTTCTGGCAGAGAGTATCCAACAATAACCCGCAATTACCTTCCGTAACCCGGTCACGGGGGATCATCTCGAGCCAACCGCTTTTTCCGGCTATCACAATAATATTGTCTTCTACCGTGATCATCTTTACCTGGCTGTAAGGGCGAAATGCCGGTTTCAGTAATGATGAACGGATGCTGATGCCATTTTCCTCAAGGCACAGAGTACGGGTTTCCAGGTCAAGGTCCGGCTGGTAATGAAGACCAAAGCGTTTATTCACAGCATACTTGAGGCCAAGATTCAGTATCCAGAAGGTAATAAAGGCAGAGCCAAATAGCCCGGAAAGCAGAATATTGCTCAGACTGTTCCGAAAGACCAGCAGTGGCATCAGTAAGCAGGCCAGTGACGCAACCCAGATCACCAGCGTATGCTTCGGGCTGTATTTAATCATCAACTGATTGATGCGATTCTGGGTTTGTCCGGTAATGTGATAAGTGACGTGCATCAGAGCGCTTCGGCCTTGCGATAGTTGCCATCGTAGTCGAACAGCTTATCAATGATTTTCCAGTAATGCTTTTCCTTCTGCGCTATCACAAAGTCAGGTTTACGAAATTTCTTGCGGCTGTGGATAACATTATCCACCGTTGACGCCCGGAATGGCTCTGCACGATTGATCAGGGCATGCTTGCCGAAATGATGATAGAACGCACCTTGCTGGGCGGGTGTATCGAGCCTGAACAATTCACTGACTTCGGCACCATCTTCATCATGGTAGGTAATCCTGATGCGCTGTTTGCCCTGAGTATCTTTATCAGCATTCATTTCCATACCCGAGCAGCGGATCACCATGCAGTTTTTCAGGTTCAGAGCCTCTCGAAGCTTTTTATCCGGGTCAACCAGTCCACTCTGGCAGTGGTGACACTTTCTGGCCGCAATATCATTTTCAGCACCACACTGGTCACACTCTTTAAAGCGGTAGCGGAACTCACACTGTTCTTTCACTTCTCTGCCGTTGTCATCCAGAAACGCTTCAAAGCCCTGACAGCGCCGACCATAGTGTTCCACCAGGTCACCATCACTATCGACCACTCCCCAGAAATGATTCTCATGGCCACAGGCCGGACAGGGAACCGTGACGGGTACAGATTTTGAATCCGGTTTTGGCTCGCCGACTTCCGGGCTGTATAAACTGAAGCGGTTGCCCGCATAATCAATAATCAGGCACTCTTTTTTGTCCGGCGCCAGACGCAGCCCCCGGCCAGCGATCTGCTGATAAAGGCTGACGGACTCTGTTGGCCGCAGTATGGCGATCAGGTCTACATGGGGGGCATCAAAACCTGTGGTGAGTACTGACACATTCACCAGGAATTTAAGTTGCTGCTGCTTGAAGGCGGCAATCAGGCGATCCCGCTCTTTTGCCGGGGTATCACCAATAATCAGGGCACTCTCATTTTCCGGCAGGTAACCCATAATCTCACGGGCATGGTCTACCGTAGAGGCAAACACCATGACACCTTTACGGGTAGCTGCCTCTTTTATTACCTGTTTGATGATTTCACAGGTGGCCCGGTTTTTCCCTTTCAATAACTGATTCAACGCCTGTTCTCCATAACGTCCAAAGCTATCCCGGGACAGCTGACTGAAGTCGTAGAAAACAATGGGGGCATCAACCACCTCGGGTGTCGTGAGATAACCATTGTCAACCATATAAGACAGTGGCAGCTCAAACAGACACTCTTTGAAAAAACGGGGCTCTGCTGTTCGGACCGACCCTTTATTGTCAGCACGTTGATAATACTGGTACAACCAACCCATTCCCAGGCGATAAGGGGTTGCTGTCAGACCGAGTACCTTAAGGTTTGGGTTCAGACATTTAAAGTGTTCAATGACCTTGTGGTAACTGGAGGTTTTCTCCATGGATACCCGGTGGCACTCATCAATCACCAGCAGGGTAAATACTTTCTGATCCGGTGCGTTCTGAAATTGTTCCAGATTTCTGACAACGCTCTGCACACTGCCAAATATCACCTGTTCAGAGGCTTCTTTCTGTCCAAGTCCGGCACTGAAGACCGAGGCCTTCAAGCCATAGCTTTGGTATTTGCCGTGGTTCTGCTCGACCAGCTCCTTGACATGGGCCAGAACCAGAACGCGTCCACGGGCAATGCGCGCCAGCTCGGCGATAACCAGACTCTTGCCAGCGCCTGTGGGCAACACCAGCAGGGCAGGGTCATTAGATTTGCGGAAATGCCGTATCACACTGTGAACGGCATCTTTTTGATAGGGACGGAGCTGGTGGACCATTATTCAGCCAAATCGCTCTTGCAGATACTGGATAATATCGCCCGATTCATACATCCAGGTGTCGTCTTTACCGTCTTCCTGAATGCGCAGGCAGGGTACTTGCACCTTGCCGCCCATCTGTTGTAACTGATTACGGGCCTGAGCGTCATTCATGGCGTCCAGGGTCTGGATATTCAGGCCCAGTGTGTGAATAGCCCTGCGGGTTTTGATACAGAAAGGACAGGCCGTGAACTGGTAGAGCGTCATGTTGGCTGTTTGCGCATCCACCCGGGCTTGCTGTTCTGGTGAGCGGGCCATCGCTTTAGGGCGGGTGAGCTTATCTGCAGCCGCAATACCGTAGCCTAATACATTACGAATAATTTTTAATAACATAGCTTTTGAGTACCCGTGAAAAATCCCATTGTATCAGCTAAGCCAATGCTTATGACTGATGAGCAAAAGGATTATACGAAATGGCTGATTCCTGCATGCATTCTATCCAGATAATTATTCTGCCTTCATAGAATTGTCATATTTGAGTTCTATATTTGATTTTCAGAAGTCAAGCAAGGAGGCCCTCGCCTCGGATCAATCTTTAATAGCCCTGAATCATTAGCGGGTGCTGTTAATCAGACAGGGCGTGCCAAGCCAGGAGAACAAAGGATGAAAATAAAAAAATGCTTAACTGCCTCTATACCATCTCTGCTGTTTAAAAGGGTTCTGGCCGTGTCTGCTACTGCAGCACTGGCGCTGGCCAGTGGCTCTGCAATGGCCAGCCAGCTGGATCCATCCCTGCCAAAGTACAGTAAGTCCAGTGGTGTATCCGGTAACCTGTCATCCGTTGGTTCAGACACGCTGGCTAACCTGATGACGCTCTGGGCCGAAGATTTCAAGCGCATTTATCCCAATGTCAATGTTCAGATCCAGGCGGCGGGTTCTTCTACTGCACCGCCCGCCCTGACAGAAAGTACCTCAAACTTTGGTCCCATGAGCCGGGAAATGAAGGATAAAGAGCTGGCAGCGTTTGAGAAGAAGCATGGTTACAAGCCGACGGCCATCCCGGTGGCTATCGATGCTCTGGCTGTCTTTGTGAACAAAGATAATCCCATCAAAGGCCTGACCATGGCTGAAGTGGATGCCATTTTCTCGTCAACCCGCAAGTGTGGCGCAGACAGTGACGTGAAGACCTGGGGGGATATCGGGCTGAGTGGCTCCTGGAAGAACCGCTCCATGCAACTGTACGGGCGTAATTCGGTATCCGGCACTTATGGCTATTTCAAGAAGAAGGCGCTGTGTAAGGGGGACTTCAAAAACAGTGTGAATGAGCAGCCCGGCTCTGCTTCTGTGGTTCAGTCGGTTTCTGCATCGCTCAATGGTATCGGTTATTCCGGTATTGGTTACAAAACCTCCAGTGTGAGAACCGTTGCGCTGGCGAAGAAAGAAGGTCAGGCCTTTGTTGAGGCGACGCCCCTGAATGCGGTTGATGGCAGCTATCCACTGTCACGTTTCCTGTACGTGTATGTGAATAAGCAGCCTAACAAGCCACTTTCTCCAATTGAGCGCGAATTTGTCAAGCTGGTGCTCTCCAGACAGGGGCAGGAAGTGGTTGTGAAGGATGGCTATATCCCACTGCCGGGCATGGTTGTTGATAAATACCTCGCTCAGCTCGGACTGGATAATACGACCGTTGCCAGTAAGTAAGCTGACTTAATATAAAGCCACTGTCTTCAGTGGCTTTATTCTTTGGTTAACCCGGCAACTGATAATGTTCCTGATTACAGAATCATTGCCGCGATCCAGGCAAAAAGGATCATGGGAATGTTGTAGTGCATAAACGTCGGAATGACGGTGTCACGAATGTGGTCGTGCTGGCCATCCACATCCAGCCCGGCGGTTGGGCCAATGGTGGAGTCTGAGGCTGGAGAACCTGCGTCACCCAGCGCACCGGAAGCACCAACAATCGCTGCAGTTGCCAATGGTGAAAAGCCAAGAGCCAGTGCCAGCGGGACATAGAGTGTGGCAATGATGGGGATGGTAGAGAATGAAGAACCAATGCCCATGGTAATCATCAAACCAACAGCCAGCATCAGCAACGCAGCCAGTGCCTTGCTTCCGAATACCAGCTCCTCAACCATGGATACCAGGGCAGGAATATCCCCGGTTGCCCTGAGTACTTCGGCAAAGCCTGAGGCAGAGATCATGATAAATCCACACAGAGCCATCATTCTTACACCCCGGGCAAAGACATCATCCGCTTCGCGCCAGTTCACAATGCCACCGAGGATCATCATTACAAAGCCTGTCGCTGCACCCATGGCCATGGAGTCAGTGAACAGTTGAACGCCGAGTGCTGCCGCAATGGATACAAGAGTCGTCAAGACCGCCTTTGGTTCCATGGATGACTGCTCCTGCTCAGCCGTTTTCAGAGCATTCTCTTCAATGTGGTAGTGGCGAGGCTTTCGGTAAGTCCAGAATACGGCGACCAGCAGGCCAATAAACATGCCGAGTACCGGCAAAGCCATGGCCGATGGCATCAGGTCAGGGTCAATGTTCAGGCCATTATCGTTGAGGTTGCCCGCCAGGATCTGGGTCAGGTAGATATTACCGAAGCCAATGGGAACCAGCATATAGGTAGCGATCAGACCAAACGACAGTGTGCTTGCTACCGCCCGGCGGTCCAGCTGTAAAGAACTGAACACGCCCAGTAGCGGTGGAATCAGAATAGGAATAAAAGCGATATGTACAGGTACCACATTCTGAGAGGCAAATGACATCAGCAGAATGCTTCCCAGGATCGAGATTCGGATGCCCGCTGTTTTGTGGGTTCGGGCTACTCGCTGAATAATCCGGTCGGCCAGCCACTGGGGAATCCCGGATGCGGATATGGCCATGGCAAAGGCACCCAGCATACCGTAGCTGATGGCGATGCTGGCACCGCCCCCCAAACCTTCGGTAAAAGCAGTCAGTGTGGCATCAAACCCCAGCCCACCTGCAAGACCACCTCCAATAGCACCCAGGAAAAGTGCAAGTACAACGTTTACACGCAAGACACTCAAGGTCAGCATGATGGCAACAGCCAAAATGACAGCGTTCATAGTAATCCAGTGTTGTGTTCTTTTGAGTTATAAGCGGTTTGCGATACTTCAATCCACAGCACAATCCATAGCAGATCAGCGTAGAACTCAGTGAGAGCAGTCGCATCCAGCGATCAGTTTTGCCTTGAGTCTTTGTTCTGGTTGGAAATTGCAGCCTTGAGTGGTAAATATCACACACTCAGCACTATGAAAATAACTCAGACTCTAAAAAGGTGATATTTCATAGAAAACTGCTTCCACGTTGAGGCTAGAAGCTCAGGCGATAAAAGTAAATGGGTTCTGGGATTATTGAACCAGTAAATCAATGGTGGTGATGGTGTCGGTGGGGATGCAGGAAAGAGACAATAGAAAGGGCAGAATTACACTGTTCTGATCGGGTATCAGTACCGGGTATTGTTAGCAGCTTTCTGGGTAACATCGTTATTTTCTCTGATCATTATGCTCTTGCAACAGGTCTGCAAGCCCAGGATTTTTATGCTTAAAGCAGTCCTCGGCAGCCACTAAATTACAATGATCTGTCAGTTCAGGCAATGGTTTTTTTCCGGTGTCACATAACTGTCATATTGATTTTGTATGGTACGAAGATGATTTAATCCGGCTTGCGCTATGTATCAAAAATCGATAAATAACAGCCCGGGTATTGATTTCAATACACCGGCACTAAAAAAATATCGTTCCCTGCGCTTCCTGAAAGACCGTCTTACCCACTGGGGAGTCGCCGCCGGTGGTCTTGGCGTTATTCTGGCGATTCTCCTGATTTTCTTTTACCTCCTCTACGAGGTCCTGCCGCTATTTAACCGCGCTGGGATTACCCGGGTTTCTTCGTACCCATCGACCCTGGCTTTCGTTGATGAGAATAATAAAGTACCGATATTTCTCTCCATTGAAGAACAGGCAGAAGTCGCTATGGGAGCAGAAGCTTCTGGTAACCTTCGTTTTTTTTCTACCCAATCCGGTGAGTGGTTACAGGATGAGTCCCTGCCAGTACCAACGGGCAGTGATGTGGTCAAGGTGGTCCGGGATGCTTCTGGTTCCAATCTGATGGCAGCCGGTCTCTCCAACGGTGAGATCATTTTGTTCGATCAGGGCTATAAAATAACCTGGCCCGATGACCATCGGAAGATCACCCCGGAAGTCAGCTATCCCTATAATCGGCAGCCCTTTGCCATAAACGATCTTTCTGCCCCGGTTGCGCAACTGGCGATCAGTGACGGTGAGGAAAAGCTCTTGGTGGCCGCCAGCATCAATAATCAGCTGGTGATGGATGTTTTTCATAAGGAAGCGGATTTTTTAACCGGTTCAGTCACTATTGAGCAGCAGTCCGTCACACTGCCAGTTATCACTGGACTGGCTGCCCAGGGTGAGCCTGAACTGCGTCAGTTGCTGATCGATCCCGAACAAACCTGGCTTTACGTCCTCAGTGGCAGCAATCATCTGACGGTGATCAATATTAGTGATACTCATCGCCCCTATATCCATGAGACGCTTAATCTAACCGCTCAGGGGGTAGACGTTACCGCGTTGACGTTCCTGTTGGGCGGAGTATCCCTGCTGGTGGGCGATTCAGAAGGCACTATTGCCCAGTGGTTTATGGTTCGCGACGATGGCAGCCAGGGCTTGAGGAATATTCGTGCTTTCAGCCTCGGTAATCATCCCGTCGACAAGATTGTTCCGGAGCATCGGCGCAAGGGCTTTCTGGCTGCGGATGTGAATGGTCAGGTTGGTCTGTTTTACACCACCGCAAACCGTTCTCTGCTGGTGGAGCCAATCGCTGCTGGTCGAATTGATCAAATGGCCGTCGCCCCAAGAGGCAATTATCTGATTCTGGAAAGCCAGGGTGAGACTCAATTTCTGAAAATCGACAATGAGCATCCGGAAATATCCTGGTCTGCTCTCTGGGGAAAAGTCTGGTATGAGTCTTACAGCCAGCCGGATTACATCTGGCAGTCCTCGGCATCCAATAATGATTTTGAGCCCAAACTGAGCCTGATGCCATTGTCGTTCGGAACGCTCAAGGCAGCGTTTTACGCCATGTTGCTGGCAGCACCGCTGGCCATCTGTGCGGCCATCTACACCGCCTACTTTATGGCGCCGGGTATGCGCAGAAAGGTAAAGCCGGTGATCGAGCTGATGGAGGCCTTGCCGACGGTCATTCTGGGTTTCCTGGCAGGACTCTGGCTGGCCCCGCTGATTGAGAATCAGCTGGTGGGTATTTTCGCCCTGTTGCTCTTTGTGCCAGTGGGCATCCTGGTCTTTGCTTTTGGCTGGGATAGCCTGCCGTCAGCCATTCGCCACCGGATTCCTGACGGGATGCAGGCTGGATTGCTGGTTCCCGTCGTGTTAATCAGTGGTGCCCTGGCCATGTCGCTCAGCTCCAGTCTGGAGCTTTGGCTGTTTGCTGGTGATATGCGCACCTGGCTGACCACCGAGCTGGGCATTCCCTATGACCAGCGTAATGCCCTGGTGGTAGGACTGGCCATGGGTTTTGCTGTTATTCCAACCATATTTTCCATCGCCGAGGATGCGATATTCAGCGTACCCCGGCACCTGACCTATGGCTCCCTGGCCCTGGGAGCAACACCCTGGCAGACCCTGACCCGGGTGGTGCTATTGACTGCCAGTCCGGGTATTTTTTCAGCACTGATGATTGGTATGGGAAGGGCAGTGGGTGAAACCATGATTGTTCTGATGGCGACCGGGAATACGCCCATTATGGATGCCAATATCTTTGAGGGCATGCGGACGCTGGCGGCCAATATCGCGGTTGAGATGCCGGAATCGGAAGTGGGCAGCAGCCATTACCGAATTCTCTTTCTGGCTGCCCTGGTGCTGTTCCTGTTTACCTTTGTGGTGAACACGGCGGCGGAGATGGTACGCCATCGACTCCGTAAGAAATACAGCTCGCTTTAAGAAGGGAATAAGGATAGGAAATGGCCATGAATAATACCCTTCAAAGCTCTCGAAAACGTTCTGTTGGTGCATGGATTAACAGTGGTGCTCCCTGGGTCTGGCTGAATGCCGGTGCGGTTGCCATCAGTCTTGTTCTGGTGATCGGCCTGCTGGGATTGATCGCTGTGCGAGGCCTGGGGCACTTCTGGCCGGGCCAGATCATGGTGGCCGATTACCAGCCTCCCGGGCAGGCCATCAGGATGGTCGCCGGCGAAATTACCGACAGTGAAGAAGTCCCTGCGGCCCGTCTGACGTCATCAGGCCTCGATGTTACTGATGGGCAGGAGCTTTATACCCGTGATCTGTTGAAGCAGGGTAATCGGGACCTCAGTGGTGCTGACTTTGTCTGGATTGTGGATGAGTGGCTGAGTAACCGCCAGTACCCGGAAGATATCATGGTGCTTGAGCGTCGGGAGTGGGGCAATTTCTACGGCTTCCTTGAGTCCGTTCAGGAGGGTGGAGTCACCGTTGCCACGGGTGAATCGGCCTGGGCCGTATTCAATGAGCGTCTGGATCGGGCACTGGTGATTTATCAGGCCATCTATCAGATTGAAAAACACGACATTGGCTCAATTAATGCCTCAATAGAGCAACTGCGGCTGGCCGAGCGACGTCTGGAGCTGAGCGGTGATCTTGATCCTGTCCGTCAGGCAGAGATTCAGGCTGAACGAAAACGGCTGGATCAGGAATATCAGCAACTGGAAACCCAGCTGGGTGATCTTTATCGGGCATTCAATCGCGACCGCTTTGTGGCCAGAACCGTTGATGGACAGACTCTGGAACAGCCAATCAGTAAGGTGGTTCGTGCCTATCAGCCCAATACCCTGTCATTGACCGATAAAATAGGCTTCTACTTTGACAAGGTCGGTGAGTTCATCCTTGATGATCCTAGGGAAGCCAATACCGAAGGCGGTGTATTCCCTGCTATCTTTGGTACGGTCATGATGGTGATTCTGATGTCCATTATGGTGACGCCTTTTGGAGTCATCGCTGCCGTCTATCTTCGAGAGTACGCCAGTCAGGGCTGGATGACCCGGGCAATACGAGTGGCGGTCAATAACCTCGCGGGGGTTCCCTCCATCGTTTACGGGGTCTTTGGCCTTGGTTTCTTCATTTATTTTGCCGGTGCAAAAATCGATAACCTGTTTTTTGCCGAGGCCCTGCCATCACCCACCTTTGGTACTCCGGGGCTATTGTGGGCATCCATTACCCTGGCGCTGCTGACCCTGCCGGTGGTGATTGTCGCTACTGAAGAGGGGCTGTCCCGTATTCCCCGCTCTGTTCGGGAAGGGAGTCTGGCCCTCGGTGCGACCAGGGCAGAAACGCTGTGGCGGGTTGTGCTGCCCATGGCGAGTCCGGCCATGATGACTGGTTTAATTCTGGCAGTTGCCCGTGCGGCAGGGGAAGTAGCACCATTGATGCTGGTGGGTGTTGTGAAGCTGGCTCCCAGCTTGCCGCTGGATGGTAACTATCCCTATCTGCATCTTGATCAGAAGTTCATGCACCTGGGCTTTCATATTTTTGATGTGGGCTTCCAGAGTCCGAATGTAGAAGCCGCCAGGCCCCTGGTGTATGCCACTGCATTGCTGCTGGTGATGGTTATTGCTGTTCTGAATCTGTCCGCCGTTGCCATTCGCAACCATTTACGGGAAAAATACAAGAGCCTTGAGGACTGAACACGATGTCTGCTGAAGCGCCTGTACAACCTGCTCGTACTGAACAGTCTGCTGGATTTTCCAGGGCTGTTAATCCTGAGTCCCTGGGGCGTGGCCGATCTGCACTGAGTTTGGAGCATGAGCCGACCAGTATGGAAGTGTCTGGCCTGAACCTGTTCTATGGTGAGAAGCAGGCGCTGTTTGATATCTCCATGAAGATACCGCAAAAGCGGGTAACGGCATTTATCGGGCCATCGGGCTGTGGTAAATCCACATTGCTGCGCAGTATGAACCGGATGAATGATCTGGTGGATGGCTGCCGCGTGGGTGGGCAGATACTGCTCACCGATGCTTCCGGGGTTCAGCAGAATATCTACGAGAAATCCGTTAATGTGGCTGATCTTCGTCGCCGGGTGGGGATGGTGTTCCAAAAGCCGAACCCATTCCCGAAGAGTATTTATGAAAATGTTGCCTATGGCCTGAGAATTCAGGGCATTAATAAAAAGCGGGTACTCGATGAAGTTGTGGAGTGGGCTCTGAAAGGGGCTGCTCTCTGGAAGGAAGTGAAGGACCGCCTTCATGAAAGTGCGCTGGGCCTTTCCGGTGGGCAGCAACAACGTCTGGTCATTGCCCGGACCATTGCGGTAGAACCCGAAGTATTGCTCCTGGATGAGCCTGCATCCGCACTTGACCCCATTTCTACCTTGAAGATTGAAGAGTTGATCAATGAGTTGAAGTCCAGATTTACCATTGTCATTGTCACCCATAACATGCAGCAGGCGGCACGGGTGTCGGATTACGCCGCGTTTATGTATATGGGGCGGATGATCGAGTATGGTGACACGGACAGACTGTTCACCAACCCCCGCAAGAAACAGACTGAAGACTATATTACTGGCCGTTATGGCTGAGGATTACTGACGTTCTTCCTGAACCTCAACTGCCTCGAAGCAGCTTCGAAGGAATGCCCATGCCTAACCAAAGCGATTTGCTGACCCACCATATTTCCCAGCAGTTCAACCATGAGCTGGAAGAGCTTCGAAATAACCTGTTGTCCATGGGCGGCATGGTTGAAAAGCAGGTCAGTGATGCCATTGAGTCACTGATCAATGCCGACAGTGACCTGGCCATCGTTGTCTGTGAAAAAGACACCGACATTAACTTTATGGAAACGTCCATTGACCAGGAGTGTTCCAGAATCCTGGCCCGCCGTCAGCCTGCAGCCAGCGACTTACGCCTGGTGCTGGCATGCACCAAAGTGGCGACGGACCTGGAGCGCATTGGCGATGAGGCGGCCAAAATTGCCCGATTTGCCATAAAATTGTCAGAACAGGGGGAAGCACCCAAAGGTTATATTGAGACCCGTCATATTGGCAGCCATGTCCGCCAGATGACTCAGGATGCTCTGAATGCGTTTGCCCGGTTTGATGCAGAGCAGGCCCTTGCGGTGGCCAAAGAGGATAAAGCGGTTGATCGGGAGTACAAAAGTGCTACCCGTGAACTGGTCACTTATATGATGGAAGATCCCCGCTCCATTACCCGTGTTTTGAATATTATGTGGGTGTTACGTTCCCTGGAGCGAATTGGTGATCATGCCAGAAATATTGCGGAATACGTTATTTACCTGGTAAAAGGGACGGACGTCAGACACATTGGTCTTAAACGAATGCAGGAAGAGGTGTTTGATAAGCCGCTGGATGATTGAAGTAGGGTCTGTTGTGGTTTCATTAAAATGTTTCAGGGGAATTTAATTCCCCTTTCTTTTATTTTCTAATATGAACACCGTTTAAGAATATAGTGTTCAATTTTTTATTTTTTCATTTGTTGGATGTTTTGATTATCTGTTTTGTATTTTGCGCTAGTCTTTAGTTATTGATACCTTTCAGACAATCATGCTGTATGTTTCTGAATCAAAATCTTTTAAGAAAAAACGGATGAAACAATCAGCAGGTAGCTATGAATCACTCCAGTACAATACATGACGGCTGGGATATTCCTGATGAACAACCCGCCAGCAGCGATGACCTCCTCGAATGCCTCGCCTTGTTAACTCGCCATTATGGGAATCCGTATTCACGGGAATCTTTAAAGGCTGGAATGCCACTTGAGAATGGCAAATTTACTGCAGAAGTATTTATTCGATCATCGGAAAGAGCCGGTCTGGCTTGTAAAGTCCATAAGAGAGATATTTCAGATATATCGTCTCTGGTCGTTCCTGCCGTTTTATTACTGAATAAACGAAAAGCCTGCCTTTTGGTGGACATTGATCCTTCACAGGGAACAGCCCGGATTATTATGCCGGAAACCGGTGAAGGTTCAAAAGAAATCAGCATTGAAGAATTAAATGAGTCTTATAGTGGTTATGTTATCTATGTCCGCGAGAAGCATCGTTATGACCGTCGGACACCTCAGCAATTAAAGGTTAAATCCAGGCACTGGTTCTGGGGAACCATTCTTGGGTCATGGCGGATTTACCGTGATGTTTTACTGGCATCCCTGTTGATCAATATCTTTGTTGTCGCCAGCCCGCTGTTTGTTATGAATGTCTATGACCGGGTGGTTCCCAACCAGGCATTCGATACCCTCTGGGTCCTGGCCATTGGCGCTTTTATTGTTTTCAGTTTTGATTTCGTCCTGAAGATGGTGCGCAGTTATTTTATTGATCTGGCCGGTAAAAAATCTGATATTTTGCTCTCTTCAACCATCATGGAGCAGGTTCTTGGGTTGAGCATGACGGCCAAGCCCGCGTCCGTCGGCTCCTTTGCCAAAAACCTTCAGGATTTTGAAAGTATTCGGGACTTTATTACCTCTTCAACGGTAACTGCCCTGGTTGACCTGCCATTCACCTGTATCATTCTTTTCGTCATATTTATGCTTGGTGGCCCGACGGCGATCGTACCTTTGGTAGCCATGCTCATCATTGGTCTCTATAGTTTTCTCATTCAGGAGCCTCTGAAAAACTCCGTTGAAAAAACACTTCGTTCCAGTCAGCAGAAAAATGCCACATTAATTGAAAGCCTTTCAGGCATGGAAGCCTTGAAAATTGCCCAGGCAGAAAGTGATATCCAGTACCGATGGGAAAAAGCCGTTAGCCATATCGCCACCTGGAGCATTAAAACCAAATTAATCAGTGCCTCGGCCACCAGTTTCAGCGCCTACGTCCAGCAAATGGCCAATATCGCCATGGTGATTCTTGGGGTCTATCTGATTGCTGAGGGTGAGTTGAGCATGGGGGGGCTGATTGCTTCGGTCATGTTGACTGGCCGCTGTCTGGGACCCATGGCTCAGATTGCCGGGTTGGCAACGCGCTATAACCAGGCCAAGTCAGCCCTGGATGGCCTGAATGAGATCATGGCCATGCCAACCGAGCGTCATGAGGACAGGGACTATGTGAACCGTCCAGACCTGAAAGGCAGCATTGAGTTTGATGGGGTCAGCTTTGCCTATCCCGGGCAGGAAATCCATGCCTTAAGGGATGTCAGCCTGAGACTTAAGGCCGGTGAAAGGGTGGGGATTATCGGGCGGATTGGCTCGGGAAAAACCACCATCGAAAAGCTGGTACTGGGTCTTTATGAACCGGGAGAAGGTGCGGTCCGGATTGACGGTGTTGATTTGCGACAGATCAATCCCACTGACCTTCGTTCCAGTATTGGCTGCGTCAGCCAGGACATAACGCTGTTCTACGGCTCAATCAAAGACAATATCACCCTGGGTGCAAACCATATTGAAGACAGCCAGTTACTTGAGGCGGCTGAGATTGCCGGAGTGACGGAGTTTGCCAATAAGCACCCTAACGGGCTGGATATGAACGTGGGTGAGCGCGGACAAAACCTGTCTGGAGGGCAGCGACAAAGCATCGCCTTGGCCCGTGCCCTGCTGATGGATCCACCGATTCTGTTGATGGATGAGCCATCCAGCGCGATGGATAACACCACAGAGCTACGGATGAAGGAGCAGCTGAAGACCCGGTGTGGCGACAAGACGTTGATCCTGGTTACCCATAAGGCCTCAATGCTGGATCTGGTCGATCGCTTGATCGTTATGGATAACGGGCGTGTCGTTGCGGATGGACCTAAGGATCAGGTACATGCGGCGTTAAGACAGGGCAAACTCAAAATAGGATAGGCTGGAATGAGTAGCAACGATGATAAGGAAGTGAAGGACTCGACAGAGGCTCCTGTGAATCAGACTGAACCCTCCGGAGACCGCAAAATGCCATCGGGTGATTCAGAACAGGATATGTCCAACCTGGAATTTAATCTTGACGATGGTCAAGGGAAGGCTTCTTTAGAGAATGCTTCAGAGACTTCTACAGATAACCCTTTAGAGAAAATAGAAGACAGCGTGTCACCGGATGATATGGAGTATATCTCTGACACCAATGTCGCCATGCTGATAAAAACCCCAAGAGGGGGGCGTTTACTGATATACACCATGTTATTGGCCCTGCTCTCTGCCATGGTATGGGCCAGTATTGCCAGGCTGGATGAAATTACCCGGGGATTAGGGGTCGTCATTCCATCCTCCCGGTTGCAGGTGGTGCAAAACCTGGAAGGTGGGATCCTGGAGCAGATATTTGTGACAGAAGGCCAACAGGTGCAATCCGGGGAACCGTTGATGCAGCTGGATGATACCATTTTTTCGTCCAGCTTCCGGGAAGGTGCCATCGAGTACTACAGCGAGCTGGCCAAAGCAGCCAGGCTTAAAGCTGAGCTCTCCGGTAGTGCATTGAGCTTTCCGGAAGAATTGAATGACTACCCGGCTTATACCCAGCGGGAGCGGGAAATTTTTTATCAGCGTGCCGACCGCTTTATCGCCGAACTCAATGTTGCCAGGGAGAAGGCTGTACAGGCCCAACATGAGTTGGCAGCAGCTGAAGATCAGCTGAAATTCCTGACCACCAGTTTTGAACTGGGGGTGGATGAACTGGAATTGACGGTGCCCCTGGCAGAGCAGGGTGTGGTCTCCAAGGTTGAATTGATTCAGTTAAGGCAGCGGGTGAATGACCTGGAGTCAGAAAAGCGCAAGACGGAACTGAGTATTCCAAAGCGACGGGCGGCCTATCAGGAGGCGCTTTCCCGCAAAGAGGAGGTTGTCCAGGAGTACCGTGCGAATATTGTCCAGGAACTCAAGGAAACTGAAGTCCACCTGGACCAGTTGGGTGAGTCCAATAATGCCCTTGAGGACAAGGTCGACCGGACTCTGGTCAGGTCACCCATGGATGGCATTGTCAAGAAAATCCATGTCACCACGCTTGGTGGAGTGGTTCAGCCTGGCATGAGCCTGCTGGAGATTGTACCACTGGAAGATAACCTCATGATTGAGGCTCAAATTCAGCCAAAAGACATTGGGTTTCTGCGTCAGGGAATGAAAGCCATCGTTAAGCTGACGGCTTATGACTTTGCTATTTATGGTGGGCTTGAAGGCGAGGTTGAGCACATCAGTGCTGATACCATCAAGGATGAGCAAGGCGAGAGCTTTTATATTGTCCGAATCAGAACCAAAAATAACTTTGTTGGCACAGAAGACAAACCATTGATGATTATTCCCGGTATGAGAACCGATGTGGATATTATCACTGGGGATAAGACACTGATGGCCTATTTGCTTAAGCCAATTCTCAGGGCCAGGCAGAATGCGTTGACAGAAAGATAAACAGGAGGTGGGTATTATGAAAAAATCATTCAGGCTGGTTGCCTGCAGTTTCAGTTTTCTGGCGTTACTCGGATGCGCAGCCAAAGAGCCGATTCCGGCAGCAATGAATGTAGAATTGGTGAATGAGCCGCCGGATAGCAGCAAATGCCAGTTTCTGGCCGAGATAGTGGGTTCCCAGGGGAACTGGTTTACCGGTGATTTTACCTCCAATAAAAACCTGGTTATCGGTGCCAGGAATGAGCTGAGAAATCAGGCATACAAGCTCGGCGCTAATGTTGTCTACATTCAGGATATGAAAAACACCAATGCCTATGGCTCATTGGGTACCACCAATACCACGGCGGTAGGAAAAGCTTACCGGTGTAAGCAGTGAAGGTAGCTGCTGAGACACGGGTATTTTCCACCTGTCAGCCGGTTACTCAATCATTGTATCCGGGTCGATTCTGGTATTGTGCAGTTGCCACTGCCCAATATCAGAGTCTCTTATAATCGCTCCGGCAAAATGACTTCTGCTGAAGTGAGCATCGGTCAGGTCGGTATGCTCGATCAGCCAATGATTCAGATGGCAATGGCTGAATGTTGGCGCTTTTTCCACACTGAAACAGTCGGTGAAAACCCCTTCTTTGAAACTGACCTGGTTGAATACGGTATTATCCAGTTGGGCGTTGGTTAAGCTTACCCGTTCCCAAAGACACCGGGATATTTCGGTATTGGCCAGACTGACAGACTGCAGTTCACAGTCAGACATCGTCACTTCGTTAATTTTTGCATTGGAAAAAAACGGCCCTTCAATAAAACTTTCACACCCTTTGAAGGACGTGTTGTTTATCACCGCATTGTTGAATGATGTTTTGGTAAGCGTACAGTGACGAAACTCCATATCCTGAATCTCTGCATGTGAGAAATCCGCATTATCAAAGAATCCGTGGATAATATGACTGTTGTATAAGTGTATTTCCCGGCAGGAACTGTTGTGGAAGGTTTGTGCGGTCATATCACAGCTCTCGATCACCGCCATATCCAGCATGGCATGATCAAAGTTTGCTGCAGAAAGGTCGGTATCAATGACTCTGGCGTTGGTCAGGTTGGCGTGCCGAAGGTCGGCACCATTGAGATTACAGCCATCCAGAATGCAGTCCCGCAGATCGGTATGCCGAAAATCGGCACCGCGGAGGTCACAGTTTTTCCAATGAACGCCACGCAGTTTGCCGGACCGGAATTTACAGCGCTTCATCAGGCTGTTTTTAAAGCGCATGCGCTCCAGATCCCGATGGTTCAGAGAAAGCCCGGTAAAGTCGGATTGATCCGGGGCAGTCCACCCCGGGTGGAGACTGTCCAGCAATGCCCGCTGTTGCGCCGCTTTCTCTTTTTCCTGCTCCAATTGGGAAGCAGGGCCTGATGTCTGTTGAACCTGGTACTCGCCAACCTCTTTTTTTACGAGAATGGTGTTATTGGCGGTTAAACCAGAGGTTTTGAGTCCGTCGGTATCCAGAATGTTGTGGTTACCAGAAGTTGCTGAAGCCTTCTTCTCTGGCAAAGACTTCGATGATCTACGTTTTTTCTGTGGCACAGGTGGAAATCTCCGGACGAACTCATTTCATTGTGAGTCGCCCGGAACGATTAAAGGTTTAGCCCTTCTTTTTGTTTCGCAATAGCCTCAGGGCGTTGGCGGTGACCAGCGCGGTGGCACCGGTGTCGGCAAGAACCGCAACCCAGAGTCCGGTCATGCCCAGCAAAGTCGTGACCAGAAACAATGCTTTACTGCCCACAGCCAGGAAAATGTTCTGGCGGATAATGGCCATGGTGGAACGGGAAAGACCGATAAGGTCAGCCAGTTCTTCCACCCGGTTGTGGGTAAGCGCACAGTCAGCGGTTTCAAGGGCGACGTCGGCACCTGATCCCATGGCAATCCCGATATCTGCCGTTTTCAGCGCGGGCGCATCGTTGATGCCGTCACCGATCATGGCAACCCGGCCTTTTTCTTTCAGCCGCTCTATTTCAGTAGATTTATCACCGGGCAGGAGACCCGAACGGTATTCCATTCCCAACTGACTGGCGATGGCTGCTGCAGCACAGGGGTTGTCGCCAGTGAGCATGATACTGTTGATACCCATGGCTTTAAGGGCTGCGATGGCATTTTGGGCCTCGGTTCTTGGGTTATCCCGAAGGGCAATCAAGCCCACCAAATCCCCTTCAACCGTTACCATGGCAAGGGTATTACCCTGCTCTTCAAGCTGTTCGATCGTCTGTTGAGCGCCTGCAACCGTGTCAATACTGTCCTGTAAGTGTCGTGGGGAACCAACAACAACCATTTTACCCTCAACCTGGCCCTGAACACCCAGCCCGGCTTTGGCTTCAACTTCACTGGTGGCAGGTAGCCTGATATTCATCTCATCAGCCCTCGCTACGATGGCCCTGGCAATTGGATGTGCTGAACCGGACTCAACGGCTGCCGCAAGCCGGAGGACTTCCTGCTCCGACATAGACTCTGGATAGAATGCTGAGCGGCCAAACGATGCGATGTGAGTAACGGCAGGCTTGCCTTCTGTGAGTGTGCCGGTTTTATCAAAGGCGACCGTTTTTACCGAGCCGAGAAGCTCAAGAGCTGCACCACCCTTGATCAGTGCACCATTTCGAGATGCCCTTGCCAGGGCAGAGGTAACAGCAGCCGGCGTTGAAATCACCAGTGCACATGGGCAGGCGATAAGTAACAGTGTCAGCGCTTTGTAGATCCATTCCACCCAGGGTCCGGCAAATACCAGTGGCGGAACAAACGCCACCAGTACTGCCATAAACATCATTAATGGGGTATACCAGCGGCTAAAGGCATCAATAAAACGTTCAACCGGGGCTTTTCGCTCTTCAGCTTCTTCGATAAGACGGATTATACGGTCAACGGCGCTTTCTCCAGGTTTTGAAATCACCTTGAGCCGGGCTACCCGGTCCACAGACAGTGAGCCAGCCATCACAATCTCACCGGGGTTATGTTCTACAGGAACCGATTCGCCGGTTAACGCGCTCTTATCGAAGCTAACGTCAGGCGTCAAGAGTTCACCATCAGCGGGCAGACGACTGCCCGGTAATATTTCGATGATGTCTCCCGGTTTCAGGGTATCGGCGGAAACCGCTGATTTATTCCCATCTCTGTCAATGAGGAACGCTGTTTCCGGTGTCAGCGCCATCAGCTTCTGGACACCCTGCCTAGCCCTCCCTGCAGCAAACGCTTCCATATGCTCACCGATCATGAACAGCAGAAGCACCATGGCTGCTTCAACGGTTTCACCCAGAAACAGAGCACCAGTGGCAGCAATGCTCATCAGGGTTTCGATGGAGAAGGGAGAGCCACTTCTGGCTAATAGCCATGCCTTGGTGGCAACAGGGTAAAGCCCCCAGAGTGTGGCCAGATAAAACAACACGTTGCCAGCAACCGGAAAGGTTCCCTGAATCAATACCGCGACCAGCATAAATAGAGCCAGTGAAATAATGTGCCAGTATTTTTTCAGGAAACTATCGGCTACAGGTTCATGAGCAACGTCGTCTTTCACCGAAAAGCCCAGTTCTCGAATGGTTTTAAGGATGTTGTTATTGATGTCGCTATTGATGTCGCTATTGATGCCGCTATTGATGCCATCATGGATACTTGCCCGATTATCAACCTTAACCAGCAGGCGCTCCGTTGCGAATGTGACCCGGGCCCCGGTCACACCATTCAGCCCGTTTACGGCATTCTCAATTTTGGTGGCACAGCCCGGGCAGTCCATGCCAGTTATGATCCAGCTAAGCTGCATGCAATCGGAAACTGAAGCAGTCTGATGGTCTATTGCAGAACCTTCTGACTGAGTGTTATTGCTGCAGCATGAAGATGCAGCACCGCTGCTTTTCATTGTGTCGCTCTGTGGGCTTGCACTTTGAGTAGCTGGGCAGGATGGCATGACTTCACTCGCATTGATATAAGAATAATTTTATATAAATTTAAATTTATATGTATGGTGCGTCAAGCCATGAAATGAATATTCTTACTGACGCTCCTTGACATGATTGGCCAGGTCAAGAATGACATGACGGATATGGTAGTCATCCAACCCATAAAGCACCTGCTTTCCTTTACGGGTTGATTTCAGGATTCGGGCTTCCCTCAGACTGCGCAGATGATGGCTGGTTAAAGGCTGCGACATACCCGAAATTTCGGACAGACAGCATACCGGCTGTGGTTCTTCAAGGCAGGCAATGACCAGCTGTAGCCTTTTGCTGTCCCCGAGAAGCTGAAAAATTTTTGCCAGTCGCTCCATGTCTTGTTCAGACAATTCCGGTAGCTGAGAACAACAGGTTTGATGCATATCGACCATAGGCGTGTCCGAATCCTGGAATATGATCGGTAATGGTATTGCGCTGTAAACGCTTAGTCTATTTTCCTGAGCCTGTATCAAAGGTCGATAAACGCTTTTGGTAATTTCCCTATTCTCGGTCAGCCTCCTCAGGGTAAAATCCATCACATCCATGGGACATTCTGTTTTTCAGGCAGTTGCTGCCGACGTTATACATGTTTATTTCGGTTATTCCGTTTGTTCTGTTCCTGCACTGAGGATTATCCTTTGTGCCTCTGCTGACACTGACTGTTATATCAGCAGTTCTGGTTACGCCTTTCTTGAAAAAATGGCTGAAAAAATGGCTGAAAAATCATAGGAAAAAAATGAGCGCACACGACCAATGCATCCATACTGGCCTCACAGGCCGTTTGTTGCTGGAAAACTCCCTGCTGAATAAAGGGACAGCTTTTTCCGTGGAGGAACGGAGTGAACTGGACCTTCATGGCCTTCTGCCGCCAAGGGTAGAGTCGATGGAGGAACAATGTCGTCGAGCTTATAAGTCTTTCTCAATCAAGCCTACGCCGATACTGAAGCATATCTACCTGCGCTCATTGCAGGATACCAACGAAACACTGTTTTATGCCCTGTTGCAACGCCATCTTCAGGAGATGCTGCCGATCATCTACACACCGGTTGTGGGGCAGGCCTGTCAGCGCTTCAGTGACCTCTACCGTCGACCAAGAGGCATCTACATTTCCTGGCCCCAGCGTGAACATATCTCAGCCATGCTGGCCAACTTCAAGCGTAATATTGAAGTGATTGTTGTCACTGATGGTGAGCGTATTCTGGGTCTGGGTGACCAGGGTATTGGCGGTATGGGAATCTGTATTGGCAAGTTGTCGCTCTATAGTGCGGTGGGGGGAATTGCACCGAACAAAACACTGCCCATCGTACTGGATTGCGGAACCAATAACCGACAGTTGCTGAATGACCCGAATTACCTGGGGTGGCGACATGAACGCATTGCAGACGATGAATACTATGCGTTTGTGGATGACTTTATCCGCGCACTGAAACGTCGCTGGCCAAAAGCGCTGTTGCAGTTTGAGGATTTTGCCATCAACCATGCAACACCACTTCTGGAAAAATACCGGGATGAACTCTGTTCTTTTAACGATGATATTCAGGGTACTGCGGGTGTGACGGCTGCATCACTGTTGGCGGCGGCCAACGCCTCTGGCAAGTCCATTGAGGACATGAAAATTGCTTTCCTTGGTGCCGGCTCAGCCGGTTGCGGTATTGCCGAGCAGCTGATCCGCCTGATGGTTGGCCGTGGGCTCAGTGATGAACAGGCCCGTCAGCGAATATTCATGGTTGACCGACATGGCGTACTGAATGATCAGATGGAAGACCTGCGGCCATTCCAGCAACGATTGGTGCAGAGTTGTGAAGAGCTCCGCCAATGGAGTTGCGATGAGAATCCGGGATTACTGGATGTTGTTACTCATGCAAAGCCTGACGCCATTATTGGGGTGTCAGGTCAGCCAGGGCTGTTCACCCGGGAAGTCATTGAGAAAATGGCTGAGAACCATGAGCGACCCATCGTTTTCCCACTGTCAAACCCAATCAGCCAGGTTGAAGCGACACCGGAAAATATTATTCAGTGGAGCGAAGGTCGAGCGTTGATTGCGACTGGCAGCCCATTTGATCCGGTTGAGTACAACGGTAACCAGTACCCGGTCGCTCAATGCAACAACATCTACATCTTCCCGGGGCTGGGCCTTGGTGTTCTGGCCAGTGATGCTGAAAGAGTCTCCGATGGCATGCTGGACGCGGCGGTTGAAACACTGGCCATGGCCTCGCCAGCCGTTATGAATCCGGAAGCAGCGCTTTTGCCTGAATTGAACCGTATTCACCAGGTGACCTGTGAAATAGCGATTGCCGTTGCCAGAAAGGCGCAGGAAGAGGGGCTGGCACCAAAATGTGAACAAACAGCATTGGAAGCAAGAGTCAGAGGCAAGCGTTGGAGTCCTGAATATCGTCGAGTCTATCTGTCTGATTCCTGAAGGTAGAGTCTGGGAGAAAGGGAATTACGTGAAAGTATATAAAGAAGGGTAAGCAGATAAGTTTACAAACGACCAGGCATCTTTATTGTTGTTATTGACTGACAGATGTCTGGTATGTCCCGTTGCCTTCCTGAGGGTGCAGTCTTCGAAAAAGCTGCGGCAATCTTTTTAACATCCCACCAATTTGCCAGTTGATGTCCTTCAGTATTCTGCAAACTTATCTGCTTTAATCACCGACCTGCTGTTTTTGTTATTGTTGGCCAGAGCTTGCCATGTTGTTGTTATTGTTTGGCGTTTTTTTGTTTTCGACAGGTCATCTACAAAGGGTGTGCCAAAAACGACTCTGACTGATTAACTGGTTGATAAATTTGGATTAAATATTTTTTCGTCTCTTCGTCCAATCCATGGACAAGGTGTAATCTGTTACTTGTTGAGTACTGGGTTGGGAAGATTGTAACCCGGGTAACAGGCTAAAATGGATCAGGCTTTATGCACTTCTATACGACTGATCAACCCTTCATTAGAGAAAAAAATCCTTTCTATACCCGGTACATTCACAGATTCATCCGACTCAGGATCAGTCCCCGTTCTGACAAATTCAAGCTCGACACAACAGCCATTAAGGCTTCGGTAACTGTTGACATACCAGTTCACGTCGGGGATTTTTGAAAAAAAAGTGGTCATCATATCGAGAATCGCGGCCTTTCCCAGAAAGTCGCCAAGAAATGCCGAGTAGTAACTGGCACTTTCATCAAACATCGGAGATATCCAGTCCAGCCTGTGGGCATTGGACAGAGCAACATAGGCTCTGGCAGCTTCAACTTGTTCATCGTTGGTCATAATTTGAGATGCCAATGGTTTGTGAGTAGATACCCAAAACTCACAACATAGCACTAACTCGACATATCGACCTGCTTCAAGTTGTCACGGGATGTATGGTGCCTGAAAAATAAAGTAGATAGTTAACTCAGACGGGGGGAGATGTTTATGGAATTAAAAAAATAAACAAACAGACAGGTTTACAGATACGCAGAAGCTCTTTATTTCTTCCTTGTCGAATGCCCGCGCTGCCTTTTGTAGCCTGTTACCAGGCTCAGTCAGTCTTCTCGGCTTTCTTATCCCTGTTTGTCGGCTACCATGAAGCACCGTGCAAACCTGTCTGTTTGAGTCACCCGGCCTTATATGATTATTTTTGTAGGCTGGGAGTCGTCATCATTATTATTGTTATAATCTGATGATTTTTGTTCTTGCCTGACATGTAACAATTGGCGTGCCAGTTTTTATAAAAGTTGTTGCAGGCCTTGGTAAATAAGGGGTAAGCAAGAAACGAGAAGTTTATGGATAGATGACTGGTGTTGTTTTCCTGTTACTGCGTTTACCCACTGAGTGTAACCTTCGGAATATACGTAACAGATACAGGCTGGTGTATCGTTTCCGTTGATTAATTAAGATTGCTCATGTTGCCGTATAGGTATCAAATGCATGTTGATACTTTAAATCAGGCAGTCTGACCTTATAGAGTAGTCAGAGATTTTTTCCAGGCGGGCTTTTTCGGCTCTGCAAAGACCAGGACAATAAAATGACGACATCAAACCACTTTGATTATCTGGTAATCGGCGGTGGAAGCGGTGGTATCGCTTCAGCAAACCGTGCAGCTATGTACGGTAAAAAGGTGGCACTTATAGAGGCTAAGTATCTGGGAGGAACCTGCGTGAACGTAGGGTGCGTTCCCAAGAAAGCCATGTGGTTTGCCGGACAAATTGCTGATGCCTGTCGTTATGGGCCTGACTACGGCTTTGATATCAGTATTGACGAGCAATTGAAGTCATTCAGCTGGAGTAAGCTTGTCGACAGTCGGGAGGCTTATATCAGTCGTATACATGCTTCTTATGAACGGGTCCTGGGTAACAATGAAATTACCGTAATAAACGGCTATGGACGATTTGTTGATGCCAGAACGGTAGAGGTGAATGGTGAGCACTACACAGCAGACCATATCACCATTGCAACCGGTGGTGAGCCCCTGATTCCAGACGTTCCCGGAGCAGAATACGGTATCGATTCCGATGGGTTCTTTGAACTGACTGAGCGCCCCGGCCGGGTGGCTGTATTGGGTGCCGGTTACATTGCTGTTGAACTGGCCGGTGTGTTACACGCACTGGGCAGTGAAACGCATCTGCTGGTTCGTAAACACAAACCATTGCGTAATTTTGAAGAGATGTTGTCAGATACGCTGGTGGAAGTGATGGAGTCCGAAGGCCCTCAGCTGCATACCCACTCAGTACCAAAAGAAGTTGTTAAAGAGGACGATGGAAGCCTGACTGTTCATTTGGAAAACGGTAACTCATTGAATGTTGATACGGTGATCTGGGCTATAGGCCGTAAGCCGCATACCTCTGGTATTAACCTAGGTGCAGCAGGTGTTACGGTGGACGACCGGGGTTATATTTCTGTTGATAAATATCAGAATACCAGTGTTGATGGAATTTATGCCGTGGGTGACAACATCGGCAAAATTGAATTGACTCCGGTTGCCGTTGCTGCAGGCCGTCGTTTGTCAGAGCGCCTGTTCAATAATAAGCCGGATGAGCATTTGAACTACGACAATGTGGCCACGGTTGTCTTCAGTCATCCTCCTATCGGTACCGTGGGTTTAAGTGAGCAGGCTGCTCGCGAAGCGTACGGTGATGAGAATGTCAAAGTCTATACCAGCCAGTTTACGGCGATGTACAGCGCATTGACCAGTCATCGCCAGCCATCACGAATGAAGCTGGTCACTGTGGGCGCGGAAGAAAAAATCGTAGGAGTCCATGCGATTGGACATGGTGCCGATGAAATGCTGCAGGGGTTTGCCGTGGCTTTAAAGATGGGGGCTACCAAGGCGGACTTTGATAACACTGTTGCTATTCATCCAACCTCTGCTGAAGAGTTTGTTACTATGCGATGAGCTGTTGTTGTGAAAACTCATAAATGTTTTGGCAACTCATAATTATTCTGGCAACTTCCTGAAACTCAACCATTACTCTGACCCAAAACACGATGCAAGGAAGAGTTTGTTTTTTTATGTCTTTGCACGGCTCCTGCCTGCAAGATTCCGTTTGATGAAACCGGCGTCAGTGATCTCACTCTACGCCGGTCGTCGTTTTTTGAGGGTCAACCTTTCTCGACCATGGCACAGGCAACAAAGTGCCCTTTATTGATCTCGTTAAGATGAATCTCCCTGGAGGTACACTCCGGCGCTGCATACTTGCAACGTGGCGCAAAGCGACAGCCGGGAGCCGGGTTGATGGGTGAGGTAATTTCACCCTGCAACACCTCACGTTCCATCTTATGGTCCAGATGAATCGAAGGAATGGCCGATAACAAGGCCCTGGTATAAGGGTGAGTCGGGTTGCTGAACAAATCCCTTGCTGGTGCTTTCTCAATCAGCTGCCCAAGGTACATAACCGCGATTTCATCGGAGAAATGCTTAACCACCGATAAATCGTGAGTAATGAAAATATAAGTGAGGCCAAGCTGTTCCTGCAGATCCTGCATCAGGTTGAGAATCTGCGCCTGGATGGATACATCCAGCGCCGATACCGGCTCATCACAGATAATGAACTTTGGTTTCAGCGCCAGCGCCCGGGCTATACCAATACGCTGTCGTCTACCACCGTCCAGCTCATGAGGGTAAGTATTGACCAGTCGAGGGCTCAGGCCAACCAGTTCCATTAATTCTGCGACACGTTCAGTAAGCTCCCGCTTGTTCTTCACTTTGTTGTGAATCAGCAGCGGCTCACCAATGATCTCACTGGCGGTCATCCGGGGGTTCAGGGAGGCAAAGGGATCCTGGAAGATAATTTGCATATCTTCACGCAGCCGTCGCATCTGATCTTTGCTGAAGTGACGAATATTCTGCCCGTCAAACAGAATTTCGCCATCGGTCGCTTCGAGCAAACGCAGGATGACCCGGCCGGTTGTGGACTTACCGCAACCTGACTCACCGACAATGCCCAGGGTTTTACCTTTCCTGATGGAAAAGTTAACGCCATCCACCGCATGCAACATGCCTTTGGGGGTCGAAAAATATTTCCTGAGGTTTCTGACTTCCAGAATAGTGTCTGACATAACCTTACCCCTGCACCCTGTTTACGTCTGTTTGCTCTACCATCGACTGCAACATAAGACAGCGGGCAACATGGCCGGTTTCCGTCAATACCGGCTCTGGTTCTGATACCGAACAGGTTGCCGTTGCATCCGGACAACGGGGGTGGAACTTGCAACCGGACGGTGGGTTCGTTGGGTCCGGCATCATGCCCTTAATGGGCTTTAGTCGTCCAACCGAGTGATCGAGATCGGGAATCGAAGCAAACAGGCCCTTGGTGTAAGGATGTCTGGTATTTTCATAGACATCCCGAATAGCACCACTCTCTACCACTTCACCGGCGTACATGATCGCAACTTTGTCGCATACCTGGGCAACAACACCCAGATCGTGGGTGATCAGAATCATAGCGGTATGGTAACGGTTTTTCAGATCCTTCATCAGATCCAGTACCTGCGCCTGAATGGTGACATCCAGTGCCGTGGTCGGTTCATCAGCGATCAGCAGGTCCGGGTTACAGGCAAGGGCAATGGCAATCACCACCCGTTGTTTCATCCCGCCAGAAAACTGGTGCGGAAAGTCTCCGGCGCGGGCAGCGGGAATGCCCACCATCTCCAACATCTCGCCAGCTTTCTGGAAAGACGCTTTTTTGCTCACCCTTTCGTGGATAAGGATCACTTCGGCAATCTGCTCCCCGACCGTCATTACCGGGTTCAGAGAAGTCATGGGGTCCTGGAAAATCATGGAAATCCGGTTACCGCGGACGCCACGCATTTTCTCTTTTGGCATTTGCAGCAGGTCTTCACCATCAAAAACCACTTTACCACTGACAATTCGACCCGGAGGATTAGGCACCAACCCCATAATACCAAGAGCCGTTGTCGTTTTACCGGCACCGGTTTCTCCGATCAAACCCAGGGTTTCCCCCCGCTTCAGGCTGATATTCAAGCCATTGACCGCGTAGGTGGTTTCACCATCCACTTCATACACGATACTGAGGTCTTGAATAGACAACAGATCCTGTTTGCTTGCTTGTTCTGTCATAGCATTTCTCTAATAGAACGTTAGGTATCTGTTAATGTTTCAGTCGTGGATCAAGGGCATCACGAAGACCATCACCCAGCAGGTTCAGGGCAAGAATCGTGATCATAATGGTCAGACCCGGGAAGGTCGTCACATGCCATGCATGGCGCAGATACTGACGACCACCGGCAAGCATTGCCCCCCACTCCGGTTCGGGTGGCTGAATACCAAGGCCAATAAAGCTCAAACCCGCTGTGGACAAAATGGCACCCGCCACCCCCAGCGCACCCTGTACAATGACCGGCGACAGACAGTTAGGAATGATATGGCGGAAAATAATCCGCAGGTCACTGGCACCAATAGCCCGGGCGGCTTCGATAAATTCCTGGTCACGAATGGTCAGCACGGATGCCCGCACCACACGTGCGTAGGTAGGGACGCTGGAAATCGCGATGGCCAGCATCAGGTTCATCAGGTTGGCACCGAGGGCGGAAACAATGGCAATGGCCAACAGAATACTGGGGACTGCCAGGAAGATATCCATCACCCGCATGATGACGTTATCCATCTTGCCGCCATAGTAACCGGCCACCGCACCGAGCCCGCCTCCCATGATAATGGCGATGGCCACAGAGAGCACACCCACCATCAGGGAGACCCGGGTGCCGTGAATGATCCGGGCAAAAATATCCCGGCCAAACTCATCGGTTCCCAGCCAGTACTGGGCACTGGGTCCCTGCAGACGATCAGCAAGATTCTGGGCAATAACCACCGTTTCATAGTCTGCAATCACATCGGCAAAGATGGCCGCCAGCACCACCAGCGTGATGATAAACAGACCCAGCATGGCCATCTTGTCACGCTTTAGACGACGCCAGACCTCTAACCACTGGCTGCGTTTCTTTGGCGCCCCTTTTGCCGGGCTGTTTTCCGGCTGGACCTGTACCGGATCCAGTGTCATTTCCTGAGACATGATTCTTGCTCCTTAGGCGTACTGGGATTTGATACGAGGGTCAACAAAACCGTACAGCAGATCCACCAGCAGGTTGACCAGGCTGAACGTGGTGGCAAGGAATACCACGGTACCCAGGACGGTTGGTGCATCTTTCTGGCGAATCGCGTCCACCATCATCCGGCCAACGCCTGGCCAGGAGAACACGGTCTCGGTCAGTACCGCACCACCGAGCAACATACCAAACTGCAAACCGATCACGGTGATCACCGGGATCAGGGCATTTTTCAGCGCATGGCGGTTAATCACCACATTCTCAGCCACACCTTTGGCGCGTGCCGTACGGATGTAATCCTGACGAATGACTTCCAGCATGGAAGAACGGGTCATCCGGGTAATAATGGCGGCAGAACCGGTGCCCAGAGTGATGGCGGGCATAATCAGCGAACTCCAGCTGGAATACCCACCGGAGGGCACCCAGCCCAGGTTGACGGAGAACAACAGAATCATCATCAAACCCAGCCAGAAGTTGGGCATGGAGACACCCAGCAGGGCAAAAAACATCGAACCGCTGTCAACGATTGAATACTGTCGTGTAGCAGAGATAATCCCGACGGGGATACCAATAAGCACTGCAATCACAACCCCCAACGCGGCAAGGATCAGCGTGTTAGGGAACCGGGAAAAAATTTCATCAAATACATCACGGCCACTGGTGTAGGACTGGCCCAGGTCACCCGTCGCCGCATTGCCGACAAAGCGGGCATAACGCAGCAAAAACGGATCATTCAGCCCCATTTCCTCGCGCAATTCGGCGACGGCTTCGGGCGGTGCATTTTCCCCAAGAATCAATTGCGCCGGATCGCCTGGGGTGAAGGACATGATGGCAAATACCAGCAGGGAGACACCCAGTAACACGGGTATCAGCAGCATTAGCCTTTTGAGAATAAATCTATGCATGGTTCACCTTGGATCCATCGATAAAAATATTTTTGCCGGGCAGAAAGCTCACGCTGCTGGAAAGAGCAGCGTGATGGTCAGATGCAAATTAGCCCTGGAAGCGGACACCCCTGATTTTGTGGTGACCGGCAGGTGCCATGCTGAAGCCAATAACATCCTTCTGGATACCAATGTTCTGGTACTGGTCATAGATGGAGAATGTTGGCACTTCGTTTTGCAAAATTACCTGGATTTTGCCGTACAGTTCTTTTCGTTCGCCGGCGTCAGTAGAAGTACGGGCCTGATTCAGCAGTTGATCTACCTCTGCATTGCTGTAGAAAGAACGGTTCCCGGCACCGCCGTGGGTAGCGGAGTTGAACAGTGCATAGAGACCATAGTCGGCATCGCCGGTTACCGTTACCCAGCCCATAATGAACATGTCGTGGTCACCACGGGAGGTACCGTCCAGGAATGCGCCCCACTCCACCACTTCGATGGCCATATCAATACCGATCTGGCGTAACTGGGCCTGCAGAACCTGGGCGATCTGCACACGGGTAGGGTTGTCGTTGGTCCAGATTGAAGTTTTGAAGCCGTCGGCATAACCCGCTTCTGCCAGCAGCTCACGGGCCTTGTCGAAGTTCTGCTTGTATCTGTCGATATCCGGGTTGAAACCAAATACCTTGGGACCAATCGGTGAGCTGGAGGGTGAACCGGCACCCAGCAGAACCGCTTCGACAATGTCATCAGCGTTGATGGCATAGGAAATGGCCTGACGTACTTTTACATTGTCGTAGGGTGCTTTTTTGGTGTTGAAGCCCAGGTAGGCAACAGAGAACGACTCTTCTTCCACCAGCGTCAGGTTTTCCTTGCTGCGGACGGTGTCTTTGTCGATGGGTTCAAGGTCATAACCGATATGGATTTCGCCGGTTTCCAGGGCGATGGCACGGTTAGTGCCTTCCGGAATATTACGGAAGATAACGTTAGGAATTTCCTGTTTGCCACCGTAGTAATCATCGAAGGCTTTCAGCGTGATGCGATCACCCACAGCCCAGTCAACAAACTGGTATGGGCCGGTACCCACTGGCTGCTGGCCATAGCTGTCACCTGCCGCCTTAACGGCTTTCTCATTGAGAATGGACGCAGCAGTGTGCGTGAGATGGTAGAGCAGAGGGCCAAAAGGCTCTTTGGTGATGACGTTCACTGTGTAGTCATCAACCACTTCGACAGCGCTGATGGCGTTGACGATATGGGCAACCGTTGGCGAGGCGATCATGGTTTCCAGGGTGAACTTAACGTCAGATGCCTTCAGTTCTTCACCATTATGGAATTTGACGCCTTTTCTCAGTGTAAACTGGGTGGTTTTGTCGTCCAGACTTTTCCAGGATTCAGCCAGGCCCGGCACAATGTTCATGTCCTTGTCGGTCTCAACCAGCTGGCTATAAATCTGTACCGCCACCCGGGAAGAAGGCTGGTCATTGGTGGCATGGGGATCAAGGGTCTTGGCATCCGCGCCCTGGCCAACCACCAGCGTGTCTTTCATCCTGACCGCTTCTTCTGCTCCCCCGCAAGCGGAAAGGACTACTGCCATGCCGATGGCTATGGCAGTCTTTACTGCTTTTATCATCACTACGCCCATCAATATTTCTAATTTATGATATGGAACTACCAAATAAACGCTGGTGCATCGACCGTCGTGTTGCCAAGCGCGGTATACAAGGCCTTTATAGGTAGCCATTCAAGATATTGCGATGTATCTGCACGAAAAAAATCAAAAAAAAATCTCGCTAAGCGAGTATAAAATAAGATTTTTTTCTTAATATTGATTTAAATCAGATATTAATCATGAATGGTAAGGAGCCTGCGTTATCGTTACTGACTAATCGGTTAGTGCCTTATGTGAACATAAATGGTTATCTTCTTGCATTGGAAAATCAGACACCCCTGTTTTATCAATTGGGGATTGTCTTCTTGATTTGAAATTTTTCAATTAATTCAATTTGAATATAAATCCGGGTGGGAGGGAAAAACATAACCCATTAAAGCACTACCAGAAAATACATCGAGTACTTTGAAAAAGTTAATAATGATTTCAAGGAGGAATTATGAATACCAACGCAATCACTACAGGCACTATGCTTATAGCAGCCACGTCATCAAATGATGACAATAATAATATTGATAATAACCATGTCGACGGCCAACCATACATCCCCCAGGCTGAAGCCGCTTCTTGCTCATCAGAAACTGCATCATTGGAAGAGCGTGTTGCCCTTGAGGTAAAAACGGTGACCCCAGAGGAATTCTTGGAGCTTTTTCAACAACAGAGTTTTTCCAATGATGTCCATTACCGGCTTGAGGGTGACTTTAGCCCTTACTTTCCCCCGGACTCCCCGGAAAGGGAGCTCGACTTGAAACTGCCCAGGCACCTCACGGTGACGGGCGACTTAAATCTTTCAGAATGCAAAGGCATGAGGGCCTTATCCGAAAATCTCACCGTGGATGGGAATTTTATTATTTGCCAGCTCACCGAGCTGGAGACCCTGCCCGAGAAACTCTCCGTTGGGCAATACCTTACTATTTTCTTTTGCGAGGCGCTGTTGAGGCTGCCAGATAATCTCCACGTGGGAGAGACGCTTGTTGTTTCGAGTTGCCGAGGCCTGAGGGAACTGCCCGAGAATCGCCTCAACGTGGGGGGGCACATTTTTCTGAATGGATGTACCAGTCTGTCAGCCCTGCCTAACTGGATTACCACCATGGGACTAACTTCATCGGGTGAGGTTCGTCGTGTAAACATTAGTGATACCGGGTTGTCAGATGAATTGTATCAACGTATATCCAACATGCCGCAGCCCGAAGGAATGCAGTTTGATTTTGACATGGGCACAGGGAACCCTGCGCATGAGTTTACAACACTGCAAGAAGGCCTGGATTTTTGGCGGGAGTTGGCCTCAACCGATGCAGTAACACCGGAGCTTAAGCTCAGTCCTGACCAGACTGGTCACCTTATTGATTTTCTGGTGCGACTGACAGGCACTGCAGATTACAAGAACCTGGCTACCCGTCCTGTCCTGGCCCAACGGATAATGGCGGTCATGTCATTACTGGCCGATAATGGCCAGTTTCGGGGTGAAGCCCTGTATCGTATCCAATATGCCGTCACTTCCTGTGATGACCGGGTGATCCTGACCCTGGATAATCTGGAAACATTACAATTACTGACCTCTGCCCAAACCCTGGCGGTTGAAAAGCATGACCCCACTGAATTGAAGGCGCTGGGCCGGCAAATGATGATTCTGGAGAAGATCAAGACAATCGCCAGAGCACATATGAAAACACTCACCTTGGTGGATGAGATTGAGGTTGAGCTGGCGTTTTGGATTGAGTTAGGCAAGTTCTTCGGGATTCCCGGATCAACTCAACATATGTTATTCCGTGGTTGTGCTTCTGTTAACGATGATGACATTGCCAGTGCTCGTGCCAACATTGAAGAAACCTGCACCGATGCAGCGCTTGAGACTTTTCTCGCCCAATGGGAACCCTGGCAGAAATTTCAGCGCCAGCTGGCAGTGCGGCCCTTTGATCAACTTAAACCAGTAACCGTAGACCGTATTGATGACTGTGCTTTGCTTGGTGACAAAACCGATAAAATGGTTGGGCTGGGTAGTGTCCATGTTGATTACGACAGCCTTGTCAAGAGTTACCTGCTCAATGGTGAGAAC
>NZ_JAHHPP010000185.1 GCF_024606265.1 Endozoicomonas sp. SESOKO1
CACCAGAACCACCATCAGCAGTTTATTCAGCAGCTGCTGACGATTGGTATCGCTGTTCACCATCAACAGGCAGGCCAGTACCAGGAACAGGCCAACGGTTCCCTGGGCCAGCACCGTAAAAAATACCAGTGGCAACTCGTGCATGGTTACACCTCCCGTGTGTTAATAATGCGTCCGGTTTTGTCACCGGAAGGTTTGGCATGACGGCTCGCCTTCATCACCAGCGAAGGCCCGGTCAGTGAAGAGTCTGGCAGTGGCGCAATATCCGCCTCTGTTCCGTATTTGGCGCGCAATTCTTCGATCGGACCAAAATCCAGGGCACGCAGTGGACAGGATTCGATACAGATCGGCTGCTTGCCCTGTTCAACCCGGTCAAAACAGCCATCACACTTGGTCATGACTTTCTTCTCGGCATCAAACTGCGGTGCACCGTACGGGCAGGCCATTTCACAGTAACGGCAGCCAACACATACGTTAGCGTCCACAACCACCAGGCCGTCCTGGTCACGCTTGTGCATGGCACCGGTTGGGCAGGCTTTGGTACAAGCTGGTCTGGCGCAGTGGTTACAGCTGATGGAGGTGTAATAGGCAAACACGTCCTGGGTGTAGGTGCCATCTTCATTCTGAAGCCAGCTACCACCGCCGTATTCATAGACCCGGCGCCAGTTGACGCCGACTTTCAGGTCATTCTCATCTTTGCACGACAGTTGACAGGTTTTGCAACCCGTACACCTGGCCGTGTCGACGTAAAATCCCAGTTGTTTTATCGGGGGCTGTTTTATCGAGGGCTGTTTTATCGAGGATTGCTTCATCGAACTTTATTCCTGTCCTGTTATGCCCTGGCAATGTCAACCAGATTGGTGTGTTGGGGGTTTGCCTTAGCCAGTGGTGATGGCCGTAATGTGGTCAATGTATTGATACAGGCTCCACGATCCACACCATTACGATCTGGTGCGTACCAACTGCCCTGCCCCATGGCAACAACACCAGGCATGATGCGTTCGGTTATCTTTGCCACCACACGGATTTCCCCACGATCATTCCAGACTTTGAGCATATCGCCGTCTTTGATCCCACGCTGCGAAGCATCCATTGGGTTAAGCCAGATTTCCTGACGACAGGCATCGTTAATGACATCAACATTGCCGTAGGTTGAGTGTGTACGGGATTTATAGTGGAAGCCAAACAGCTGCAACGGGTATTTCCCGACTGCTGGTGATTCATGGCCTTCCCAGGATGAAACATATTCTGGCAGTGGACGAATAGCTTCATCATCCTTCAGTGTCCAACTGGCGGCGATTTCAGCCAGACGCTCGGAATAAATTTCAATCTTGCCAGACGGTGTATTCAGGGGATTCGCTTCCGGGTTTTCACGGAATGCCTGGTAAGCGATAACTGGCTCACCGGGATTCTTCTGCTTCACAATCCCTGCCTTGCGGAAGGTATCAAAGTCCGGAAGAGTGGCGTTTTTAGCCCTGGCCTCAGCATAGATATGGCGTAGCCAGGCTTCCTGGTCACGTCCCTCGGTAAACGCCTGTTCAACACCAAGACGCTGGGCAATGGCCGTACACATGTCATAAATGGAGCGACATTCATACATTGGGCTGACTGCAGTATCACAGAAGATGGCATAGCCCATATTTCCGGAACTGCCATTGGGGGCAAAATCAGGCTGCTCAGCCGCCGTCAGGTCTGGCAGGATAATATCCGCATAACGGGCGCTGGCCGTCATGTGGTTATCGATGACCACAATCATTTCACACTGGGTATCATCCTGCAGGATTTCATGAGTGCGGTTGATATCAGAGTGCTGATTGATGATGCAGTTGCCGGCATAGTTCCAGATAAACTTGATTGGCTGACTCAGTCGCTCCGCTCCACGGATGCCATCGGTCTTATCCGTCATCTCATGGTGGCGATAAATGGCATCGGTCCACAGGAACATGGGAATGGCCGTGGTCACCGGGTTGCTCAGCGTCGGGAATGCTGCAAATGGCATGGAGTAACTGCCTTCGCGGGCACCACTGCCGCCACCGGCAATACCAACATTACCCGTCATAACCGCCAGCATAGCTACTGCACGACAGGCCTGTTCACCGTTAGCGGTACGCTGAAGCCCCCATCCCTGCATAACATTACACGGCTTGGTCATGGCAATTTCACGGGCAAGACGAATAATGGTTTTTACCGGTACCGCCGTGATTTTAGATGCCCACTCTGGTGTCTTTTCGACACCATCCGGGCCTTTGCCAAGGATATAGGACTTCCAGGAAGCGCCTTTTGGGGCACTGGCAGGCAGAGAATCTTCATCGTAACCCACGGTGTATCGTGCCAGGAAGTCATTATCCACCAGGTTCTCAGTAATCATGACCCAGGCCATACCCGCAACCAGTGCAGCATCTGTACCCGGACGCAGAGGTACCCACTCGTCATTATCCCCCAGTGCCGTGTCTGTCAGGCGAGGATCGAAGGTAATCATCCGGGCATTGCTTCTCTGCCGGGTTTCTGCCAGCTGATAAATCACACCGCCACCACTCATGCGGGTTTCAGCAGGGTTATTACCAAAGTTGACAATCAGTTTGGTATTCACCAAATCAGAAATACAGTTGTTGGTATTGGCACCGAACAGATAGGGCATCCCAATGGAGATCTGGGCGGTACTGTAGGTACCATAATGATTCAGATAACCCCCCCAGCAGTTCATCAGGCGGGCAATCGGGCTGGATGCCGGAGGCCAGGATTTGGCCACCGTTCCACCCAGTGTTCCTGTCGCATAGTTCAGATAGATAGCTTCGTTACCATACTCTTTTTTAATGCGCTTCAGGCTATCTGCGACGGTGTCCAGCGCCTCATCCCAACTGATACGTTCAAAACGGCCTTCTCCCCGTTTGCCAATGCGTTTCATAGGATATTTCAAACGGTCCGGATTATAGACACGCTTGCGGAATGAACGGCCACGCAGGCACGCCCTTACCTGGTGATCACCATAAACATCGTTGCCGGTGTTATCCGTTTCGGTATAAAGAATTACATCGTCTTTTACCTGGTGACGAAGAGCACAGCGGGAACCGCAGTTCACAGTGCAGGATGACCAGACAGACTTGATCTCTTCCTCTGCAGGTTTGCTCTCTGCAGCAGATGCTTTCAGAGGTAGAGTGTTTGCAGCCACCACTGCGGCACTGCCTGTAGCAGTACTCCACTTCATAAAGGTTCTTCGCTTGATGACAGACGACAGCGCACTATCGAGAAGTTGCTTCATTTATTTTACCGTTATCACTAAAACCGGAAACCAGCACATAACCACGTCGCTTTAAGACACACTCCTTGCAGAATGTATCCCTGTGTAAATAATGAACTGTTGAAATGCTGCGGATAATACGAGCAGGCTAATCAATAACCGGTTGACATAGATCAGTTTTTTGCAGGGTTTGAGGCAATTACTGAAAGGGGTAGGAACTTATCGAGAACACTGCCGAGCACGCCATACCAGCCATTGAGGGCATTGAGAATAGTTCATAGAGTAAATTTCCTGCCAAACCCCGAAGGGTTGACTATAACCCTGTCAACGACTTTATCGGGATGAGATCCATGCACAACACGGTAAACACCGCCAGGGAGCCATTGACAGAGATCCCACCAACATCAACGGAGCAACCATTTGCCAATACTGTCACAACGGCAAATTACCGTGGTCATATAATAACTCTGGCAAATATGATCAAAACGTATTGTCTGACATTGCCACCCATCTGTGATGTTGATAAGCAGGGCAAACTGGTTATTGACACTGGCTGGCCTGTGACACTGGCCAGGCCTGACTGGCGCGAAATAGCCGATACGGCCATGTGCCTGGCCAAGTCAGTGATCCCGGCAGGTGAGTGCCTGTGGGCACTGCGACAGGTTGCCCCCTATCTATCCAGTCCTCTTGCCCTGGTTGGCACTGCGCTATTGCCCGGTGCTATCGCCAAAAAAATTGATGTACCTGACTTTGAGACACTTGCGCAGATTGGTAACAATGATTCCTTTGGGCTCAATGACGATTATCAACAAACTGGCCGGATCAGTGCCACAGACAGAAAACTGACACCCATAGGCAACGACGATCACCCATTTACCGGCACATACGATGGCAATAACAAGATAATTACCGGCTTGAGTGACTGTTTATTCGGCACGGTCAGCAAAGGTACTGTAGCCAATCTGAAACTGAACGCAGCCAATATCAACAAAACACATCCAAAAGAATTAGCCGCAGTGGTTGCCTGTAACTTAAAGAATCATGGTCATATTGCCAATATCACGGTAAAAGACAGCGTGATCAACACCAGTGGCTATGAAAGCCATGCCGCTATTGGTGCAGCCAAAGTATCGAAATTCAGTAAAATAGAGAATTTGAAGGCCACTGGGTGCAACGTTTCCGCCACAGGTGATAACACCTATGCGGCGATCGGTGCTGCTGGGCTGAACGAAGTCTGCAGCATAAGTGCTCTGAATGTCGGGCAATGCTACGTTACAGCATCAGGTAAAGGGTCAAATTCGGCCATTGGTGCCGGATATATGCATCTAAAATGCAACATACAGAATTTGACAGTGAGACGTAGCAACGTCTTAACCACAGAAGGGTCCTCCAAGGCTGCGATTGGTTCAGTAGAGATGCGCAAGGGAAGCGCCATTGACACTCTGGTTGCCAAAAATTGCGCAATCTCAACAACAGGCACACATTCCCTGGCTGCAGTTGGTTCAGCAGAGATGCAAGAGAGAAGCACCATTGACACTCTGGACGCCAGAAATTGCGCTGTCTCAACCAGCGGCTATCAGGCCCATGGGGCTATCGGGGCAGGAGTCATGAAATCCTGGAGCAGCATCCATAATATGATCAGCAAAAAGTGTAGCGTTATAACCGGCGATGTCAGTGCTGGCACTGGCATGTCCAAAGCCGGGCAGGATGCGCATGCTGGCATTGGTGTCGGTAAAATGGAGCATGAAACCAGGCTGGAGAAGCTGAAAGCAGCAAGATGTTTTATCCATACCCATGGTGAAGGGGGTTACGCAGGCGTCGGTGCCGGTGATGCATCTCATGGTGCCAGGTTATCGGATACTCAAGTCAATCAGTGCAGTATCACCACCGAGCGCAGAAGGGCCCATGTGGGATTTGCTGCGGGGGTCGCCACAGGTGCAGAGGTTATCGATACGACCGTGTTCAACAGCACTGCACAGGTTAAAGGTGACGCCTATGCCTGTATCGACGCCAGCGTAGGCAAAGCCGGTTGTGCAAAGACCGATGTAAGAGGAACTATTGCCTGTAACACCACCATTGACGGCCGGTTATTCAAACCCTCCCGTTGTGATTGCATTGATCTGGAAGGCTTTCGAAATGGCTCGTCCCTGCGTCGTGACCCATGTCCCGAGGGCAGTACTTCCTCGCTCCCGCCAACCTTGACATCGGTTACGCCCGTATCGATAGCTACCGAACCAATAACTCCCGCAACACCCGGCAACATCCTCCTTGGTTCAGAGGCAACATACCCGGCAATACCCGGCACATCCACTGCCATCGATACCTTGTCGACTCCGGTGTCACCGGAATCACTGACGTCAGGCATAGCGATTTCCACCGCACCAAAACCTGGCAACATGACTCTGGGCACAGATGTAACAAGTCCGGTAATCTCCAGCACATCCAGAGTCATCGAGACCCCGGCGACTCCGCTGGCCTTAACCTCATTGTCCACAACAACGATCCCGCTCACCACCGGGTCGGCAAGCACTATCTCCACCAGTCACGTAACAACAGCGCTATCAAACAGGGTCACCACGTCGTCTACCCTGTTCAGCTCTTCTATTGCGCCAAACAGCACTACGGCAATACCGATAGCCCCCCACAGTGCGGCGGGTATTTCTACCCCACGCTCCCCCCGGGACGCCAGTATTTTGACCACACTGCCTGTCAGCAACGGGGCTACGCCTTCGGCCACTCCAGCAACAGACCCGGGTAGCCCCACCGGAATCCTGAAATCAGCCAACATTTCTTTATACCTCATACCAACTCTGACAGTGGCTGTGGCCGCCATAGCGATCACCGCCCTGGCGGTCTTCTGCCTGAGAAAAAAACGACAACATGAGTATGAACAACCAGCTGAAATGTTTGAAATGAACAACTTGCGCTCGTTACCGGGTCGGGAGACACCTGAACCATCGAGAAGCGATGCGCGTTATGGTTTTAACCTGTTGTTTACGGAAGAATCCTATGCCATCGCGACGGATAGACGACCAATTACTTTCCCCGAGAATGGACAGCCAGCGGGACAACACGAGGAATTGACAGAAAAAAAACCCGATACCAAAGAGCCATTGCGGGTACCACTTCCTCCCATCAATGGTGAAACCAATGAAAAGAACAATGATGATAGTGAAACACCACTGACTATTGTTCTACCGCCAAAAACGCTTAACGTGCACAAACAGTACAGGAAGTAGTTTTTTCAATGAAGTCAGAGGCAGAAACAGGACACCCATATATTTCTCCCGGTCACCCGGCCTGAAAGTGAGAGCGTCCTTAATTATTCTGAAAGCGCTTATCAGCGATTACCAGTATCAATATATTCTGGTTTGATTCCCAGTGCTTCGAGGTGTTCTGGCTGGTTTAGCACAGAAAGGAACTCGCTAAAGGGTAAAAAAGCAAACTTATGCCGAAGCTGGTCTTGCAAAGCCCGGCATTCCAGCGAGTGTTGAAAGATTGCCACCCGGTTGACATCTCCCAGGCTTTGTCTGTGAGCCTCGTATAATTCTTCACTACTGATCTCTACTTCTGCGGGTGACTGACCTATGTCACTGTCAGTACCTTGTCGGGCTTTTGCAAGATTATGGATATTCATGCATGCCTTTACTGCAAAAGCTAATGCATTGGGGTCAATTCCTGCTTCGATCAACTTTTCATGGTAACCATATTCTTTTTTGATCAGGGAGTACAAAATGCATGCACTGTAACAGGGGATTGGTAAGTTTTGATCCACTGCGGTCAGGCTTTTTCCAAGAACCTCTTTTTGTGCGTCAACCAAACAGCCAGCAGCGTGCGGGGTCGTGAGTATTATTTTGACCAGTCCGGAGTCAGGAGAGGTCATTTGCTTCAAGGCCTGGGACATGTTTTCCTGCACTCTGTCCCGCTCGGCACACACTTTGTATTCATCACCAGGAAACATTCTGTTTGCCTCAATATCAATGACAGCCTTTTGCCCGGTCAGGTCAAACTTTTGTGGTTGCAGGGGAAACAGTCCAGGAGCATATCCATTAATTATCTGCTGGCTAAAATTTTTCAGGGCATTGCTGATTTTCTCTGTTGCTCCATCGTGGGCAAATAGCGCTGAATTTTCCCGGATATAACCATCTCTCGCCCTAAGCCTGAACTCCGAGATTAATTTAGTTCCTCCCTGGTACGTCATACCACTGTAATTAACATATTCTGGTGTCGTGGTAACCCCGAGTGACTGAGTTTCAAATATGAGATTACCGCCCAGATTCTTTGCCGACTCTTCGTCCCATCCCTCTTTGACCAGCGTTTCCAGACTTTTAATACAATCTCCCACACTTTGATTGGAGTTGTAACACCCTTTTCGGCCTGTCTGCCCTATCTCCATACGGACATTTATCAGGCTGGCAATCATCAGGTTAACAATGAATTTTTTTGAACAATCATCAAGCGCACAATCAGACAGGTCATATTTCTTCAGGAGAACATCCTCGAATAATTCATAGTTGATCAGGCCTGCGTGTAATTGAGTTAAGCCAACTTTCGCTTTCAACTCCTCCTGACAATTTTCTTCTTCAAAACCAATCCAGGATGAGCCATAGTCAAAGCCAACCCCTGATGCGTTATAGCTGAAATCCAATGTTCTATTGCCTGATGACTGCCCCGGAGTCTGCGGACTTTGCCAGGATGTTGGTTGAGCCTGTATCTGGGTGCCAGGTGTTAAAGAGTTCATCGTTGTCAGCGCTCCTGTAATTCCTATTGATTAATCAGACAGGTTAACGACTGTATTGACTGGGTGTTTGTGCATAAGTTCATTTTTTTAGTTGAAGTGGTTGACCATTGCCTTTATATGTACTACAAAAAGTACATGTACAATATTAGGTGAAGTTATGAACACAATAAGCTATACCAACGCCAGAAGCTCGCTGGCGAAAACCATGGAACAGGTTTGCGATGACCATGCGCCGGTAATCATTACCCGAAAAAATGAAAGAGCCGTTGTAATGATGTCACTAGAAGACTACCAGGCACTTCAGGAAACAGCTTATCTACTCCGAAGTCCTGAAAACGCCAGGCGATTACTGGAATCAATCGCAGAGCTTGAAAGTGGTTCGGGAATTGAGCGAAAGATATGAAACTCATTTTTTCAGAACAAGCCTGGGATGATTACCAGTTCTGGCAAAATAGTGATAAAAAAATGGTAAAGAGAATCAATAATCTCATTAATATAGCCAAGCGAACGCCATTTGAGGGCATCGGAAAGCCTGAACCGTTAAAGCATGGCTTGTCTGGCTATTGGTCAAGGCGACTGGATGACGAACACCGATTTATTTATAAGCCCACAGAAGATGCCTTATTAATAGCCGGACTGCGTTACCATTACCAAAGCCTGCGTAAGAGTTAATCCAGGCAAGGGGCAGTAGCCCCTTATGGTCACAATTCCATTTCCTGATCCATCTCATTTTTATTTCGCTGAATCCAATCTTCTAGTGAATCATCCAAATACTTTTTGGCCTGCTCCAAGGTTAAATTCTTTATCTCATTTCGCTCAAAATCACGATTAAAATAAAGACCGTTTTCGGAATGCTCCTTTCCAGAATGATCAAGCATTCTTTCTATTTCCACTTCTTTTTGCGGTGCTGATATGTGTTTTTCAATAGCATCTATATTTACAATATGATTGTTCTCTTTACTGTTATAAGTAGGGTAAACATTGAATACGGATATTTCTCAGCATTTATGCCAGAGCTAATGGTAAATACGCCTCAAAAGCAAACTATGAACTACTTCTCATCCTGATCTCGCTATCCCAAACTTCTAAAATTTCTGACTTAATTAAGTCGTGTGCATTATTCATACTTAGCCCTTAATTTTTTTATCTCTTCAACCTTCCCTTCAAAATCAATTTCTTCACATGAAGTAAACATGATTTCGTTCCACAGTTTACCCATAAGGACTTCCACCCACATCGAACCCGTCAATTCCATCTCCGACCATAGGCGTACCGGTAGCCGGATTTATATCCGTTGTACCGCTGCCGTTACGGCCTATGCCCGCATTACAAAATGAAGCATCAATTGTACTGTCATCTGAAAAAACCGAGGATGAGTGTGAACTGAAGTCACTGCTCTCAAACAGGTCATCCTCGAATACATCATGGTGGCCAGCCGAGTGATCATACTGCGCCTGATGCCCAGAATAAGAGTCACCTCCAGCTGAAGGGAATGAAAGTTTATACAGGAAAAAACTGGCCCAACCACCAACCAACAGTGCAACAGGCCCACCAAAAATGAATAGAAACAGGTTGAGGACGATCAGCAGCTTTTTACTATTCTATTCATCAAATTTCCCTCTACGCTTCTTCGTATTCCCGATGATGTTTGCCGATCAGCTTTTCTATCTGCTCATGCTCCTCCCGGGTCATTCTGATCCGGTCATTCCTTGGCAGCTTTTTGATCCACGATTCCAGATTTTCCAGCTTAACCACATCGGTTTGCGGATTATCCGGGCTCATTGCCGGATAGATCACCGCATTTTCATGGGCATAGATAACCACTGATTTTATTGGCCACTTATTCATATCATGGTCAGTAAGCAGCTTTTTAAACAAACCACGTGTCCTGATAACCTGCTGAGAAGCATTCTTATACTCGTAAGTAGTGCCGTTGGTTTTGTACTGCGTCCACATTGGTTTGTTATCACAAATGATCTTGCCTGAGTGATATTTAACCTCCGCCATAATAAAGCCAACACCGGGGACGCTCAGGACAAAATCAATCTCAAAGTTCTTCCCGGCGTAAAAAATATTCTGGCTACCAATAAACCCATAGATCACTTTTCCCTTCAGTTCAGAGAGTACCGCCCTGACTTTGGCCTCACCGAAATCTCCAGCAGGTTCATAATGCGCTCAACCAGCGTATAGGTTTTACCCGAACCCGGTCCGGCAATAATCAGCAGCGGACCGTCGATGTAGCGGAGGAATTTACTGGATCACATACCGCTGGCAAACATGTGCATATCATAAAAGAAGACACGGCCGCACAGTTCAGCGGCCAGCACCAGGGCGGTGCTCACTGCTGCGAGACCTACTGCCGTATTATTGCCACGGGTGGCAGCCATCACCCAGACTCCCAGACCGGCAAACAGCAGGGCGAGACGGGCCAGCATCAAACGACCATGGTAGTCAAATAGGCCAAAAGGGTTAGCAGGCAGGTCAACCTGACCCAGCCAGAACAGGTACAACGGG
>NZ_JAHHPP010000019.1 GCF_024606265.1 Endozoicomonas sp. SESOKO1
CCTTGAGTCTGCTCAAGGTTGCAAACCCCGATAGAGTGATCTGTCGGGGTTTTTGTTATGTCCAGTAAAAGATAAGTTCACCTCAGAAAAATCACCTTCTTATGTCATGACTCAGTTTAGTCACTGCAGGACTAAGTATAAGTGCCTGCAGACTTGTTTGGTCATACTGACAATAATCTTTTTTTCTTTTTTATAACTGAAAAGTACTGGGATACGGCTTGACCATCATGTCGTTGAAAATGGACTGATCAAGCTTCTTTAAGACCATGCATTATAAACCTGTCTTATACGTCATTGGTTTACTACTGATGACGCTTGCGGCGCTGATGTGTATACCGCTGTTTACAAACATCATCTTTAATACTCCGGCTAACCAGATGGCATTTACGCTGTCGCCATTGATTACCTTTGGCTTTGGTTCTTTCCTGTGGTGGTCGTGTAAGCCATCCTTTGAATCAGATGTATTTGGATTGAGATCCAGGGAAGTTTTTCTGTTGACGAATCTGAGCTGGGTGTTGGTGTGTGTGTTTGGTGCTCTGCCTTTCATATTTGAAACAGAAATCAGCTTTACCGATGCATTCTTTGAGACCATGTCCGGAATTACCACAACGGGTTCTACCGTGCTTGTTGGTCTGGATAATATGAATCCGGGTATTTTGATGTGGCGCTCCGTTCTCCATTGGTTGGGGGGGATTGGCTTTATTGTGATGGCCGTTGCGGTTCTGCCTTTTCTTAAGGTGGGTGGTATGCGCCTGTTCCAGAGTGAGTCTTCAGACTGGTCGGAAAAAGTGATGCCCCGATCCGGTGTGATCGCGAAGCGGATCGTTCAAATATACCTGGGATTGAGTGCTCTGTGTGCCCTGGCCTATTACATGGGAGGAATGACGGCTTTTGAGGCAATTAATCACTCAATGGCTACACTCTCAACCGGTGGTTTCTCCACTTCCGATGCATCAATGGCACATTTTGAGAATCCTGCAATCCACTGGACTGGCATCATCTTTATGTTGGTGGGCAGTCTTCCTTTTGTTCTATTGGTACGATTTCTGTCGGGAAATGCTGAGCCGTTGTGGAAAGATTGCCAGGTTAGGGGCTTTCTTAAGCTGATTGGGTTTGTCTGGGTCTCTATGACAACCTGGTTAGTGATGAATTCGGAGTACGGTGTTTTTGAAGCATTGACCCTGGTTGCCTTTAATACGACATCGGTCATCAGCACGACAGGCTTTGCCCTGACCGATTACTCATTGTGGGGGGGCTTTGCCGCAGCTTCATTTTTCTTCCTGAGCTTTATTGGTGGTTGTTCAGGTTCCACCACTGGTGGTGTAAAGATCTTTCGCTTCCAACTGGGGCTGAGGTTACTGAATGTGCAGCTGAAGCTTTTGAGCCATCCTAGAGCCTGTTTCAGCATGCAGTACAATGGTCAGCCAATTACCTCGGATATTATTCGCTCATTTGTCGGGTTTACTTTCTTTTTCCTGATGCTGACAGGCATCATGACGCTTCTGCTCAGTTTGATGGGACTGGATTTTATTACCAGCCTGACTGGATCGGTCACGGCCATTGCCAACGTTGGGCCGGGGCTTGGAGACATTATTGGTCCTGCAGGTAACTTTGCACCACTGCCTGATATGGCCAAGTGGGTGCTGGCCGTTGGCATGCTGATGGGGCGACTGGAGGTTATTACCGTTATGGTGATGTTTACCTCGGCTTATTGGCGACGCTGATAATCTGGCTTTTCGGAAGCGTGATAAACAGTTTACATGGAAGGTGGTTGAAAAAAATAACAGAGTGATTATATTACATGTAACGTTTGTTACATGTAATAGAGTGTTCGATTGTTATCCAAGTCGGGCATATCACTGATATAGAAAGTTATAGAGAGTTCATTCATGGCCTTGCGGAAAAACGCTGCACATTACCAGCGACAGTTTCGCTCCAGGATGAGAGAGCAGGGGCTGGTAAAAAAAGAGATCTGGATTTTGCCAGAGAATGCCAGCCTGCTGCGGGGTATTGAGCATCAACTGCGACAAACCGATTCCTATCAACCATCAGGAAATACCATCATGACACAGTCACCAAGTGTTTGGACAATTCAAAGCTTATACGAAGCGTTGGTTAATGACCTACTGAGCACCAGTGGTAATGCGGTGTTGAATCTGGTGGATGGCACTGAACCCTGCCTGGAAATCAGTATGGTGGAGTTTGGTGATCTGCCTATCTACCTGACGGTTTCCGGGGAGCAGATTATTGCCGATGCGGTGCTCTGGCCTATATCAATGGTCAAGAACCCGGTGGCATTAAATGATGAGGTTTTGCGTACCCATAAATTATTTCCATTGTCGACTATCAGTCTGGATCGCTTTCCGGATGGCAGTGAGTACTACACCATTTTTGGCGCACTGAGCTCATCGTCTTCACTGCAGAATATTGTGCAGGAATTGGAAACGCTAGCCGCCAATGCCATCAAGGCCACAGAAGCTTACGGGAATCACCTGATTTCTGAGTCAGTGGCATAGTTGGCTAATTATTAAGCATTAGAGGCAGGTAAATACCATGAGCATTTGGAGTAAAGTGATGACTGCCCTGAAAGGGGCGACCAATGAAGTCGGTGAAGCGATTGCAGACAGCAATGCTTTACGCATTCTGGATCAGGAAATTCGTGAGGCGAGTGATCAGCTGCAACAGTCCAAGACTCAGCTGGCTGGCATCATGGCCAAGCAAAAGCTCTCCTCACAAAAATGTGCAGAGTTGAAGGAAAAAGTTGCTGAGTATGAAGGCTATGCGATAAAAGCCCTGGACCAGGGCGATGAGTCACTGGCAACGGATGTTGCCAGTAAAATTGCCGAGTATGAGGCTCAGCTGAATTCAGAACAGGAGATGGAAAAGAGCTTTGCGGACAGCATTGTCAGCCTGAAAAAAGCCATTGCGGATGCAGAATCCAATCTTCGTCGCCTCAAGCAGCAGGTTGATACGGTTAAAGCGACGGAGTCTGTGCAAAAAGCACAGGCAGCCTGTGCTGCCAGACACAGTGGTGTCAACTCAAAAATGGCTACGGCAACGGACTCTCTGGAAAGGATCAAGCAACGACAGGCAGAGCGGGCTGCCCGGATGGAGGCTGCCAGTGAACTTTCTGGTGATACCACTGAGAACGACCTTCAGGCCAAGCTAAAGGCGGCCGGTATCAGCAAGGGGGATTCTGACGCCTCCAGCGTATTGGAACGTCTGAAGGCCCGTCAGAGTTAGTCTGTCAGGATGGTGGCGCAGTAAAGGCTGTCCCGATTCCGAGGAGAATAAATGCTGAGCCTGCCATCCATTTGCCCCACTGCATGCGCTGCTTGCAGTGGTTTACCTGTTTGCCAACACTGCCAGCAAACAGTCCAACAGCCGCATCAATCGGAAAGGCAACCAACACAAAGGTAAGTCCAAGCATAAAGATATCAATTTGAGCCGAGGGGCTCGATGGATTAATGAATTGTGGAAAAAAAGCCAGGAAAAAAAGGATAACTTTTGGATTCAGTACATCCGTAATAACACCCTGATAAAAAACCTTCTTCAGGGCTGTTTTGGAAATACACTGTTCAGTACTATTCTCTCCTTTCGAGCAAAAGAGCGTTCGGATTCCCAAGTAACAGAGATAAGCTGCCCCGGCGTATTTAATCAATGAAAATCCCATCGTTGATGATGTTATCAGGGCAGACAGCCCGAGAGATGCGATAATAGTATGGATAAGTACACCGGTATGGACACCCAGTGCGGAAATTAATCCTGCCATGGCTCCCTGGGAAAGCCCACGGGTAGTGATATACAGTAAATCTGGTCCCGGAGCCAGGGCAAGAATCAGGGTCGCTATCAGAAATAACGCCAGTGATGACTCGGACATAACGTGTTCTCTTTTCTATTCGTTGCCATCTGTCAGGGGACTAAGAGTATAGTCCCGATTTCTCTATCAAGCGTTTTAAGTGGTGGTTTGTTTCTATGATCTTTGACTGGTTTAAAAGCAAGAAAGCAGACGAAAGCAAGAGGGTTTCTTTACCGTCACCACTCAATTTGCGTTTGGGAAGCGCTGTTGAGTTGGACTTGTTACCTTTCCAGATGATGAGTGAACAGCTCAGATTCACCTTGCCAGAAGGGGTTCAGACGATAGAGGCAGCAGGTTTCATTGATTTGGGGGCCGGTGCCTCGTTGTGCCGCTTTTACACCGCTGATGATGGCTTCATTCAGGTCTCCACAAGCGGTGGTTATGAAGCGCAGAATATTGATGACATAAAATTCTTTGTCTTTACACAAACCCATAACATCGCCAGCCAGAGCGGAGTGGGCCTTTGGGTCAGTGACTCTGGTTTAATTGGCGATAAACACTTTGAGCTGGATGAAACCCGTTACCGTCGGGTCTGGGATGAGGCGGTTCCCGGGCGGATTGAACCGGTTAATTTCACCGAAACGGTTCACAGCCGTGATGAGTCGGTGTCTGTTTATGAAGTAGACCATCTGGCCATGCTCTATCAGCGACAAATCAATGATAGTGAGCGTTATGAGTATCTCCTGGCATCCCTTGAGTTCAGTAGCGACGATGAAGCTACAGCTGTTGTCAGCTTAGGGTTTGATCTTGATATGTCATCCATGAATATCACTTAACCAAACGAATGAATTTCCGGCCCGGCAAGGGTATCCTTGCCAGTCAGTTCCGATAATGTTCAGGATGTAACAATATGATTGCCATTACCGACTATCTGGCCGGAGTTCCTCTTTTCCTTGCCTATTTTGTCGTTGCGCTGGTGTTAACGGGGGTTTATGTACTGGTTTACACAAGGTGTACTCCACATGAAGAGATGAAACTGATCAGGGCGAATGTGCCAGCTGCAGCGGTTGCGTTTGCCGGCAGTTTAATAGGCTTTGTTCTGCCTCTGGCCAGTGTCATTGAAAACTCGATTGATCTGATGGATATGGCGCTCTGGGGTGGAGTTGCCCTGATTGTTCAGTTGGCTACCTTTTTTGGATTAAGGCTGTTTATTCCACAAATCTCAGAGCATATCGCAGACAATGAGCTTGCTTCTGGTATCTGGCTCGGGGGAGTATCCATCGCAGCCGGTTTATTGAACGCTGCCTGTTTGACTTATTAGCCGTATTAATACCAAGAGCCAATACCAGAGCTGAGGGAATAATGAAGCGTTCAAAGAAGTTGCAGCTTGCCATTATGGGAACCGCTCCGTTTGTGCTCAGTGGCTGCACAGACTCATCCAGAGAAGCACTGGTTTACAAAGACGTAGCCAGTTGCATCAGTGATGGCGTGATATCAGATTCGGTTTGCCGGTATGAATACAACAAGGCCTGGCAGAACCATTTAATGATGGCGCCCAAATATAATGCCGCCTCAGACTGCCAGCAGGATTTTGGCTCTACATGCCAGCAGCTGGCCTCCGGAGAGTATATTCCGACCATGGAAGGCTTTATGCTTGCTGCAGAGCCAGGCTCTAGCAGAAGTTCTTTTACAGTAATTCCTCTCTACCTTGGTAGTGGCGGTTATTTCCGAACGGGCAACTACGACAGGATTGGCAGCAGCTATCAGCAAGGTAAGGTGGTGGTTGATAAGAAGGCAACAGTGAAACCTTTCATGACCAAGCCTTCAATAAAAAGTACCACCATGAAACGGGGTGGTTTTGGTAGCCGCTCTGCTGCGAGAGGAAGCTGGGGGGGATAATGCTGCGTATTTCTTCTGCACCAAGAAACGAGTGGACAAAACTGGCGGAGTCTCTCGGGTTTAAATTCCACACCATTGGTGGAGAAGCCTACTGGGATGAATCTGCGTATTATCAGTTCACCATGAAGCAGGTAGAGCAGGATATTGAAGATCCTACCGCAGAGATCCACCAGATGTGCCTGCACCTGGTGGATAAGGTCGTTAATTCAGAGCGGATGATGGAGCGTCTGGGAATTCCTGAGCTTTTCCGGGATTACGTACGGGAATCCTGGCTGAGGAGAGATTCTCACCTGTATGGACGCATGGACTTCTCATACGATGGCAAATCACCGGCAAAGTTCTATGAATATAACGCAGACACACCCACGTCGTTATATGAGTCTGCTTTTTTCCAATGGCTCTGGCTGGAGCAAATGGTTGAAGAGAAGCACCTACCTCCGGAGATAGATCAGTTCAATATCATTCAGGAAATGCTGATTGAAGCACTGGTTCTACTGAAAAAGCAGAAGATGGCCAATGAGCCACTTTATTTCTCCTGCAGTCAGGACTCCGAAGAAGATTATGGAACGGTTGAATACTTCCGTGACTGTGCCGTTCAGGCAGGGCTTTGCACAAAGTTTATTTATACTGAGGACATTGGTGTCAGTCCTGAGGGAAAGTTTACCGACCTGGAAGATAGAACCATTCCGGGCATATTTAAACTTTACCCGTGGGAGTATATGTTTGAGGAAGAATTTGGTTGTTATCTTCCAGGAAGTGACACCTTATTCTTTGAGCCTCCATGGAAGGCCATCCTGTCGAATAAGGGGATTCTTCCCCTGTTATGGCAGGAGTTTAAGGGACACCCTAATCTGCTGCCCAGCTATTTTGACGATGAAAAACCGGGGGATGACCTGGGAAATCACTACGTCAGGAAGCCCATTTTTTCCAGGGAAGGGGCAAACATTTCTGTTATCGAGAATGGAAAGACGGTAATGGCTGTTGATGGTCCCTATGTAGATAGTGGCTATGTTTTGCAGAAATATGAGCCTTTGCCTGAGTTTGCCGGGAACCATACACTCATTGGAAGTTGGGTTATTGCTGACCGGCCAGCGGGAATCGGTATAAGGGAAGATGACTCAGGGATTACCAGGGACAGCTCAAGATTTGTACCGCATGTGATCAGGGAATAAAGGGGACTGCCCCAGCCTCGCAAAAGGATAGGGCTTTGAAACAGTCACTTAGAAGTGGATAGCTGCCGCAACATAAATCTGACGAGAGTCGTTTACTTTCAGTTTAACGTCGTGGTGTTCTTTGTAATGATGAGTAGCGCTGTTGGTGAGGTATCTTAACCCGGCCTCAAGGTCAATATTATCAATCTGATAGATCACGCCAGCCTGTGCGCCGTAAGCAAAAGCCCACTTCTTGTCGAAGCTTCCACTCTGGTTATTGAATTGACCATTAGCTTTGGTGTCTGCGGCGCCAATAGTCAAGCCAGCAAAGGGTTGAAGCTGCCATTCAGGCATAAAAAGATAATCAGCTGAAACCAGAAGGTTTAGTTGCTTGATATCATTCACTTTCGCCTCACCGGAACCATAATTCCAGTGTGCATCCTTGGGCTTGAGATATCCGACAGTTAAGTAGGCTCTGGCTTCATCATGCCAGTAGCTGCCAAGGCGAACACCAAAAAAGCCCGTATTATCACTGTTATCATGACCGGTCACTCCGTCCACCTTTACTTTGGTCTTGGCATAGCCACCTTCCAGACCAATAAAAATATCATTTTCCGACCAGCCATCTTCCAACCCGGCCGCTATGGCAACTGAAGAAACAGCAGAAACAGTAAGAGCGGTTAAGAGTGAAGTTATCTTTTTCATGAGGGTTCCCAACGTATTCCATATCAATAGTGTGTACAAGAAACAGCTATCTGCTTTTTCTATGTTCTATAGATCAAGCCTGAAATAAGAAAACGTTGCTAAGAATAGACTGGTTTCTGAGAGCACGAGATGGGATACCCTGTCTGGTGTCACTCAGGGAAGCTATAGACAGCAGCGTTTCATTATCAACCAGTGAATTTATATAGAACACATATACACTTTCTGCCATTTTCATTTAGCGTACTAAAGTACAATTTTTATTAATGAAGGCCGATTCCCATGGATAATATGATGGGCATGAATAAAAACCGTGAAAATGACTTGTTTGATTTTGTTTTTTTACTTTCGCTCCTGTTGTTTTTTTGTGCTAATCATAAAAAAGCCGCTTGAAAAAGCGGCTGATATTAAGAGGTGTTTATTGTCAATTGAGCACTATTTGATGTGCTTGTCTGCTTCTTTAAAGAAAAGCGCCATGTCATTCCACGGTGATTTCTTTCTCAGGATACGTCTGCAATTCAAGATCGTTTCAAAATGTGGGGTTTGTTTCTTCAGCTCAACCCAGCCGCTAATACCACTGTTTTTCATGATACAACTCGAAAAAACTGAATAAATTCATTGAGGGGATAACTTCAGGCTCAGTATATGACGATAAAATTTTTATAAAAATCAATAATACTTTGAGAGCCTATCAAGTATGCTTATGACCTGATTCATTTCAAGTAGTGATATTCTCTCCCTGGCTTCAGTCTGTGCCATCAGAAAATCGTCGGGCATAAAAGCTTCGGGAATGGTGAATATCAGGTAAACCTGGGTCAGCACACCGGTTCTCAGGTTTTTGATGGAATAGGCTGTACATCAAATGCACATTACGCTTCGTCAGCTGGAAATATTTCGGGCAGTTGCTCAGTTCGGAAGGGTGACTGGTGCTGCTGAGAGTTTGTATATTTCCCAACCGGCAGCCAGCATGGCTTTATCTGAACTGGAAAAGCATTTAGGGCCATTGTTTGACCGTAATCAGGGGGCAGGCCTGAAAATGAATGATTCAGGTCGGGCTCTTTTGCCAAAGGCGTGTGAATTGATTGATCGCGCAAGGGAACTGGAAAATCAGTTTGCAGGTAATGGATCTTATGAGTCGGGTTCTCTGGTTTTGAATGCCAGTTCAACAATAGGCAATAACCTGTTACCAAAAATGCTTGTCCAGTTCCGGGAACGACATCCAGGCATCAGAATTGATCTGGAAATTGATAATACCCGGGTCATTGAGCAGCGGCTACTGGATTTCAAAACCGATCTTGCGGTCGTCGAAGGTGTCTGCCTGCATCCGGATATCGAGGTAACCACCTGGCTTGAAGATGAGCTGGTGGTTATTTGCAGCCCGGGCCACCCATTGGCCAATAAAGGCAATATCCCACTGTCTTCACTGGCCAGTGAGTTATGGGTTTTAAGAGAGCCGGGCTCGGGTACCCGGGAACTGTTCGATGAGATGATTGCTACTCAGTTGGAGTCACCCAGGGTCGCCATGGTGCTGAACCGTTCAGAGGCCGTTAAACAGGCCGTCAGTGATGGCGTTGGTATCGCCTGTATTTCAAGTCTGGCGGCAAAATCAACATTGGATACCGGGCATATGGCAACGATTGGGGTTACAGGGCTGAACCTGAAACGTCATTTTTATCTACTGACTCATAAGAAAAAGTACAAAAGTACGGTTTTTGATCAGTTATGCCAATTCATAATTGAATGGAAGCCATTTAAGATGAAGAGCCAAAAAGTTTAATTTTCATACATTGGGTGTTTGGTTATTTAGACGACGAGTTTTGTACACCGAATAGATGGACATATTCTCCTGCCCCTTGTACAGGACACGCTGGCTGGCTGCTCTGTCAGATTATATGTTTTATGACTTTGTGAAATATTAATGAGTAGGTATGGTTTCGGTTGAATATAGGTACTATTACCCATATACTGCGCCCGCAGGGTTGTCAGAAATCATCAGGCAAATAACATATTCTGACATGGGGCAACAGAGCGTTTCGCGGTGTGCATACATTAATCGTTTGCTCTCCCCCCTTGCTTGGCGGATGAAAGCGGGAAAGACCACTGAGCTGTAGTTAACGGAAGTATGTCAGAAGCAAAAACCTGGAAGCAGCAAATGGCAATGCCAAGTGATGACTGGTCTGGATTTGCCAACCACAAATCCGGTCGTGTTGATCATCGTAAACGCCTGTGGCTCCAACAGCCACCTGTGCATCGTGTGATTGTTGCCCAGTTGCTTGTATCTGCTGTGCTGGCCCTGGCACTGCTTCCTCTGGGAATCACTTTTACATTGTCCTCTCTTCTGGGAGGGCTCTGTTGCTCGCTACCCAATGCGTATTTTGTGTGGAGAGCGTTCCGTTACCGCGGTGCACGCTCTGCCAAACTGATCGTTAGCTCCTTCTATCGCGGAGAAGCTGGCAAACTGGTGCTGACCACTGCGGGTTTTATCCTGGTGTTTACCCTGGTTAAACCGCTGGAGCCATTGGCACTGTTTGGATCTTTTATCACGGTTCAGGCAGTAAGCTGGTTTGCGCCATGGCTGGTAATTCGTCGGCAGAAGCCGGTAATGTAATGGTTTACACAAAACGGCGCACCCATGGTGGTGGTTTGCTGAAAAGTGTTTAAGTGAAAATGTAATGGACGGTTTACAGGATTAGCCATGGCAAATACTGCTACTGAATACATACAGCACCACTTGCAGAATTTGACGTATGGTCAACTGCCTGCTGGTTATCAGCGAATTGACGCTTATGGGCATCCTCAGGGAGTTCTGACCGAGCCAACCTGGACTTTTGCCCTGACCCCCGCGGAAGCAAAAGAGATGGGGTTCTGGGCCATTCATGTCGACAGTATGCTCTGGTCGGTATTCCTCGGGTTTGTGTTTGTCCTCTTGTTCCGCTTTGTGGCCAAAAACGCCACTGCTGGTGTTCCCGGGAAGCTGCAAAATGCCGTTGAGTCCATTGTCGAATTTGTCGACACCAGTGTTCGTGAATCCTTCCATGGCAAAAACCCACTGATTGCCCCACTGGCCCTGACGATTTTTGTCTGGATTTTCTTCATGAACCTGATGGACCTGATTCCTGTGGACTGGATTCCCGGGCTGGCAACGCTGGCAGGCATTCCCTACATGAAGATCGTGCCATCGACAGACCCGAACATCACCATGTCCATGTCGATCAGCGTCTTCTTCCTGATGCTCTTCTTCTGGATCAAGGTCAAAGGTGTGTCTGGCCTGTTCTCTGACCTGGCCCTGCACCCATTCTCCAGTAAGAATCCGGTTGCGAAAGTTATTCTGATTCCTGTCAACCTGCTGCTGGAAACGGTATCCCTGTTAGCCAAACCTGTTTCCCTGGGGCTGCGACTGTTCGGCAATATGTACGCCGGTGAACTGATATTTATCCTGATTGCCATGATTGGCTGGGCGCAGCTGCCACTGCATTTTGGCTGGGCCGTTCTCCACATTCTGGTTATTACCCTTCAGGCATACATCTTCATGACGCTGACGATCGTTTATCTGAGTAGCGTTCATGAAGAGCACTGAGTGAAAGGTAACCGGGAAGCATATCCCCGGAGCGCTGTCCACTGGATAAATTAATTTTAACAAACCACTAATCTCACAACACACGACCTGTAGAGTCGGGAGGAAATATGGAACTGGTAGTTGGTCTGACAGTAATCAGTGTTGCCATCATGTTGGGTGTAGCGGCGCTGGCAACGGGCATTGGCTTTGCCCTGCTTGGCGGCAAATTCCTGGAAGGGGTTGCCCGTCAGCCAGAGACTGCACCTATGCTGCAAACCAAAATGTTCATCGTTGCGGGTCTGCTGGATGCGATCCCGATGATTGCCGTTGGTATTGCCCTGTTCTTCACCTTTGCTAACCCGTTTGTTGGACTGCTCTAAGCAAAGACGTTAATGCCCGACCAGGTGCCAAACCACGCCGGTCGGCTCTAGCCGACCGGCGTTGAGAGAAGGCCAGGCTCTGAAAGGAGCCAACGACATTAACTAAAAGAGGTGTTGGCGTGAATTTAAATGCAACTCTGATCGGCCAATCCATCGCTTTTATGTTCTTTGTGTGGTTCTGCATGAAATATGTGTGGCCACCTCTGACCAAAGCGCTGAGTGACCGACAGCAAAAAATAGCCGATGGTCTGGCTGCTGCTGACAAGGCAGAAAAAGACCTGGCACAGGCCAATGACAAGGTTGCTGAACTGCTGAAAGAAGCAAGAGTCGAAGCCCAGGGTATCATCGAGTCGGCTAACAAACGCGCAAACCAGATTGTCGATGAAGCCAAAGAGCAGGCCCGGGCTGAAGGTAACCGCCTGAAGGCTGCCGCTGCTGCTGAAATTGAGCAGGACGCTAACCGGGCCCGTGAAGCATTACGTTCGCAGGTGGCCAGCCTGGCTGTTGCCGGTGCTGAACGAATTCTGGGTGAACGTCTGGACGAGGCAGCGAACAGCAAGCTGGTTGATGATCTGGCGGCTGAGCTTTAAGAGGGCTGGAGATCATGGAATTAACAACCTGTGCCCGTCCTTATGCCAAAGCGGCATTTGAATATGCCCGTGATGCATCACGTTTGAGCGAATGGTCTGACATGCTGTCCCTCTGTGCCAGTGTCACAGCGTATCGGAAAGTGGTTGAGATGCTGGGCAATCCGCAGTTGAGCGGTGCACAGCAGGCAGAGACCATTATCGGACTGTGTCAGGGAGAGCTGGACAAGCCGTTTGAGAATTACCTTCGGGTATTGTCAGAACATCGTCGTCTGCAACTGCTGCCTGAAATCGCTGCCCTCTATGCCCGGTTGAGAGCGGAAGAAGAGCGTTCCCAGCAGGTGCTGGTGACGTCAGCGTATCCCCTGAGTCAGGAGCAGCAAGATAAACTGGCAGAAAAAATGGCGGCCAGACTTGGACGTTCTGTTCAACTGGTGACCGAGATCGACAGCAGCATTTTAGGTGGCGTTATCGTCAAAGCGGGAGACCTGGTCATTGATGGCAGTCTCCGTGCCCGGCTGGGCAAGCTGGCCGATGCGATGATTTCCTGAGAATCAATAAAACTGTACGTTTGCGGTTTTTTTGCGAATAACGAGCGGGCAGGTAAGCTATGCAGCAACTGAATCCTTCCGAGATCAGTGACATCATCAAGAGTCGAATCGAACAGCTTGATGTGTCCAGTGAAGCCCAGAATGAGGGCACGATTGTCAGCGTAACTGACGGTATTGTACGTATTCATGGCCTGGCGGATGCCATGTACGGGGAAATGATCAAGTTCCCGGGCAATGTCTACGGCATGGCACTGAACCTAGAGCGTGACTCTGTCGGTGCAGTGGTACTGGGTGACTATGGTGATCTGGCTGAAGGCCAGACGGTTCAATGCACCGGTCGAATTCTTGAAGTTCCGGTGGGCAATGAACTGCTGGGACGTGTCGTCGATGCCCTGGGTAACCCGATTGACGGTAAAGGCGCCCTGCAAACCGTGCAGACGTCCCCTCTTGAAAAAGTAGCCCCCGGCGTTATTGCCCGTCAGTCAGTTGATGAACCGGTACAGACCGGATACAAGGCGGTTGACTCCATGGTGCCCATTGGCCGTGGCCAGCGTGAGCTGATCATTGGTGACCGTCAAACCGGTAAGACTGCTCTGGCTATCGACGCCATCATCAACCAGAAAGGCACTGGCGTTAAGTGTGTCTACGTTGCGGTTGGTCAGAAGCAGTCCACCATTGCCAACGTGGTGCGCAAGCTGGAAGAGCATGGTGCAATGGACCACACCATTGTTGTCGCTGCCGGTGCAGCTGATCCTGCGGCCATGCAGTTCCTGGCGCCATTTGCCGGCTGCTCCATGGGTGAATACTTCCGTGACCGCGGTGAAGATGCCCTGATCGTTTACGATGACCTGACCAAGCAGGCCTGGGCTTATCGTCAGATCTCCCTGTTGCTTCGTCGTCCACCGGGTCGTGAAGCTTATCCTGGTGACGTCTTCTATCTGCACTCCCGTCTGTTGGAGCGTGCGGCAAGGGTTAACTCAGACTACGTAGAGAAGTTCACCAACGGTGATGTGAAAGGCAAGACCGGTTCCCTGACCGCCCTGCCCATCATCGAAACCCAGGCGGGTGACGTATCAGCTTTCGTACCCACCAACGTTATCTCTATTACCGATGGTCAGATCTTCCTGGAAACGGATCTGTTCAACGCCGGTATCCGTCCTGCGATGAACGCCGGTGTATCGGTATCCCGTGTCGGTGGTGCAGCCCAGACCAAGATCATCAAGAAGCTCGGCGGTGGTATCCGTCTGGCACTGGCCCAGTATCGTGAACTGCAGGCGTTTGCCCAGTTTGCTTCTGACCTGGATGAAGCCACCCGTAAGCAGCTCGAGCATGGCCAGCGGGTTACCGAACTGATGAAACAGACCCAGTACGCACCCATGTCAGTAGCCGAAATGGGCCTGGTCATCTTTGCGGCTGAGAAAGGTTTCCTGGCGGATGTAGCCCTGAGCAAGATTGGTGATTTTGAATCCGCCCTGATCAGCTATGCCAACGCTCAGCACAGTGCACTGATGGCGAATATCAATGAGTCCGGGGACTACAACGGCGAGATTGAAGCAGGCCTTAAGGAAGTCATTGAGAAGTTCAAGGCCACCCAGACCTGGTGATCAGTTGTCAGTGGGCAGTTGTCAGTGGACAGTAAAGCCTGTCCGAAATAACTGCCTGCTGTCCAACAACTGGCAACTGATAACTGACAACGGGTAACTGAAAATGGCAGGCGCAAAAGAGATACGGACGCAGATATCGTCCATAAAAAGTACACAGAAAATCACCAGTGCCATGGAAATGGTGGCTGCAAGTAAGATGCGTAAGGCCCAGGAGCGGATGGAAACCAGCCGTCCTTATGCTGAGCGCATTCGTAAGGTGGTAGGGCATATCGCCAACGCTAATGCAGAGTATGAGCACAGTTTCATGGTTGAGCGTGAAGTCAGGCGTGTTGGCTTCATTATCGTCTCTACTGACCGTGGTCTCTGTGGCGGCTTGAACATTAACCTGTTCAAGAAGACGGTAGAAAGCATGAAGAAGTGGCGCGATCAGGGGGTAGGCATCGACCTCTGCCTGATTGGCAGCAAGGCGGTTTCCTTCTTCCGCAGCATGGGCGCTGAGAACGCGGTAGCAGCCCTGACTCATATTGGGGATTCACCCAACATTGCTGACCTGATTGGCGGCGTCAAGGTGATGCTGGACAGCTATGAGGAAGGCCGGATCGACCGGTTGTTTGTGGTGAACAATGCGTTTGTTAACACCATGACACAACGGCCGGAAGTGCAGCAGCTGTTGCCACTGGTGCCTGATGATGACGAGTCCCTGAAGAGACCCTGGGACTATCTGTATGAGCCCGATGCCAAAGAGCTGCTGGACGGTTTGCTGGTCCGTTATGTCGAGTCCCAGGTGTTTCAGGCAGTGGTTGAAAACAATGCCTGTGAACAGGCGGCTCGAATGGTGGCCATGAAGAGTGCTACCGATAACGCCGGAAACCTGATTGATGACCTGCAGCTGGTGTACAACAAGGCTCGTCAAGCAGCGATCACACAGGAACTCTCTGAAATTGTCAGCGGCGCTGCGGCCGTTTAGGCGCTGCGGCCATATAAAAAGCGCGGCGGGATAAAAGATTAAAGGGTGAGGAAAGACTATGAGTAGCGGTCGTATCGTACAAATTATCGGCGCCGTCATCGACGTCGAATTCCCACGGGACAGCGTTCCCAAAGTGTATGACGCACTGAATGTTGATGGCAAGGACCTGGTACTAGAAGTTCAGCAACAGCTGGGTGACGGTGTGGTTCGTTCCATTGCCATGGGTTCTACCGAAGGGGTTGCCCGCGGTTTGAACGTTGCCAACACGGGAGCACCAATTCAGGTGCCAGTGGGTACTAAAACCCTGGGACGTATTATGGACGTTCTGGGTAATCCTATTGATGAAAAAGGCCCTATCGGTGAAGAAGAGAGAGCAGCCATTCACCGTAAGGCGCCAAGTTATGCGGACCAGGCAGCGACCAACGAGCTGCTGGAAACCGGTATCAAAGTCATCGACCTGGTGTGCCCATTCGCCAAGGGTGGTAAGGTTGGTCTGTTCGGTGGTGCCGGTGTTGGTAAAACCGTTAACATGATGGAGCTTATCCGTAACATCGCCATCGAGCACTCCGGTTACTCGGTATTTGCCGGTGTGGGTGAGCGTACCCGTGAAGGTAACGACTTCTACCATGAAATGACCGACTCCAACGTTATCGACAAGGTATCGCTGGTGTACGGCCAGATGAACGAGCCACCCGGAAACCGTCTGCGTGTCGCCCTGACCGGTCTGACCATGGCGGAAAAATTCCGTGATGAAGGCCGTGATGTACTGCTGTTTATCGACAACATCTACCGTTACACCCTGGCGGGAACCGAAGTATCGGCACTGCTGGGTCGTATGCCTTCTGCGGTAGGCTATCAGCCAACCCTGGCGGAAGAGATGGGCGTACTGCAGGAGCGTATTACCTCCACCAAGACCGGTTCCATCACCTCTATTCAGGCGGTATACGTACCAGCGGATGACTTGACTGACCCATCCCCTGCCACTACGTTCTCCCACCTCGATGCAACCGTAGTACTGAGCCGTGATATCGCTTCCAAGGGTATTTACCCGGCGATTGACCCACTGGACTCCACTTCCCGTCAGCTGGATCCTCTGGTCATTGGTCAGGAGCACTACGAAGTCGCCCGTGGTGTGCAGACAGTACTTCAGCGCTATAAAGAGCTGAAAGACATTATTGCCATTCTGGGTATGGACGAACTGTCTGAAGAAGATAAGCAGACCGTATCCCGTGCCCGTAAGATTGAGCGATTCCTGTCTCAGCCATTCTTTGTTGCAGAAGTCTTCACCGGCTCTCCGGGTAAATATGTTCCGTTGAAAGACACCATTCGTGCATTCAAGGGCATTCTGGAAGGTGAGTTTGATGCGCTGCCAGAACAGGCTTTCTATATGGTCGGTTCCATTGACGAAGCGGTTGAAAAAGCCAAGTCCATGTAAATAAGACCGCTGCCCGCTGCCCGCTGCCCGAAAAGACAAGACAAAAGCTTTTACGGGCTGCGGGAGGCGGGCAGCGGGCAACTCTTAGGAGATAAGCACCCAATGGCATCAACCGTAGAGTGTGACATCGTCAGCGCCGAGCGTGAGATCTTCAAAGGTCAGGTAGAGATGTTGATTGCTACCGGCATCCTGGGAGACCTGGGTATTACGCCCGGGCATACACCGCTGCTGACCGAGCTGAGACCCGGACCCATCCGTCTGGTGATCGAAGGTGGTGAAGAAGAAGTTTTCTACGTTTCCGGTGGCTTCCTGGAAGTCCAGCCAAACCAGATCAAGATCCTGGCGGATACGGCACTGCGTGCCGATGACATGAATGAAGCGGCGGCTGAAGAAGCCAGGCGTCAGGCAGAAAAAGCCCTGGAAAACCAGAGTGGCGAATTCGACTACTCAAGAGCGGCAACCCAGCTGGCCGAAGCGGCTGCCCAGCTCAGAACTCTTCAGGCGGTTCGCAAGAAACTGGGCAAATAAGTTCAGTTTTTATGCTGTCAAAGAGCCCTGCCATTGCAGGGCTTTTATGTTTTCACACTATGTCCGGTTAACTGCTAAAGCGTATTGTCATTAGAAATGCTTCTCCATCCTGGTGAAACCGGATCTTGAGTACTCCCTGTCAGTTTCGTTATAGTGCCCGCCAATTCATTCCCTCCTGTGGACCCAATCCTATGCCGTTAAATCAACCCTTATTGCCATCCATGCAATACGATGCCGTTATTATTGGAGCTGGGGCTTCCGGGTTGATGTGTGCACTGACGGCAGGTGATCGCAGCCGTAAGGTGCTGGTGATTGACCATGCCAATAAGATTGGTAAGAAAATTCTGATTTCCGGTGGTGGGCGCTGCAACTACACCAATATGTACGCTGAACCAGCGAACTACCTTTCAAAGAATCCTCATTTCTGCAAATCAGCCTTGGCCCGTTACACCCAGTGGGACTTTCAGGCGCTGGTGGATAAGCACCAGATTCCCTGGCATGAGAAAACCCTGGGGCAGCTGTTCTGCAACCAGCAATCCAGCGATATTGTGGAAATGCTGGTGGAAGAGTGCAGGAAGTCCGGCGTCACCATTCGCCTGAAGACAGCATTACACCACGTTAAACCACTGGACGATTCAGACGGGTTTTTGCTGGATACCACACTGGGCGACGTTCGATGCACGTCGTTAGTCGTAGCAACCGGTGGTTTGTCATTCCCCACCATGGGGGCTTCCGGCCTTGGTTATGAACTGGCCGAACAGTTCGGTCACCATCTAATCGAGAGAATGCCAGGCTTGGTGCCATTTACGATGGATAAACAATGGCTGACACACTTTATTGAGTTATCCGGTGTGAGCGCGGACGTCATCACCAACTGTAACGGGCAAAGTTTCCGTGAGAATGTGCTCTTTACCCACAGAGGGTTGAGTGGGCCGGCGATATTGCAGATTTCTTCCTACTGGCGGCCAGGCAGTAAAGTCTCCATCAACTGGCTGCCAGGTATTTCCATAGAAGATTGGTTGAATGAACTCAGGGAATCAAAACCCAGGGCTGAAATTCGCTCGCTACTTGCAGATCAATTAACCAAACGTCTGGCAACAGCTCTATGCACCTATGGAGAGCTGCAAAAATTGACAGACAATGGTCGTAAACCCGTTAACCAGTTTAATGTAACTGAGCTGCAACGGCTGGCCGAATGCCTGGAATCCTGGGTATTTACGCCAGCAGGCACCGAAGGTTATAAAAAAGCCGAAGTCACACTGGGCGGGGTTGCTACTGACAATATTTCATCGAAAACCTTCGAGAGCCAGAACCACCCCGGACTCTACTTTATTGGTGAAGTACTGGATGTCACCGGTCACCTTGGCGGATTCAACTTCCAGTGGGCCTGGGCTTCGGGGTATTGTGCCGGGCTGTATGTGTGAATTTGTGTCGGTGGGTTAATACCAATTCCACCTTCTAAACATGAACTGCGCATCCATTTTCCACAGCTGAACCTTTGTCAGGCTCCCTTTTTTTCTTCCTTCTGCGATTCCTGATGCGCTCGGCAAAATCGGGATTATTCTGGTAGCGTTCTTTATAGTACTCTTTTTGGCGCGCCCTTTTGCGCTCTAAGTAAACGGGGTCATTCTGGTAGCGTTCCCTGTTGCGTTTCTTTTCGCGCTCAGCGAAATCGGGATTATTATGGTAGTAGGGTTCTCTTCTGCGCTTCCTTCGGAAATCAGTTTTTGCTGAGTTATCAACAATTTCTTTTGCCTGGGGTGTTTGTTTATCACTTGTCGTCTGGTTCTGGTTTAGCGGGTTAACTGCAGTAAATGGTCGTAAATCTTGTGGGTTAGGGAGTACATCAGGAAGATGGGTTAATGAACAATCTGGAATTGAATGGCTCGCAGGAGTCGGCTCACTGATCTCAGGCTCACTCCCTGATAGACATATCTGCTGAATAAGAGGAATGTCGGGTATATATTCATCAAGAACTGATGTTGGTATGTCAGGAATATCAATGCTGAAAAAGCCTGCTGTATTGGAAAGTGTTACAGGCTCAATACCATAATCATTCAATGAATTAAAAGAGTTAGCGTTATTTTTGTCCATATCTGGTTGTTTAGGGTAAATAGGAAAAGCAGTGTCTAGCGTCTGAACAGAAATTCCTTGATATGTTGTAGGTTGTTCACTGGCATCAAATTGATACTTTTCTTCCATTAAGCCTAACGGGCCAGAATGAAGATTAGCAAAAGCAGGATCGAATGGAGGAAGGCTACTAAGGAGATTCATAGAATTATTGAATCGTTGAATTGTGGATTCCAGCTTAAGACTGCCCTTTCTTATAAAAGTTCCTCCCTAATACAAACCACTCAATATTTATGTCAACCAAGAATAAAGATTTACTACGGCTATTATATTTGAGATCGGCCAGACACCGTCTGGCCGACGTCGTATTAAGCGCCAAAAATCTCGGCAGTTGTACGACGGTTTTGCTGACGGCCTTCGATAGTATCGTTGCTGGCAACAGGCTCACTATCACCCATACCAGCCGCATCTATACGCTCAGCGTCGATATTGTACATCTCGATCAGTTGTTGACGGATGATGTCGGCACGACGGACAGACAGCTGTTCATTGTATGCCGCTTGTCCACTGGTATCCGTATGGCCTTCAATACGGATACGGACTTCTGGATAGCGTTGCAGGAATTCGCCCATCTTGGCGATCTGCTCGAAGCCTTCCTGATTCACGACTGCAGAATCAAACTCAAAGTTAACCAGCAGATCAATGGGTTTCATTGGCTCACAGCCAGTATTGTCAACGGTAATGCCCGCAGGAGTATTTGGGCACAGGTCGTCCTTGTCCAGTACGCCGTCGTAATCAGCATCAAGAACCGGTGCTGGTTCAACCGCTGCAACCACTTCTTCCTGAACCGGCTCAACCACGGCAACAGGTTCTGGTGCTTTGGCTACACTGCCAAAGGTCCAGGTCAGGGCGACATTCGCCATGGCTTCTGTCTGGGCGTAATCCAGAGTGCGAACGGCACGGACATCACCACGGATGGCCAGGTTTGGAGTAAATGCCTTTCTTAAACCAAAACCGGCATTCATGCGGGTGTCGTCGTGTTCCGCACCCATCTCATAATCGGCTTCCAGTTCGGAAATACCGGCAACTACGTAAGGGGTCAGGGAACCATCCCAGGGGGTCAGGTCGTAGAATGCGTCCAGGCGGAATTCGTTAAGGTCTGCATCCCCGCCGGCCTTCTGGTCTGTGGAGTACTGGGAGTAGATACCCTCAACACTGAAACGGTTATTCAGGCGATAGCCAATACCAACTTCGGGTGCCAGTTTGCTATCCAGGCCACGGATGCTGTCCAGATCGTTCCAGGCACCACCGATGGAGAATGTCAGTCCTTTATCCACGACCTGTGATGCCATTTCACTGGCAATAACCGAACTGCTGACGGTTGCACCAATTGCAATGGCAATCAGTGAGCGTGCGAAACCTTGCACTTTCATGATGTCTTCTCTGCGTGTGTTTTGGGTTGTGTTTTTGCCTTTGGAGCACATGCGCCAAAGGGCGGAGGAGATTACGTGATTTTCATGCCGGAATGAATACTGTGCAATTGTGTATTTGTACTTATGTTTGTGATTTTTGCTGAGAAATGGTACTTGTGCACATGATTGAATGATGGGCTTATGTAAAGGTAACAGCAGAATGACAGGCTACACCGGAATCAAGTTGGTTGCTGTCGATATGGATGGCACGTTTCTGAAAGATAACAAAACGTATAACCGTGAGCGTTTTCTGGAGCAGTTCAAGGCCCTGAAGGACCGGGGGATTCGATTCGTCGTGGCCAGTGGTAACCAGTATTACAAATTGCGGTCCTATTTTGAGGATATCGATGTCGGCGATATTGCCTATGTGGCAGAAAATGGCGGCTATGTTCACGACGGGCAGCGGGAGCTGTTTGTTGCGGATATCGCGGCTGAAACACTGGCCCGTGTCTATCCGTTTCTGGAAAGCCTGAAAGAGGTAACCGCCATTATTTGCGGCCGAAACAGTGCCTATGTTTTGAACACTGGGGATCCTGATGAAGTGGCCAATGCCCGCAATCATTATCAGCGTCTTGAGCTGATACAAGCGTATCAGGATATAAGCGACACAGTTCTGAAAATCGCCATTAAAATGTCTCCGGTAATACACAATGCCATATTGCAAGCGGCAAGGGAGACGCTGGAGGATGTGCTGGTGCCGGTCACCAGCGGTCACCAGTGGATCGACCTGATCATTCCCGGTGTTCACAAGGCCCACGGCATTCATCTGTTGCAGGAGCAGTGGAGCATTGCCGATGCAGAAGTGGCTGCCTTTGGCGACAGCGACAATGATATGGAGATGCTGCAAAAAGCAGGTTTCAGTTTTGCCATGAATAATGCCAGTGACAGTGTCCGGCGAGTTGCCCGCTATTCAGCGCCCGGAAATAATGACGAAGGGGTGCTGGACACCATTGATCATATTCTAAGTGGTGCCATGGATAAGTTGAGTTTGAATACCAGTGGTGGGGCATAATGAGTGAAAAGCTCTCTGGTAGACGGGTTGTAGGCCAGTAATCGATGACAACAGACCGGGAGAGAGTGTTTATCCAAAAAGTCAGGTAACATCGCTCTTGTTGGGTGCCTTGAGCTTGAGGGTTTGTCTACCCTCTGCCTGATCGACCCTGAATTGTCGGATAATCCTGTTCACACTGCCATGAAATGAACCATCATTCACTTCAACCAGCTGGTTGCCATGCTTGGTAAAATAAGGGGATGTCCTGTCTTGCTCCAGATCTTTTACTTCACCCAATTTTTTATGCTTCACAGGCGGTGGTGGCTTTTTTTCTTCTTGTGGCTGATGCTGCTTTAAAGAGTCAAGAGTTTTTATATTCATCATTATTCGTCATTAACCTCCGTTTTGTTTATAGCAGGTTCGACAGTGATTATGGGAAAAGGTTCACGATAGAGAATCATCCATTTTGACCTGTGAATAAGGGAATGACCACCGAAAAAATACTCAATAGCCAAAACAACAAATTTTTTCTTCAGGATGCATATGTTTTTCACTATCGAAGGGTAATCTCTGACTGTAATAAAGTATTTCTTTACGGGTAACCAAGTGACTTAACACACTATGGATTAACTGCTCTGCAATTATGGGAGTATGATAAAATTTATTCACGTAGACACAAAAACAAGGAGAAGAAATAAGAACATCTAAAATACCTTCGTATAAACGTGGTATTCTGACAATAGGAGATCTTAGAAAAATAATTTGATCTTCGGTGAGTTCAGTAAAGGTATTGTCTGATGTATTTTGAGTAATATGCTCATTCATTGCCCCTTTTAAATTGGCAATAATCATTGGTGTGATTGTGTCAGAGAGCACTTTTGCCGAAGTGAAAAAATCTCCGATCAAAAAACCTTTACAGAGATCTTCGTCAATATTTCGTTTAAAAATTACACTCTTCCCCTTATTCATAAGACATAATTCCTGTTGCACAATTTTATTCAACTGATTTGAAACGTCTGGGCTGATATCAAAAGACCAATTCATAAACTCAGTGGTAACGCCTTTCAATGTTAACCAATCAGCATGGTCAGAATAAGATTTGAGGCACTTGTTACCTCGAGCAAAAGCAACGCCCAGTTTTTCTTCGTTGTAAGGTAAACCCAAAAGGTCAGCCTCTTCTCTGATAATATGCTCATGAAGTGGGAATATTGTTGCCAAAGATGGCAGGGTTCTACCATCGATTTTATCCGGGAAATAAAAATCAAGGTCAATCAGACCAATCCTGCCTACTTTAAAGCCATTCTCTTTTACTGAATAAAGCGGTAAGTTCTCATATTTTGGATAATACCTGACGCCTTCTACATATCTATATCCGACAGAATTGTAATAAGAAGTCAGTATATCGTCTATGTAGAATTTAGATGAAAGCCTGACCATTTCTCGAACTGGCTCATCAAATAGTTCCGGTTCTGATAAATAACAACCTAAATTGTGATAGATGTTGGCATTGATCGGAAGCCTTTCTTCTACCAAAAAATTATTACAGCTTATTGCTTTTGGAACGATCAAGTGTGAACATTTGAGTTGACCAAGCGCATCCCCGACTTTTTGCTTTTGCTGGCAAATGAACTGCCTCTTCGTTTCATTGGTGTATCTTAATACTACCTGCGGAAAAGATTCAGGAAGATAAACGCAGGTAGATCCGGTTTTAGCTCTGGGCATATCTTTAACAATGCCCTCTTTACAAAATATTTTGATTTTCGCAAGAAAAGATTCAGAGAAAAGATGGTTACCTGCAAGATAGTTTGGCGTGTGTGTTTGAGCAATATTGTCAGTCCTGCCCGGTAATGATGGACTTTGTTGTATTGCTTTGGTTCTGGTGGACGAGTTGCTATGACCTGAAGTAGGGAAAGCCATGGTTCCTGTGGAATTATCAGGTATTGATGGGGTTCCAAAGGGAGATAAGACGCTTTCAACAAACCGGCAGGTCATTGCCCTGAAACTCCCAAAAAGGGAATCGCCCTGGTTTGCACATACCGTTCTGTCATCTAAAGGCATCCCGGCAACAGATAAGCCTGTGGCATCATCTGGCAGCACCGTCAGGTTTACCTGATCATTATCAACGGCATGCACTCCATGCAGCAGGGGCGAACGGCGAGGCGGTTGAGATTCGCCATCTCTGGAGTCGGCCCTTGTGAGAATTTCGTTGACCGGACTACCGGGTCTATTTGCAGTGATGTGCGGTTGCATGATAGTTACTGATTTGACCTGACAATTACTATCGTCTGACAGACTCTATTTCCAAAAGTTCAGAATTATCTGGTACTACCAGTTTGTTTTTTCATTACCACAAGAATGGTGAGCCTAAAAATCCTCCAGCGTCACAACCTGCCGTTGACGGTAAAAGGTCAGGTCAACCTGATTGTTACTGAAATGGCGGTTATTGAGGTCACTGAAAACGGACTATTGTTAACAGAAATCGCTGTGGATACCACCGTAGAGCAGGTCATCAAAGCCACAGGTGCAGAACTGAACATTGCCAGCGACCTGAAAACATTCGGAGAGATTGAATAATGCAAGGCTCTTTATCAATAGAAGACGTAGTGATTGTCAGTGCTGCCCGTACTCCCATTGGTACGTTCAATGGTGCCCTGGCTTCTGTTACCCCCGCTCAGTTGGGGATCTGTGCGGCAAAGGGTGCCCTGGAGAAAGCAGGGGTCAAGGCAGAAGAGGTACAGGAGCTGATTCTGGGTAATGTACTGGGTGCAGGGCAGGGAATGAATATTGCCCGCCAGGTAGCCCTGGGGGTTGGTATGTCCACAGAGAGTACCGCCTATAACGTCAGCAAGGTCTGTGGTTCTGGCTTGAAAGCGGTTGCCCTGGCGGCCCAGGCCATTGCCTGTGGTGATATTGAGGTTGCCCTGGCGGGTGGCTCTGAAAACATGAGTCAGGCGCCTTATGTCTTGCCCAAGGCCCGCTGGGGCCAGCGCATGGGGCATGGACAGCTTCTGGATACCATGATCAGCGACGGTTTGACCGATGTCTTTAACGACTATCACATGGGTATTACCGCGGAGAATCTGGCAGAGCATTATCAGATCAACCGGGAAGCACAGGATGAGTACGCAGCAAGAAGTCAGGCACGGGCGCTGGCCGCCCAGGCAGCTAACCGTTTTGCCGGGGAAATCGTACCGGTTGAGGTTGTCGATAGAAAAAAGACCGTGGTCGTCGATAAAGACGAAGGCCCGAGAATGACGTCGGCAGAAAAACTGGCGCAACTGCCTCCTGCTTTCAGCAAGGATGGCTCGGTAACGGCGGGTAATGCTTCCAGCATTAACGATGGTGCTGCCATGTTGCTGCTGATGTCCCGCCGTAAAGCCCGGTCCCTGGGACTGAAACCCATGGCGGTGATCAGGGCCTTCGCGTCTGCCGGTGTTGCACCGGAAGTGATGGGCTATGGACCGGTACCGGCCACCAGGAAGGCATTGTCAAGGGCTGGACTCACGGTGTCGGATATTGATCTGGTTGAGGCCAATGAAGCGTTTGCGGTCCAGGCGCTTTCTGTGGTTGCAGGCCTGGAGTTGGATCCGGAGAAAACCAACGTCAATGGTGGTGCGGTGGCATTGGGTCATCCGATTGGCGCTTCCGGCGCCCGGATTCTGGTCACACTCCTTCATGAAATGGCGAAACGTGAAGCTCGCCATGGCCTTGCCACATTGTGTATTGGCGGTGGTATGGGGATTGCCATGGTGGTGGAGCGAGACTGACACTCCCCGCGCTGGCGCACCCGAAGGGCATAAAGGCGAGGGTTCTTGATCGCTCAAGAACGTTTCTGTT
>NZ_JAHHPP010000186.1 GCF_024606265.1 Endozoicomonas sp. SESOKO1
TACGCCGAGCGCCAAAAGGCGAGCAAAAGGGAGCGCTACCGGAATGATCCCGATTTCGCCGAGCGCATGAGAAAGCGCAACAATGAGTACATAAGGAAGCTTCACAAAGATCCAGCTGTTGACAATGGCTGCACCGTTTGTGTTACGGAGGAACTTTTACAATAAAGAGCGGTCTTATCGGTAATTCAACTTTTAGTCAATTCAATAATTAGCTAATTCAAAAATTAATGGACCTCTTTAGTCAACTGCCTCTATTTGATCCTGATTCTGCTGATCTTTATTCCAGCTCAGCAGATGTAGCAGTACAAACGTTTCAATTTGATGCCAGCATACCAACCTCGACCTATCAGGGAATGTCTGTTAAAACCCTGGACGCTTCTTTTCCCGGTTACCATAATCAATCGGATGCAAGCGAAAATGACCCTGTTTGTTTTAACTTATTGAATAAACACGATATTGAATCTCTAACTATTTCAGAGATAATGTCAGAGACAGCAGGTATTTTTGGAACGGATATTCCTGACATACCAGAATCAATTCCTGATGAATATATACGCGGGAATTCTGGCTATGAATCCGTTAATGATGATCCTTCATTAATACCAGACATCCCTCTTATTCAGCAAATATGCTTATCAGAGAGTGAGCCTGGAATCAGGGAACCAACACCACAAAGCCATTCGAATCCAGATTTTTCATTAACTGATCTTCCTGACGTACTCCCTGACCCACAGGATTTACGACCATTGACTGTAGTTAACCCACAAAACCTGAACAAGGCTGCAAGTGATAATCAAACGACTCCAGCAAAAGACATTGTTGATGGCAAAAGGGATCTTTGCAAAGACCCTGCTTCAGAGCTCAAAAGGAAGCGCAAAAGGGAGCGCATAAGGGAGCTTCGCAAAAATCCCGCTTATGCGGAGCGTGCAAGGAAGCGCTCAAGGGAGTACCAGAGGGAGCTTTGCAAAGATCCCGCTTTCTTAAAGCGTAAAAGGGCGCGGCAAAGAGAGTGCTACCACAATAGTCCCGATTTCGCCGAGCGCAAAAAGAAGTACAGTAGGGAGCACTTCAGGGAGCGCTACCAGAATGATCCCGATTTCGCCGAGCGCAAAAAGAAGCACAACAGGGAGCGCTATCTGAACGATCCCGATTTCGCCGAGCGTGCAAAGAAGCGTAACATAGAGCGCAAAAAGAATCTTCGCAAAGATCCAGCTGTTGACAATGGCTGCGCAGTTCATGATTAGCAAAATTGGTAGAATAGCTTGTGTTCCGAAGGAACTTTTATAATAAAGAGAGGTCTTAGGCAGTAATTCAACAATTCAATAATTCGCCAATTCGATGAATCTCTTTAATAGTCTGCCCCCATTTGATCTTGCTTATTCCAATCTTTATTCCGGCTCACTGGATTTAATAGTACAAACGCACCCATTTGATGCCAGCATACAAACCTCGACCTATCAGGGGATTTCTGCTCAGGTACTGAATACTGTATTTTCTGGTTACCATAACCAATCGGATATAACCAAAAACAACCCTGTTCCTTTTAATTTATTGAATAATTATAATATTGAACCTCTAACTCTTTCAGCGGCAGCTTCAGAGACAGCAGGCTTTTTTGAAATGGATATTCCTGGCATACCGACATCAGTTCTTGATGAATATATACCTGAGAATTCTGGTAACGAACCCGTTAATGATGGACCATCATTAATTCCAGACATACCTCTTATTCAGCAGATATGCTTATCAGAAAGTGAACCTGAAATCAGGGGGCCAAGACATTGTTGTTGATAACTCTTCAATAATTGAGCGCAAAAAGTCGTACCACAGGGAGCGCTACATGAATGATCCCGATTACGCCGAGCGCCATAGGAAGCGCGCCAGAGAACGCAAAAGGAGGCTTCGCAAAGATCTCGCTGTTCAAAATAGCTGCACAGTTCATGTTTAGCGAAGCTGGTATTAGAGCCGTAGTACTTTTTTATGCCTGTTGACATAATAAGGGTGACATAATAAATAAGGTTGATGTAAATATTGAATGGTTGGTGTCGGTTATGGAGGAACTTTTATAACAAAGAGTGGTCTTAAGCGGTAATTCAGCAATTCAATAATTCAATGGACTCTTTCAGTAACCTGCCGCCATTTGACCTTGCTTATGCCGATCTTTATTCCGGCTCACTGGATTCAATAGAACAAACTTATCAATTTGAAACCAGCACACAAGCCTCGACATTTCAGGGAATGTCTGTTCAGACGCTGGACACTTCTTTTCCTGGTTACCATAAT
>NZ_JAHHPP010000187.1 GCF_024606265.1 Endozoicomonas sp. SESOKO1
ACTCAATATTATGCCGGTAAAAGTCGGTAATGGAGCCAAGCTTTACTTTCAGTTTCTTATTGGTAAGTTCTGACGGCAGGGCATCAATGGCAATGGTGGCATTAAACAGTTGGTACTGGTCAGTACCAACGGTCATATATCCCAGTTCGGGGTTGGCCGATGCGCTCCCGATAACACTGCTGACAATGGCTGTGCTTATCAGTTTTTTAATCATACTGTTGATCTTATCCAGTTAGCTCAAGGTGGGAAGCCTCAGTTACTAACTGTTTATCGGTCCAGACGTGAGCAACTGTAGATAATTCAGACGCTATTTTTCAGTGCACCAGATTGAGTATGAACCGGCACTTTTCAGAAGAGGAATTTATCGAGGTGAGGTCAGAGAAGGGGATAGCGAAGCAGCTTTATAACAGGAAAGCTGCTTCGCAGAAGGCTTAGCCTTCTTTTTCGATTTTTTTGGTAATGATGTACTGCTGGATAATCGACAGCACGTTGTTGGTCACCCAGTACAGAACCAGACCCGCCGGGAAGAACAGGAAGAAGAAGGTGAAGATCACTGGCATCATCTTCATGACTTTAGCCTGCACAGGGTCTGGCGGTGTCGGGTTCAGCATCTGCTGAATGAACATCGAGGCTCCCATGATCAGTGGCAGGATAAAGTACGGATCCATCTGGGAAAGGTCGTGAATCCAGCCCAGCCATGGCGCCTGACGCAATTCCACTGACTCAAGCAGTGTCCAGTACAGGGCAATGAATACCGGCATCTGGACAAGAATCGGCAGGCAGCCCCCCATGGGGTTAACCTTCTCCTTCTTGTACAGCTCCATCATGGCCTGAGACATTTTCTGGCGATCATCGCCGTACTTCTCTTTCATCTCCTGCAGCTTTGGCCCCAGCTTGCGCATTTTTGCCATGGACCGGAAGCTGGTGGCATTCAATGGGTAGAATACCGCCTTGACCAGTACCGTCAGCAGAATGATGGACCAGCCCCAGTTACCCACCAGAGAGTGAATCCACTTCAGGATGGTAAACAATGGCTGAGCCAGGAACCAGAGCATGCCGTAGTCAACGGTCAGCTCCAGGCCATCCGACAGAGACTTCAGGTTTTCCTGGTTTTTCGGCCCGACATACAGGGTTGCCCCGGTCTCAATGGTTTCACCAGGCTGGACAACCATGGCATCGTCATAGAAGCCGACGAAGTTGTAGCCATCTTTGTTCTGCTTGGTGTAATACTGATGGGCTTTCTCCTGATCAGGTACCCACGCACTGACAAAGTAGTGCTGGAGCATGGCAGCATAACCACCCTGAACCCGCTCAGCGAATGGCTTATCAGAAAACTCATCAAAGGGCAGTTTGGTGTAAGGCTCATCATTGGAGCGGACGGCCGCTCCCAGATAAGTATTCATTGGCGCCTTTGAATTAAGCTGACTCGGGTCTTCTGAGTTATCCCGTTTCAGCTGGGCATAAAACTGGTCGCGCCAGACCTTGTCACTGTTATTCACAATGGTGTAATTAACCGTGACATCATAACGGTTACGGTAGAAGGTAAAGCTTTTGGTAATGTCGACGCCATCCATATTCTTATGAAGGTCAACGGTCAGCTTGTTTTCACCATCTTCCAGTGAGTAATTGGCCTGTTTAACACGGTAAACCCCACGCAGGTTATTCGCGTCCGGGCCATCGGTTTTGGCCAGTGCACTCTGTGCGGTGAATACACAGGTGGTTTCTCCCTGACAGTCCGGGCTGTTTACCAGCAGCTGGAAAGGAGCGGTTGGTTCTCCATCTTCGGGTAACCAGGCAGGGTATTGAGGCAGGGTCAGGCTGATGATATCACCACCGGCAGGATCAATCAGCGCATCAATCGTATTGGTCTTGACACTGATGAGCTGGGCAGAAGGTTTCGCAGCCCCATCATCGGTGGAAGGTATTGAATTGCCATCCTTAAGGGAAGGCATATCGGAGCCAGCTTGACTGCTGGATACGGAGTGAGCGACGGATGCCGACTTCGGCGTACCGGGATAGTCTTCATTCCATTGCTGCAGTGTTAAAACACCAACGACAGCAATAGCACCGATCAGGAGTGTTCTTTGGAAATCCATGAGTTCCGGGCCACACATTCAGGTGAATGAATATGATTGTCTGATTGTGTCCGATGATCACCAGAATCTTTTTCCGGTACCGGGTCAAATCCTCCTGGATGCCAGGGGTGGCACCTCAGTAGTCGGAGCAAGATAAGCTTGCTACCAGTCAGAAAACCATGACGATTTAAGGCTTCCAGGCCGTAGGCAGAGCAAGAGGGGTAAAAGCGGCACCGGCTGGGCATCAGGGGACTCAGTGCATAGCGATATATCTTGATCAGCCCGATCAACACTGATCGGGGGATATTGGCTAACCTGCCCATCTATATGCCTTCATGTTGCCGGAGCCTGACCAAACGTTATGCCGACGCTTCCCATTCGTGTAGCCTTCGTTTCAACCTTTGCCACTGCTGGTTGAGTAGCTGGTTCAGATCTCTGTCATTCAGATCACTGAAACCTTTCCGGACTAAAACGACAATATCCAGGTTACCGATTTCATCCTGTTGCAGACGAAAGGTTTCCCGGATATGACGTTTGGCCCGGTTTCGGCCAACGGCAGTACGAATATTTTTTTTGGCAACCACCAACCCCAGTCTTGCACGGCCAAGCTTATTGGCTTTTGCCAGTATAAGAAGCTGTCTGCTGGATACCTTGATATCCGTTGTATCAAATACCTGTTTGAAATCAGCCGAGGAGCGTAGCCGTGATTCACGACCAAAAGATAAGCTCACACTGATGCTCTCTTTATTAGCTACGGCGTTTAGCCACAGGCATCGATCAGGCTGACAGACGCTTGCGTCCCTTGGCTCGACGACGGTTGATTACCGCACGGCCATTCTTGGTAGCCATGCGCGCACGGAAGCCGTGGTTACGCTTGCGCTTCAGGTTGCTTGGCTGGAAAGTTCTTTTCATCGTGGTTACTCGTCTTAATGGACTTACAAAAGACGGGCATTCTAAGTAATTGCAGGGTTAGCGTCAATTTGCATTGGTCAAGAAGCACCGTATTACCGTCCGGCTTTCTACACGGGCATGCACATGCCCAAAGG
>NZ_JAHHPP010000188.1 GCF_024606265.1 Endozoicomonas sp. SESOKO1
GTTGTCCAGCTTTTTAAAAAATATAGATACTCATAATTCTGCACACTTTCCTACAGATACACCCAATGAGTCTTTATATGGTTTATCTTCTAAACTTGAGTGAGTGAATATTCTATGAAACCAGCCATTTGGCCTAAAACTGAAGTATTTACAATTTACTTGGGTTGATTTTTTGTTTATATCTGATGGAGTCCCAAATTCAGTACAATACAGAATAATTTCGGCCATTTTTAATTTTACTAGATCGAAGTATCTCAATTTATTCAAACACCTATCGAAAATTCAGGGACACCACAGGCAACCTGGAATTTTTTTGTACGCCGGGCATGAGCTGATTGGGTCAAAGGCCACTGTGTTCGAACCCGCATATACGGTGTTGCGGGGAGGACTGGAGAAAGACCAGTCCTAACCCGATTATGCGCTGATTTATAGGCGAGATGCTTGGCTGAGTGCACTTGAAATCCATTGATTAATGCTTTGACCACTCACCTGGGCTGCTGTGGCAATCGAGGCATGGAGTTCCGGGGGAATACGAAGCGTTAATTTTCCAGAGTATGGCTGTTGAGGTTCTTTGCCAACCACGGCACAAGTTTCAAGATAATCTTCGACCGCTTCCTGAAAAGCATTTTTAAGCTCTGTTACTGACTCACCATGAAATCCAACCCGGTCTTTTATGCCCGCAATATGACCAACAAAGCATTCGTCATCATCACTATATTCCAGGCTGGCTGAATAACCTTTGTGTGTCATTGTATTCATGGCTTAACTCCAATTCTGCTTAGAAAGTCCCGTGCATCTTTCACCTGATACGGCTTTGCCTCTTTTTTAGGGTGAGGCCGTTGGAAGGTTCCAATTTCCCCATCCTTATGGAATCTTACTCGAGAACCACGACCTTCAATAACTTCAGCCCCAACAGCTATAAAGAGAGATTCTATGGCTTTCCATTCTAACTGCTTGGGGTTTGGTTCCTGGTAAATCGCAATAAGCGTTTTCCGGTGTTTGGCATTCATAGAGGATACTACAGGGTGTGGTATCACATAATGATACCATTAATTGAGCTTTCTGAGACGTGACGCACATAACATGATGTTTGAAGCTTCCCGAGACCCGATGCTCTATCATTAGCTCCCTAGGCTTCTTGAGCCAAGTATCAATATGCACGCAAAACTGTTATGTTATAACAAATATTAATGGCACATGTTATGCGCAAAACGAATACACCTTATACTCAACACAACCATAAAGCCTGTATTCAGCAGGCTTTAACAGAAGCCCGTGTCATTTGCCATAATCGTGCTGTTCGTCTGACCCCTCTCAGGGAAAGGGTGCTGGAACTGGTTTGGCAGAGTCATTGCCCGGTCGGAGCCTATGAAATAATGGCAGAGCTAACCCAGGGGGAATCAAAACCGGCTCAGCCCCCTACCGTTTACAGAGCCCTGGACTTTCTTCAGGAACAGGGACTGGTGCATCGCCTGACATCCATTAATGCTTACCTTGGTTGCAGCCGACCCAATACGGCGCACAACAGCTGCTTTCTCATCTGTACCCAATGCCGGACCACCATTGAAATTGAACACCCAGCCATTGAAAACTCCCTGAAAGACTGTGCTAATGACCACGGCTTTACCATTGCTGATACTTCAATAGAGTTGGCGGGTTTATGTACAAACTGCAGGACTAATTGAAGAATCAACACGTTATGAATCAACCATTGATAGAGTTGAGTAATATCTGGATGACGTTCCAGAACCGAGACGTACTGGCCGGGATCAGTCTGCAGGTTCATCCCGGTGAAATCGTTACCCTGATAGGCCCAAACGGCGCCGGAAAAACCACACTTGTCCGGGTAGCGCTGGGGCTGCAGGAACCCTCTTCGGGCCAACGCCTAGTACGACAGGGGCTTCGCATTGGCTACATGCCGCAAAGGCTTCATATTGATGACTCCATGCCGCTGACGGTCAACCGGTTCCTGAGGCTGACAGGCTGTCGGCTGAGTGCCGTTCACGACGCCCTTGGACGAACCGGAGTTACCCATGTTCTCCAGTCCCCCCTGCAATCCCTGTCTGGCGGGGAGTTGCAAAGGGTCCTGCTGGCCCGTGCACTACTGCATAAACCACACCTTCTGGTGCTGGATGAACCCGTGCAAGGGGTTGATGTCACCGGACAAAAGGAGCTTTATCAGCTGATCACGGATATTCGCAATGAGTCCAGAAACCAGGAGCACTGTGCCGTTTTGATGGTATCCCACGACCTTCATCTGGTCATGGCATCCACCGACAAGGTCATTTGTATCAATCAGCACGTCTGCTGCTCTGGCCATCCCCTCCAGGTTAAGCAGCATCCGGCATACCTTCGCCTTTTCGGGGGTGAGTCGGACGAACTTGCTGTTTATGCTCACCACCACGACCACCATCATGGTGTTGATGGACATATTCTTGAGCCACAAAGCCCCGTATCTGAAGGAAAACAGTGATGCCAGATATTATCTTGTATGCCTTACTGGCAGGCTATGGCGTGGCTCTTCTGGCGGCACCACTGGGCTGCTTTGTGGTCTGGAGGCGAATGGCCTATTTCGGAGATACTCTCTCTCATTCCGCACTACTGGGTGTCTCACTGGGGCTGATGCTGGACATAAATATCAACCTGGCGGTTATCGTCAGTTCACTGATGGTTGCTGCCATCCTGGTCAGTTTCCAGGAAAAGCAGCGAATGGCTTCCGACACCCTGCTGGGAATCCTTGCCCACAGCTCTCTGTCCATTGGCCTGGTTACTGTCAGCTTTGCGGATAATGTTCGGGTAGACATGATGTCTTATCTGTTCGGAGACCTGCTGGCTACCGGTACTACCGATCTTTACTGGATATATGGCGGTGGAGCCCTGGTTCTGGCGACACTGGCATGGCTCTGGAAGCCATTACTGTCCATGTCCGTTCATGCCGAGCTGGCCCAGGTTGAGGGCATACCGGTCAGGAAGCTCAGGATGACGCTAACCCTGTTAATGGCTCTGGTGATTGCCGTAGCCATGAAGATTGTCGGTGTCCTGCTGATTACTTCACTGATGATTATTCCGGCAGCGACCGCCCAGCGGCTGGCAGGCACACCGGAACAAATGGTTGTTTTTTCAGCACTGCTTGGAATCCTCGGTGTTTCCGGAGGCTTAACCGCTTCATGGTACATGGACACACCGGCAGGCCCTTCTGTCGTTGTGGCCAGCTTTTTACTCTTTCTAATGACCCAGTTGATAAAAAGAAAGTAATTATTAAAGCCAGCATCCGCTGGCTTTAAAATTAAAAGAAATTTAAAAACATATATAATATTAAAAAGGATATTGCTCAAATTAAAATAGGGAGTATCATAATGGATGGAGCAAAACCAACAATAACTACACCATCATCAGAACCAAGGCCCAGGGCCAGAACCAGGAGAGTTCTGAAAAATCCTGATAATCAGGACCCGAAATTTCAAAGCAAAAAAACAGAAGATGCATCTGTTGATAATGCTATACCACAAAAACCGACCCCTGCCGAAAGCACTAACCCGACGCCAAAACGACCATCGCGTCCCGCTACAGTCGCAAATACCACAAAAAACCAGTTAAAAGAAGGATTTCCACCACCTCCCCCTGCTGGTGGCCCACCTGAAGTTGTTCCACCACCTCCTGCTGCTAATGCGCAGGCCAAAATATTGGGTGCGACAAAACCTGTAGCATCTTCTGGTGGCAATGATCGAGGCGATCTTTTGCGCCAGATACAGCAGGGAATTAAATTAAAAAAAGTACAAGAGAGTTTGAATCACCCTAACCAAAAACCAGTAAAGAAGGATGAAAAAGAAGTATCTATCACATACAAAACCGGCAGGGAGTACCTCGAGGAAGGTTTGATTGATTATTACGAAGAAGCACTGATGCAATTAGTCATTGATTGTGAAGGCGTACCAAAAGAAGATACGCCACCGGGATTGGTAAGACTAATGAAAGGACATGCCAGAGAGACAGGAAAAGACAAGCTTCTGGCTCCAACCAAGGCTTCTGACAATTTTAATGAAGATATTGTTAAAGCAAAATTAAAGGCCAAGGAAAAAGGAGAGTATAAAGTACTTGACCGTAAAGCTTTACTTCAAGCGGATGCAGCAGAGAATAGCCGATCAACCACTGTTTCCGCCTATCAACAATATGTCAGGGGCAGGGACAGAAAACGTGACACCAGAAATGACTTTACTGAAACCTTTCATCGATATGTCAGTAAGAAGTTAGTGGCCTATGAAACTGCCGGAAAGCTGAAAGCGACCATGTTAAAAGACTATGGTATACAGCAGTCAGTAAGGCCCCCGAATGTCTTCTTTGATGATCACCCTGAATTAAAAGCCATACTGGATGAACTTGGAGTACCGGTCACCTGGTTAGATACTTCTGATATGACGGATAAGCTACTTGATGCGCTTGTACACTTCAGGAAAACAGGAGAAAAGGAGGGATTGAAAAAACCTATTGGCGCAGCAATAGAGCGACAGTTAGCCAATATTCAAAAACAGCAAGAGTCATTAAAAGCATCTGAAGAAAATCTGAAAAAACTCAGTAATGGCTTAAACTAACGCAGGGTGATTTTCAGGCTCAAAGTTTTTTGTTTGATCATGTAAAAACGATACTTTGAGCCTGTAAATAATTCTGTGTTAACACCGCACAAACTACTTCGCATTAAACCAGTCAAAACCGGTTCCGCCCGCCAGTCTTTATGAAGACCAGCGGGCAGAATAATTACCTTTTTACAGATGTTTCGTTGCTTCTTTCAGCCAATCGACATCATCCCCGTCCAGAAGTGGGGAGAGTGCGTCTCTCACCGTTGAGTGGTAGTCATTCAGCCACTGGATTTCTGCCTCTGTCATCAAGTCTTTCAACAGGGGCCGAGTGTCAAAAGGAGCAAGCGTCATCGGAACCAGTTTAAAGAACGTTCCAAACTCATTCTTGATGTCCTCAGCGACCAGCATGATATTCTCAAGCCTGACACCATGTTTGTTATCACGGTAAATGCCGGGTTCGTTGGTCACCAGCATGCCGGGCTTCAGGGCAACGTCAAACCATTTCGGACTGATGTTCTGGGGGCCCTCATGCACATTCAGGAAATACCCCACCCCATGGCCAGTGCCATGATTAAAGTCGATTCCTTCACTCCACAGAGGCTGACGGGTGATGGCATCAAGCTGTATCCCCCGTGTTCCCTCCCTGAACCTGGCAGTTGCCAGGGCAATATGGCTTTTCATCACCAGGGTATAGTCTCTCTTCTCCTCGTCTGTCATCTCACCACAGGCAAATGTGCGGGTGATATCGGTTGTTCCATCCGGGTACTGGGCGCCTGAGTCGATCAACAGCAAACCTTTGCTTTCAATGGGATAAGCAGACTCTTCATCCGCCCTGTAGTGACAGATAGCGCCATGTCCGGCGTAGCCGACAATGGAGGGAAAGCTGACCCCCCGGAAATACTCTGACTCTGAGCGGTACTGCAGCAGCTGCTGGTCAATATTGACTTCATTCAGCTGTCCTGAGGGGATGTTGCCTTCCAGCCAGCGCATAAAGCGGACCATGGCAGCGCCATCACGGCGGTGACAATCTTGCATCCGCTCTATCTCATTACTGTTTTTGATGGCCTTCAGGTCGGTGGTTGGCAATCTGTCTTCGATAAGGACAACCGATGCAGGAATAGCAGAGGCCAGCCGGTAACCCGTGCTGGCCGGGTTAATCATCAGGTGAGTGTGATCGGGAAGCGCCGATAACCGGTCCAGTATGTCATCATAGGCCGCCAGCTCTACGCCTGCTTTTGTCAGTGCAGACAGCGCATCAGCTTTTATTCGCTCTTTATTAGTAAACAGTGTCATGCTGTCTGATGAAATCAGCGCATAGGCAAGAAATACCGGGTTGCACTCAATATCAGAGCCCCTCAGATTAAACAGCCAGGCAATATCATCCAGCGTGGTGACAAGAAGCTCCGTTGCGTTTCGTTCCCTGAGAATTTCCCGAACATCACTGACCTTTTCTGTGAGGGTTTTACCGGCATAGTAATCTTCGTGAATAAATACGGGTTCAGCAGGCAATTCTGGCCTGTCGGCCCAGATATCACTCAGCAGATCGTGATCGAATGTCAAAGTAACGGATTTATCAGCCAATTTCTTTTCGAGATTTCTGACGTTGCCCAGACTCAGCGTAGCTCCATCAAAGCCAATGCAACCCTGCTCAGGGACGGCTTCTGTTAGCCAGTCAACCATTGACGGGACGCCGGGCTGGCCATCTTTCATCAAGGTGATTCCTGAACCTGCCAGCTGTTCTGATGCCTGGATAAAGTAGCGGCCATCGGTCCACAGGGCTGCTTTATCCTTGGTGGCTACCAGGGTGCCTGCAGAGCCAGTAAAGCCAGAGAGCCAGGCTCTCCCTTCCCAGTGAGGGGCAACATACTCACTGTTATGGGCATCTGAAGACGGGATGATCCAGGCGTCAATGCCATATTCAGCCATTTCGTCACGAAGCTTTTGAAGCTTTTGGGTGCTGCTGGTTGGCCCAGAGCTGTTCGGGATATTCATCATGTATTTATTCCAGGCTGTTGGCCGTTCGGCGAGTTGTTGTACAGGACTTTTTTCTGCTTGGATCGTAATTGTGGATACTATAATCCGCACTCGTTATGGAGCAAACACTAACCCTGCTAAAGCTTGTCTGGCTATAGGTCGTAAAGTACACTAAAGGGTCCGGCAAACCGGCATTAGGGTTCTGTTACCGGAACCTGATACTAAATTGATGGAGTAAAATGTGGCTCGAGTAACTGTAGAAGACTGTCTGGATAACGTCGATAACCGATTTGAACTGGTTATGGTTGCCTCCAAGCGTGCCCGCCAGCTGACGATTGGTGGTAGAGATCCCAAGGTAGACTGGGAAAATGACAAAGCAACGGTGGTTGCCCTGCGTGAGATTGCCGAAGGCCTTGTGACCCCCCTTTCCGTTGATGACCGAACGGTTGATGACGACGAAGCAGCGATGTTTCTGGCCGGTGTAGAACAATAAGCGTTTTACCTTCGTACTATCTTTTAGATCACAAGCTTCAGAAGATAAGAAGGTGCAATGGATGATCTGTGCGTAAGGAGCGGACTTTGCTGACCATCGATGAGTTTGCCGGCCGCTTGAAGTCCTATCTGAATCCCGAGCAGGTCAACCTGGTGCGTCGGGCCTACTATTATGCGGAGCAGGCCCATGACGGACAAACACGCCGAAGCGGCGATCCATACATAATTCATCCCCTCGAAGTAGCCTCTATTCTTGCCGATATGCACATGGACCATCAGAGCCTGATGGCCGCCATGTTGCACGATGTCATTGAAGACACTGGTATCGAAAAGCAGGACATTGCCGGGCAGTTCGGTGATGTGGTTGCGGATCTTGTGGATGGGGTCAGTAAGCTGACCCACATGAATTTTGAAAACAAAACCCTGGCCCAGGCAGAAAACTTCCAGAAAATGGCGCTGGCCATGGCCAAGGATATCCGGGTCATCCTGGTTAAGTTGTCAGACCGTCTCCATAACATGCGTACCCTGGGTGTGCTGAGGCCTGACAAGCGCCGTCGCATTGCCAAAGAAACGCTGGATATCTATGTTCCAATTGCCAACCGCCTTGGCATGCATACGCTAAGAATAGAGCTGGAGGACCTGGGCTTCTTTGCCATGTACCCCATGCGGGCCCGGCTGATTCGACAGGCAGTGCGCAATGCCCGTGGCAACCGTAAAGACCTGGTCAGCCAGGTGCAGCAGGCGCTTGCTGCCCGCCTGGAGGAAGAAGGCCTTAAAGGTCGGGTCGTTGGGCGTGAAAAGCATCTGTACAGCATCTATAGCAAGATGAAGAACCAGCGTAAGTCTTTTGATGACATCATGGACATGTTTGCGTTCCGAATCATTGTGGATAAGGTTGACAGTTGTTACCGGGCGCTTGGCATTGTTCATAACTTCTATAAGCCCATTCCCGGGCGGTTCAAGGATTACATCGCCATCCCGAAAGCCAATGGCTACCAGTCCCTTCATACCACACTGTTTGGTATGCACGGTGTGCCCATAGAAATCCAGATCCGGACCCAGGAGATGGAAGACATGGCCAATAATGGTATTGCTGCCCACTGGCTTTACAAGTCCGGAGAAGAAGCGCTGTCAGGCAGTCATGCCAGAACCCGGCAGTGGCTCAAAGGTGTATTGGAACTGCAGAAAAATGCCGGAGACTCACTGGAGTTCATTGAGAACGTTAAAATCGACCTGTTCCCGGATGAGGTCTATGTCTTTACGCCCAAAGGGCATATTTTTGAGCTACCCAAAGGGGCGACAGCGGTTGATTATGCGTATGCCGTTCATACCGATGTGGGTAATACCTGTGTAGCCTGTCGTATTAATAAACGCCTGGCGTCACTCAGTCAGCCGCTGCAGAGTGGCCAGACGGTTGAAGTGGTTACAGCGCCCGGTGCAAGACCCAATGCAGCGTGGTTAAATTTTGTTGTCACGGGTAAGGCGCGGTCCAACATTCGTCATTTCCTGAAAAATCAACGCAGGAATGAGTCCATCGCCCTGGGCCGACGTTTGCTGGGCAAAGCACTGGTCAGTTTTGACAGTAGCCTTGAGCTAATCAGCGAACAGGTTATTCACCAGCAACTATCCGTGTTTGGTCTGGATGACCTTGATGAGCTTCTGGAAGATATTGGTCTCGGTAACCGTATGGCCTATATCGTCGCCAAGATACTGGTCGAGCCTGGTAGCCTGCCCGAGAACAAGAGTCAGCTTGATCTTTCCAATAGTGAAAAACCGCTTTCTATCCGTGGCTCTGAAGGAATGGTCATCAGCTTTGGCAAGTGCTGCTATCCAATACCGGGAGACCCTGTGGTTGGGCATGTCAGTTCGGGCCGTGGCATTGTAATCCATACCGATACCTGCCCGAATGTCTCTGAAATTCGACATAACCCGGAGAAGGTTCTGGAAGTTGAGTGGGATAAGGACGTCTCCGGAGAGTTTACCGTAGAGCTTAGTGTAGAGCTGGAGCATCACCGCGGTATGATTGCCTCTCTGGCTACCTCAATTACTGCAGTTGAAGGCAATATTGAGAAGATCAGCATGGTAGAGCAGGACTCTCGATGCAGCATTGTTCAGCTGCTGCTCAGTGTTCGTGATCGGGTGCATCTGGCAAAAATCATTAAACGACTTCGGGTCATTAAAGGCGTTCATTCCATTATTCGACGACGTCGTGATTCATAAACTTTTGTATATCAAGACTCATCAATAAAACGTCCTGGTATTACTACAGTTTAAAAATTACTGTTGAAGAGTGGTCGTCATTCGGTAAATTTTGCCCTTAATTCTCTTGAAAAATAATGTTTACACCCTAGTATCGGGTGTCTTGTTTTTTCGGTTTTTCCATGGGGGCTGAGGGCTTTCCCCGGGGCTTCTGATTCCCAAGTTTAAGAGAGTAGATCGATGAGTAACCGGCAGACGATTAATACTGATAAGGCGCCCAGAGCTATTGGCACCTATTCCCAGGCGGTAAAAGCAGGAACTACTGTTTATATCTCAGGCCAGATTCCGCTGGTTGCCAAAACCATGGAATTGCTGGAGGGCAGTTTTAAGGAGAAAACCCGTCTCTGTTTTGAAAACCTGAAAGCCATTGCCATGGCGGCTGGTGGTACTCTTGACGATGCTGCCAAAGTGACGATTTTCCTGACCGATATGGCTAATTTTGCTGAAGTGAATGAGGTCATGGCTGAATTCTTTAAGCAGCCTTATCCTGCCCGTGCCGCTGTTGGTGTCAAAGAGCTGCCAAAAGGTGTGCCAGTCGAGGTAGAGGCTATTCTGGAACTGAAATAGGTTTCTGCAGTGACAGGAGCTCCTGGTTCTCTTCAGTCAGGGGCTCTACGGATATTCTGCGGTGGACATTACTTTTGGGCTTGATTCTTTTGCAGCTTTTCGATGTATCGATAATCACAATGGGTCGAGTTGCATTGTCGATACTGGGTTTAGTCTGGAGTCTCAGGCAGTGTGAGCACTCGGAATAGAACTGGCAGTGGCTCTGCCATTGCATATCGATAATTTCTGAGTGATTTTTACCGGATTCATTCTTGATACAACCCTGCCCTGCGGGTAATGAGTGCCTTGCTATATCACCTTGCCCTGTGGAAACTTCAATAACAGATCGTCCTGAGTAGCAATGTGCCGACCAGGCGTTCTTGTTGCTTTCTGAATTCAGGCTATGCACCCCGTTGTGTATTGGTGCGAAAGAAGTTGATGGGGCGGCGCTCACAATCTTGTGCTCTTGAAAATAAACAGACTAACCGTTAGAAAGATTTTTAAAGCGATAGTTCAAAAATAATGAGCCGACACTGTTGTCGGCATGTCCATAAACTTATCTTGTGGATAACTCTGTGAATTATATCTTGGTAAACCGTTAATAAGCCTGTATTAACGGTAGTTCAGGTTTTTTAATCCTGTGGATTATCAGGTTCTGTCGGCAGTCAGTTTGCCCGCAGAGCCTGCCGCTTTAATCCCTGTTATGGAGCAGGCTTGCATAACCACTTTTATAGTCAGGAAAGTAAAACTTATAACCTGTCTCAATAATCCTCTGGTTGGAGCATCTTCGATTCCCTCGTTGTGGCGATGGATAATTGGTATTGTCCAATGACACATTCAACTGTCCGCCAAGCCATTGCAGCACATCAAACGTTGTCGCCGGGGTACAGTCGACCCCGAGATATAAGTTATCTACAGGCAGGTTATCCATAGCTCTTCGGATAAGGTGAGCGATGATGCCGGCACAATCTTTCTGGTGAATTCGGTTACTGTATACGGCAGGCTCTCTTGGGCAGCCTTCACCTTTCAAAACCCGGTTGATCAACCGGGTTCGCCCGGGTCCATAAATCCCGCCAAAACGAATCGCCGTACCAGGGAAAGGTGCATGCTGTAACCGTCTTTCTGCTTCCAGCATGATTCGGCCATTGAATTTGACCGGCTCAGTTGCCGACGTTTCATTCACCCACTCTCCCTTGCTCTGGTGGAAAGTGCTGGTGCTGGAGGTGAAGAAAATGCGTGTTGGCTGGTATCGCCCGTTCACCAGGCGGTTAAGAATATTCTGCAGACCATCAATATAAGCCAGTTGATAATGCGCTTCCGACCTTCCATTAGAGGCGGCAGCATACACCACATAGTCAATCTGTTCTGGCCAGTCACCAAGCCTTTCGGCAATAAACAGATCTCCCTGAATGGGGTTTACGTCAGCGGGTAGCTTGGCAATATTTCGCCGTAACCCCCAGACATTAAAGCATTTCATGGCAGTCAGCTGTCGGGCGAGTTCACAACCGACATCCCCACAACCGGCAATTAATATATTGAGCTTATTCATAGCTATAGTCTATTGGTTGGTATAACCTTCGGAAAAAACATAATGGCAAATTCATTTATATGGCTGTATAAATTTACAGTATTATAGGTGGCACGAACATCCTTGCCAGTCTTTCAGGGCTTTTATGAGCTGAGGGCTGTTCATCGGGCTGTCTTTTAAAACAGTTGAAAATCATTATGACACTGACAGAACTTCGTTACATCGTCACCCTTGCCCAGGAGCAGCACTTTGGCAGAGCTGCCAGTAAGTGCTTTGTCAGCCAGCCAACACTGAGTGTCGGGGTCAAAAAACTGGAAGATGAACTGGGGGTGGCCCTGTTTGAGCGAACCCGGAATGCGGTTCGTGTAACGCCAATGGGTGAATTGATCGTCAGTCAGGCCCAGAAAGTCCTGGAAGAGGCTTCAGCAATTAAGCAGCTGGCGAAAACCGGTCAGGATCAGCTCAGTTCACCCCTGCGAGTAGGGGCTATTTACACCATTGGCCCCTACCTTTTTCCTCATCTGATTCCACAACTGGCACAGACCGCACCTAAAATGCCGCTTTATATTGAGGAAAACTTTACGGCGGTGTTGCGCAGAAAGCTCCGCCTGGGGGAGCTGGATGCCATTATTATTGCCCTGCCCTTTAATGAACCGGATGTGTTAACCAGGCCGCTTTATGATGAGCCTTTCAGGGTGTTGTTACCGGGTGGCCATCCCTGGGAAAACCGGAGAGAAATTGATCCGGCTGATCTGGTCAAAGAAGAGCTGTTGCTTCTCGGCGAAGGGCACTGTTTCCGCGATCAGGTGCTGGAGGCCTGCCCGGTGCTGGCCAGTAAAAAAGAGAGTGATGCTCTTCACGACGGGAGCGGTATTGAAGCCACTTCACTGGAGACCATCCGGCATATGGTGGCGTCGGGTATGGGAATCAGTGTGCTGCCACAGTCTGCCGTTGTGGATCATTACTACGCACCCAATATTCTCAGCACCCGGCCATTTCGTTCACCATCACCTGGCAGGACTGTAGCCCTGGCCTGGCGGGCCAGCTTCCCGAGGCCGAAGGCCATTGATGTGCTTTGTGATGCCTTGAGGCAGTGTTCGGTTAATCAATAATTGGGCCTATGGTGAGTATGAACAGGTCATTGCACAATATTCCGGTAACCACGTTAAAAGGTGTTGGCGATGCTCTGGCCGGTAAGCTGGCCAGAATCGGCATTGTCAATATTCAGGACCTGCTTTTTCATCTGCCACTGCGTTATCAGGACCGAACCCGGGTTACACCCATCGGCACACTTCAGCCGCAAACGGATGTGGTGATTCAGGGGAAGGTTCTGGCATCGGATATCGTGATGGGAAAACGTCGCAGCCTGCTTTGTCGGGTTGGTGATGGGTCCGGATCCATTAGTCTGAGGTTCTTTCACTTTACGGCGGCCCAGAAAAATAACCTCAGGCAAGGGGCAGAGATTCGATGCTTCGGAGAACCCCGGCGGGGGGCTACCGGGCTTGAGATGTATCACCCTGAATATAGAGTGATCAAGGCCGATGCCCCTGCCGACGTTGAAGAAACATTAACACCGGTCTATCCGGCAACAGAAGGTCTGACACAACAGCGAATACGCAGTTTGTGTGAGCAGGCATTAACGCTGCTCGCCGATGAAAGCTCTCTGCAGGAGCTTCTACCTGTGGATATTCGGCAGAAATATCGGCTTGGTTCGCTGGTGGATGCCGTTCGGCTATTGCATCAGCCGCCACCGGAAGAGTCGATGGTACTGCTCAGCGAAGGACGCCATCCTGCCCAGCAGCGCCTGGCTTTTGAGGAGTTACTGGCCCATAACCTCAGCCTCCAGCAACTCAGAAGGCGGGTACAGTCGATCGGTGGTTTTGCCATGCCACCGGAAAACCGGTTAACCGGGCAGTTACTGGCGCAGCTGCCCTTTTCCCTGACATCTGCGCAGCAAAGAGTAGCCAATGATGTCAGTCAGGATATGGCCAGACAATTGCCGATGCTACGACTTGTCCAGGGGGATGTCGGTTCAGGCAAAACCGTGGTCGCAGCGCTGGCGGCACTGCAGGCGGTAGAAAATGGTTATCAGGCCGCAGTGATGGCACCAACGGAAATTCTGGCCGAGCAACATCAGCTTAACTTCTCAAACTGGCTTAAGCCGTTGGGTGTCTCCATGGCGTTCCTGTCCGGAAAAACAAAAGGTAAAAAACGCCAGGAGATTTTAGATCAGATAGCGTCTGGTGAAGCGATGGTTGTGGTTGGAACTCATGCCCTGTTTCAGGACGATGTGATCTTCCATAAGCTGGGTATGGCGGTGATTGATGAGCAACATCGATTTGGCGTTCATCAGCGACTGGCACTGAGGAAAAAAGGGGAGAAAAACGGCGGGCTGCCCGATCAGTTGATTATGACCGCCACACCGATCCCCAGAACATTGGCCATGAGTGCCTACGCCGATCTTGATGTTTCGGTGATTGACGAGCTGCCGCCCGGACGTACGCCCATCAACACGGTAGTTATTGGTGACGACCGTCGTGAAGCCGTGATTAAACGCCTCAAAACAGCCTGTCTGGAAGGGCGACAGGCGTATTGGGTGTGCACGCTGATCGAAGAGTCCGAAGCATTGCAATGTCAGGCAGCAGAAGTGACGGCTGAGCAATTGAAAGAAGCGCTTCCAGAGTTGTCCATCGGTCTGGTTCATGGCCGGATGAAAGCCAGCGAAAAGGCGGATGTGATGAAAGCTTTCAAGGAAGGTCATCTTCACCTGCTGGTGGCAACCACCGTTATTGAAGTTGGGGTTGATGTACCCAATGCCAGCCTGATGATTATTGAAAACCCGGAAAGGCTGGGGCTGGCCCAGTTGCACCAGCTCCGGGGGCGAGTGGGGCGGGGGAATATTGCCAGCCACTGTCTGTTGATGTACCACGCACCGCTATCCAGGCAAAGCCGGGAGCGCTTGCAGGTGATGAGAGATTCCAATGATGGTTTTGTGATCGCAGAGAAAGACCTGGAGTTAAGAGGCCCTGGTGAGGTGTTAGGTACCCGGCAGACCGGTCTGGCGCAATTTCGGGTGGCCGATCTGGAGCGTGATCGTGACTTGCTGATGGCTGTCCGTACTGCTGCCCTGGAATTAATGCACCAGTCACCAGAAGGTGTAGAGCCGTTGGTGAATCGCTGGCTCGGTAAGGGTGAAGAGTACGCGAATGTTTAGTTATCAGGGACAAATTTTTCGCTATAGACACTGTGAAAAATGCCGGAATTGTCGATAGGTTCAGTTAACGTTTGACAAACCTGCCAAGGCTGAGGGAGCTGACCAACATGGATAAAATACCGGGTTTGGGAAAATCAGGCTCTGGCATTCATGGGGTTGCCCCGGAAAAAGACTCATCGGTAGACGTTTCAGTCCCCAGCCTCAATAACCGCCGAAGTACCAAAATAGTACAGCCCACAATACAGCAACTTGAGCAGGGGAGAGGCGTAAATAAGGACCTCTTTGAGAGAAAAGCCTCTCTATTTACCATGATTAAGAACAGTGTCAGTGACCTTTACTGGTGGATGAAAGGTTGTGCGCTGACACGGAAGCAGTATATAGGCAGCCTGGTTGCCTATGAATTCCGTTATTTTTCCAGTGGGGGGCATTTAGCCAGACAGTTGAGTGTCAATGATAATGTCAACGATTTTCTGGGGAAAAGTGATTATTTCAGCGAAGTGACTCAGTTATTCAAACAGTTGAGAAGGCTGAAACGGCGAGAGAACTTTTATAATCCTGATGCGTCTCTGGTCATATCAAAATGTCTTGAACCGGACACATGTACTGTGAAAAGCGCTATCACTAACCTTGGAATTCTCAAGACAGTGTTGGCTGATTCAGGTATCAAGTTAGCTGAAACTGGCAATAAAGAGCTTGATGCACAGTTGGCAACAGGGTATCTGGAGCATTTCAAAGCTACCCCGTTAGCGAGATGTTACCGGTTTTACCAATTATTTGGCGGGCTGAACCTTGCCATTAACCTTCTTATGGAGAAGCTTCTCGCCCTGCAAAGCGCTGGCGAAAGAAGATTGGCCTATCTGGAAGAGGTGAAGCAACAGCTTAACAAGGTGCAATTACTGACTCTGGGCCTCTGTCATGCAGAATTAAAAGCCCAAATGCCGGACTTTTATAACGATCAACTGTATACGCCTCTTAAAGTTACCGATGAAACAGGCGCCGCTTACTTTCGATCAGATCTTATCCAGCCAAGAGGTGGCTGGAAAGATACTGAAGAGGCCATAGCGATGGCAAGAGGTGAGTCCAATTAGCAAGGGGATGCCAAAAGAAGCGACTCAATAATTAATGTTGAGCTTTCTAAAAAGGAATCCCAGGCACCACAATGGCCCAATCAACAGAAACTGCAGATCCTCAAAGAAGGACGGCTTTTTCCCTTCTACCTTGTGACCAATAAACTGAAAGACCCAGGCAACAACAAAAATCGCAATGCTGGCCTGTAAGAGATAAGCTCCAAGTGCTTGAGAGATGGCTGCCGATGCTGCAAATACAGCAATCATTGCCAGCGACAGTTTGAATGAGAGTTTGAAATAGAACAGCAGGGTGACGGTCATCATCGCCCAGGTAACAACAGGGCTGAATGCCCATACGATACCGACAATGCTGAAAAGAATGGATGGAACACAGATCCAGTGAATCAATTTATTGGTGGGATTCTGGTGGCTTTCGCCATATTCATTGAACCATTGCTCAATAGTTTTCATCGCTATGTCACCTCTTTATATTCTTATTATTGACATCAGTGGGTAATTTATCAGTTGATACTATGGTTCGCAATTAGTGTCAGGTCAGCTATCCACAGTAAAGTTACATCGATAAAAAGCCCGGAGTTAAACCCGGGCTTTGAGCAATGATTGGCCGAAATCACGCGTTGGTAGCAACAAAGTACTTAGGATCTTCAATCACGTTCACTTCCACCAGGTTACCCGCCTTTTTCAGCAGCTTCCTGCAGTCATTACTGAGGTGAAGGAGGTGTAGCGTCTTGCCACTGTTTGTATAGCGCTCGGCCAGCGTATCAATGGCTTCCAGCCCGGAATGATCACAAACCCTGGAGTCCCGGAAGTCAATGATGACATCTTTGTTGTCATTCTTTGGAGAAAACTGCTCAAGGAAGTGTGTGGTGGAACCAAAGAACAGAGGGCCATGCACCTGATAAATAGTGGAACCGTTCTGGTCTTCCAGTTTCTCGATCTGAATATGCTTGGCGTGCTTCCAGGCAAAAATCAGGGCAGAAACAATAACGCCGACAATAACAGCCACCGCCAGGTCCGTCAGAACGGTCACTACGGATACCAGAACCAGCACAAAGGCATCACCCCTGGGTACTTTGTTCATGATTCGGAAGCTGCTCCACTCAAAGGTTCCGATAACAACGATAAACATGACACCAACCAGGGCAGCGACCGGAATCATTTCAATCAATGAAGAAGCAAAGAGAATAAAGGTCAGCAGGAATAACGCCGCAGAAATACCAGACAGGCGACCCCGGCCGCCAGAGTTGACGTTAATCATGCTTTGGCCAATCATCGCACAGCCGCCCATGCCGCCAAAGAAACCGGTAACCACATTAGCAACGCCCTGCCCCACGCACTCACGGTTGCTACTGCCATGAGTTTCGGTGATTTCATCCACCATCCTCAGGGTCAGCAGCGACTCAATGATACCGATAGCCGCCAGAATCAGAGAGTAGGGGAAGATAATCATGAGCGTTTCAACGGTAAAAGGCACGGAAGGAATGCTGAATGCTGGCAGGCCACCCGCAATACCGGCAACGTCACCAACGGTTTTGGTTTCCAGATTCAGGCCAAGGGCGAGAGCGGTAACCACAATAATGGCAGCCAGTGAAGAAGGAATGGCCGTGGTCAGCCTGGGCAGGAAATGGATGATGGCCATGGTTAAGGCAACCAGCCCGAGCATCAAATAAAGCTCATTACCTTTCATCCAGGCTACATCAATAACACTGTTTTCCAGGAATGAGCCGGACAGCCATCCGGTTTCACCCTGCACGCCGAACTGGCTCAGTTGCGCCAGGAAAATCACAATGGCAAGGCCGTTTACAACGCCGAGCATGACA
>NZ_JAHHPP010000020.1 GCF_024606265.1 Endozoicomonas sp. SESOKO1
AAATTAAAATTTGTTAGTTGAAATAGTTTTTGGGTTGCCGGAAAAATACCCTGAAACCATTGAATTCATAACGTTCCTGGAAAACTTGCATTTTAAATTGTGTTGTGTTTTAGAAAAATAAACGCTTGCCGCAAAAAATTCACTGTCATAACCTAGCAGCGTAGCTGCCTGACACAGGCGCTGACGAGATCCCCATTCACGAAGAAGAGATCTAATTGTTAAAGAGGAACTGTCTATCATGCTGGAGGGTTGTCAAACGGCCAAAGAACGTTGGGGAGGTGTATCAGAAATTATTGATCGCTGGCTCAACGAGCGTCAGGAGCTGATCGTTCTTTACTGTTCCATCAATGGAATGGATCAACTTGATGATGACAAGCGCCCGGTGGCCAGTAAATTGAAGGAGTTGTGCCAGATTTTAGTGGATTATGCTTCAGCTGGTCACTTTGAGGTTTATGAGCAGTTGATTCAGGAGGCCCGCGAGTTTAATGATGGGGGAATTGAGCTGGCTCATACGATGCTGCCAAAGCTGGAAGAGAATACCTCAAGGTGTTTGAAGTTTAATGACAGTTGTGAATCAATCAGCTCTCTGCAGAAACTCCAGGGTGCTGTATCGGAGTTAGGTGAAACTCTGGAAGAACGTTTCAGTCTTGAAGATAAAATGATTGAAACGCTGCATGAATCTCACCGGGAAAAGCTGAATGGATCATGATTTTCAAACCAGGTGAGGACAAACTGTTTACTGCATCCAGGCCATGCCGTCGTTTTGTACTCATGTCAGTATCAACTGCTTTTGTTTACATCCCTGAGTTCCACCTTGAAAATAATTGCTTCATTGGGTCCAATGATTCCGGGAATACCACTGGAGCCGTACGCCAGAGCCGAGGGAATAAAAAGCTCCCAGATTGACCCTTCAGGCATTTTCTGTATTCCTTCTGTCCAGCCCGCGATAACCCTGTTTAACTGGAAAGTTGCGGGCTGGTTGCGAGTGTATGAGCTTTCGAAGAGCGTTCCATCCAGTCGGCGACCTTCATAGTGAACGGTTACATGATCAGTAACGGAGGGCTTGATGCCATTGCCTTTTGTAAGTACCCGGTACTGAAGACCGCTTTCCAGTACAACAACTCCTGGTTTTTTCCTGTTTTTTGCCAGAAAATGCTGGCTTTTTTCCAGGCTCTCCTGTGCTATTTTCTGGTACTTGACCTGTTCGAGGTTTTGCTTTTGAACTTGAGCTAAATCAACAAAGCAGGTGATTTCATCCGGTGATAGCTGTAGAGTCTGGCTGCCAAGATTATCCTCTACCCCCCGGATAACGGCGTTAATATTGATTCCGCCAAACTGTTTCAGTTGCTCAGCCATGGATACGCCAAGGCTATAGCTTAACTTGTCGTTTTCTGTATCCAGAGCAGCAAATGAACATAAGGAACAAGAGAGCAGGGTAACGCCGACAAGCGTTTTTAATATCATACATATACTCTTTCTGACCAATTTTATATCTTGCTTTTCGACACAGTCTTTTCAGTACAGGGAACTTTGAGCCTTATCATTTAGTAAATTGTTTTTTTTGGCAACCCCAGTGAACGTTGCGTACTGAAAAAGTGCCCTGTTTAAAGCACTTTTTGTTGCAGTAAACCTGAAAAATAAACGTCATATTCTTTATATCTGTTTATAAAAAATGCAGTTTTATTATCAAAAAAATAGAGAGAAAGCTAAAAAAAAATTTGCAGATGACGAATAAGCACTCTATGTTGGAATTAAAACTGGGTATAAATTATTCAGTTTTTATTACGATGTACTAACTACTAGTAGATTGGTTAAATTTAACGAGGGACGACCCAATGCCTGCAACAAGGAAGACTGCAGCAAAAAAAAGTACTGTCAGGAAAGCTACTGCCAAAAAAGCTCCTGCCAGCAAAACCACTGCCAAGAAGACTGTTAAAAAGGTCGACATGGTTAAAAAGTGGGAAAAAGAAATCGATGCACTGAAGAAAAAGCTGGAAAAAGCCAGAGAAGCACTGAAAAAGGCCAAGGCCAGCGCCAAGAAAGCCTCTGCGAAAAAAAGCACGGCAAAAAAAACCACTGCCAAGAAAAAAGTAGCGGCTAAGAAGAAAACTTCTGCGAAGAAAGCCACTGTCAAAAAGGTGGCAGCCAAGAAAAAAACAGCGGTTAAGAGTAAGCCAGCTGCCAAGAAGAAAGTAGTTGCCAAGAAGCCTGCAGCTAAAAAGAAAGTAGCTGCCAAGAAAAAGCCTGCAGCCAAAAAGGCCGTTGTGGCCAAGAAAAAACCTGCCGCTAAAAAGGTAGCTGGCAAGCAAAAGGCTCCTGCTACAAAGACTGCACCTAAAAAGAAAGCTACAGCCAAAAAAGCAGCTGCAAGAAAATCTCCTGCCAAGAAGAAGTAAAAAAATGGCAATTTGAAGTTTAAAGGGGGAATTCTATTCCCCCTCATTACTTTTGAATCTTCACTACTTTACTGATATCTGATTTCATCTCTGCCACCTGTCTGAGGAGAAATGACACCACTCAGCCGACCTCAGGCAGCCACCGGCAGTATCATTATCGCTGACCTGCCTGACCATGTTCCAAGCTGTCTTATAACCTGTCCAGTCATCCTCATTTCTAGTACATCATTTCAATGAGATTGACGTGTACCATTTCCGTTCATCCTGAGCGCCCTTCGACGGCTTGTATGTTTAACCTCAGGACGAACGGAGTGCAGAAGCTTATGATAACGACAACCCATCAAACTCATAGGAGCCTTGGCACACAGAAAAGCTGCAAGACCAAAAATTGCAGCTCGATAGCACCGGGCACAGGAATGATGCCTTCCTCATGGATCAGTTGAACCTTGGTGCCGTTGTCGGGCAGGAAATACAGCATATCATCCACCGTACAGGTCCTGATTATCTTTCTGCACCATATGTTAACGCCACAAAGCTGAAAACAATCCCCCTTCAGGATCAGGCAGAGCATCAAGGATGGATTTTGAGAGGGTTGTGTTCGGATTGAACTTTTATAAGAAAGAGTAGTCTTAAACTGCAATTCAGCAATTCAATAGTCTAATGGATCTTTCCAATAATTTAATTTCAGTTTCTACTGCCTCTACTGACCTTGATTCCAATTCATTGGATTTGGCAGAACAAATCTGGCAATTTGATGCCAACATACAACGACCGAATTATCAAGGCATTTCTGTTCGGACGCTGGACACACTTATTCCTGTTTACCATAATCAATCCGGCACACCCCAAAATGAAGTAAATTCTTTTCATTTGTTGAATGAATATAATGTTGTTGTTCTAACACTTAACAATCAAGAATACTCTTTCGAAACCAATATCCCTGAGACGCTACATTTAGTTCTTGAAGAAGATGTTACCTGGAATTCTGGTAATGAATCCGTTAATAACACGCTTTCATCAACACGAAACAGCAACTTTGCCCAGCAGATATGCTTATCAGGGAGTGAGCCTGAGATCAGTGAGCCAATACCAGCGAGCCATTCTGATTCTGATTATCAGTTAACCAACCTACCTGTACCCTCTAACCCGAAAAATCCAGGGCCATTTACTGTAGATAGCTCGCTAAACCTGAACCAAAAAACACCAGCAGAAGAAGCGATTGCTGATGTTAACTCTTTAATAGTTGAGTGCCAGAAGAAGCGCAAAAGGGAGCGCCAAAAGGAACGCTACCAGAATGATCCCGATTACGCAGAGCGCCATAGGAAGCGCAACAGGGAACTCCAAAGGGAGCGCCGCAAAGATCCTGCTTACCTGGATCGCAAAAGGGAGGACCAAAGGGAGCTTCGCAAAGATCCTGCTTACCGGGAGCGTGAAAGGTTGTGTCAAAGGGAGCGCCATAAAGATCCCGTTTATGCAGAACGTGAAAGGAAGCGCCGGAGGGATCGCGCGAGGGAGCGCTATCACAATGATCCTGATTACGTAAAGCGCCGGAGGGAGATTCAAAGGAAGCACAAACACAACAATCCCAATTGCGCAAAGCCGCAAAAGAAGTGAAAAAGGAAGCGCTATCAAAATGAGCCTGGTTTCGCAGAGCACATAAAAGAACTTCGAAAGCAGCGCTACCACAATGATCCCGATTATGCAGAGCGCCGAAAAGTGCTCATAAGGAAGCGAAAAAGGGAGTTACTGCAGCAGCACTTATTGAATGATCCCACTTTCGCAGAACGCCGAAGGAGGATGCAGAAAGCTTCTGCATTGAGCACATAAGGGCTGCAAGAGAGCGTCAAATTGAGTTCTCATGAGAATGTGTGCCCGACGACGCTGAGCGCCGAAGTGCACGACAAAGGGAGTACCAACCCAAATGAAACATTAATTTTCTGGTTTGCTTTGCCTCCCTCTGAGAGAAGGCAGGGAAAAAATCATGGGAGCCCCTAATGTCAGCCATAAACCCGTTATTGTGTTCACGATAAACATGTTTCGATAATATTCTCCGTTTTGAACCTCCGGAAAAAAGTTTTTTGTAGCCTTAAGATAAAAAAACAAAATTATCAATCCCACAGCACTGCGTAATAAACGCTGCCAGATGTTTCCGTAGCCGTTGTAATGTAAGAATCGGGAGGTAATCATATACCCCGTGCCAAAGCCAAGACTGATGGCAATAATCCCCGCCATGATTGGCATATCAATGCCCCGGTAAAGCAGATAAAGGCCAGTTAACAGCAGCCATAAACTGCCGATCAGAAACCCAATAGTCTGCTTATTCAACCATTGTAAAAACCGGTCACCCCACAAATAGTTGATCCACAGCAGCACGGCAGCCAGAACCCACCCTCCGAGAATATCTCCGGGAAAGTGAAGACCAAAATAGACTCTCGAAAACCCGATCAGATAAACAATGGATAGCGCCATAACCCAGAACCACCGTTTACCTACGTTGATGGCCAGCATAACCCATAAAAGTGCTGAGTTTTGAGAGTGGCCACTGGGCATACCATAACCCCACTCCCGATCAGCTGTAATTGTCGGATCAACATCAAACGGCCTTGGTAAAGCCAGCCCATCCTTGAAACTGATATTGATAAAAAAGGACAATAAAACCAGGCTGAAAACACGAACCATAAAATGAAAATTCAAACACCAGAGCAGGAACGGGAGGAAATAAATATAATATTTACCCCCAAGATCGGTGGTGTGTTGCATAAATTTATCAGCCACCGGACTTCGATATTGCTGTATCCAGGCGACAAAATCCAACCCCCACTGGAGTAACTCAGTCACAAACAGCTCCTTTCTTATTTTGGTTCGCCGCTTAAAAACAGAGCACGCATATCAGTCAATAAAAAATGGCCTGAAAGCACCCTATGTTTCTTCTTGTATCTAAAATGACACTACAAATTTACGATTTTTTTTCTACAGCTACTTATGATCAGGATCGATTATCAGAAAGTTCAATATCAGGATTTAACCTTTGAAATTGTGATTGGCAATTATGAATTACTTTATTTATCAAATAGCCTAATTAGCACATAAGCCTTTCCAAAGGCCATCAATGGGATTATAACCACAGCCTTTTCCCTGACTGTCTCTCTTTAATATTTCAAATTTAACTATGGGCTCAAAATCAAGGGCCTTAACATAATCACAGTGTTCATTTGGGTTGGAAAACCAACGCAATTGGCCTCTCTCGGGATACTTGCTTCCTTTTCCCTGGGCAAAATACCATTTCTGGGAACCATCACCGCCAGTCAGACAGTGCTCCAGTGTCAGTTTTCCCGATAACCAGCTTAAGCAAAACTGCTCCCCTGCCTGTTTATTAAACAGTCTTTTGCCAACAAGGTCATAGCGCCAGACCTGATGGCTGACTGATTGACAGGCACTTACCTGAACCTTTGCCCCACCAAAACAGTCGTACTGCCCAACACTGTCCATATGACATTGTGTGACCGCCAGGCAACGATTATTCTTGAAATCACCAAGCTTCAGGTCTTCTGTCAGTTTTATGTGCTCTGGCTGCCATGGCCAATGACCTGACCAGTGCCAGAACTCGACTTCCTGTTGTTTCAGAGCGTCTTCATCCGCTGCAAATCCCAAACACTCTACCCTTCCGGTAAAAGGACTCAGGTAGCATTGATCATCTCCAGTTTCTGATTCAACAAAGTTGAACGTGACCGGTGAGGGCGCATCAGTATTACCCTGCAATAGCTTTACAAAAGCAAGAGAGCCAGGAGAATCCACTCGACTGTAAAGCTGATCCTGTTGATTAAACAACCATAGCTGCTGCAAATTCCCTGGCTGACAAATATCCATGGACAGATTTTTCGACAGCCGGGTCAAACATAGATCATCTTTTCGTTTCAGTGAGTGAATCCGTTTATTTTGAAAATCAAACATCCACCGCTGTTCAGGGTTTTCTTCGTTACATTCGCTGAACGTTACCCTGTTGCTATTAACGCAGCTGTCCATCAGTCTGCCTGCTTCGGAGTGACAGCCCTCCAGTTCATCCATTACAACCAGACACTGGCCTGTGTCTTTTTGCTTTAAAAGAAAGTTATTGGCATGAGCCGGAGATTCAACTTCATCTGCTCCATAGGTATTCTCGCCGGAGATCATGATCAATATATAGAAAGATACCTGGTATAAAGGCCTATGGGCTGAGCAGAGCATCATGTGTATCCTCGACATTTATTTCACGCGACCGATAATACCCCATGCAACAGAGCACCTGTATTTCACTGTTTCTATTGGTCTTGAACCTGTCAAATCAAGATCCAAAGACCAGAAAACCCCGCAAAGCGAGGTTTTCTGTTTTCAGCTGGAATGATCTTGCTTTCTATTGGAATTGACCAGGAGATAAGGCAAATAGTTCCTCAGTTCCCGAAAGAGCGGCGGCAGCTGAACTGTCAAAGCGAGGCAATAAACGCTTGAAGTAATAGCGTGCCGTCACCTGCTTGGCTTCCAGCCAGGATTGATCTTCACCGCCTTCAGCCAGCTTGTTGGTTGCGGTTTTGGACATTAATGACCACATCCAGCCATAGGCAACATAGGCAAAAGCATTCAGGTAATCAACACAGGCAGAATTAATGACGTTGGGGTCATTTTCAGACTGAGCCAGAAGTGTGCGAGTCAACTCCTCGAGCTTTCCTACCGCAGCCAGTAGCTCTTCAGTAAATTCATCATCAGCGTCAACGGATGCCCAAACTTCACTCAGGAATGTTTCAAGGTAGGTGCCGCCGCCCAGGGCAATCTTGCGGCCAAGTAAATCCAGCGCCTGAATGCCGTTCGTTCCTTCGTAAATCTGGGTGATACGAACATCCCTGACCAGTTGTTCCTGACCCCACTCACGAATAAAGCCATGACCACCCAACACCTGCTGGCCGGCAACACAACTTTCCAGCCCTGCATCGGTTAAAAAGGCTTTCACCACCGGGGTCAACAGCGCCACCAGGGCTGAAGCCTTTTCTTTTTCATGCTCATCCTGGCTGAACTTGGCTATATCCAGTTGCCTGGCTACATAGGTGGAAAAAGCCCGGCCACCTTCATTAAGGGCTTTCATACTCAACAGCATCCGTCGAATATCCCCATGGACTATCAATGGGTCAGCCGCTTTATCTTTTTGCACAGCACCACTGGCAGAACGTCCCTGGATGCGATCCTGAGCATATTCCAGGGCATTCTGGTATGACATCTCACTACTGCCAAGGCCCTGAATCCCCACAAACAGTCGTTCATAGTTCATCATGGTAAACATGGCATTCAGGCCTTTGTTCAGCTCTCCCACCAGGTAGCCCTTTGCCCCATCAAAGTTCATAACGCAGGTTGCCGAGCCATTAATTCCCATTTTGTGTTCAATCGAACCACAACCAAGGGTATTTCTTTCACCCAAAGATCCGTCCTCATTCACCAGAAACTTGGGTACCAGAAACAATGAGATACCTTTAGGTCCAGGAGGTGCATCGGGGAGCTTGGCTAACACAAGATGGATAATATTCTCGGTAAGGTCATGTTCCCCACCGGTAATGAAAATTTTGGTACCGGTGATGGCGTAACTGCCATCGCCCTTGTCTTCCGCTTTGGTGCGGATGATGCCAAGATCTGTGCCAGCATGGGGTTCCGTCAGGCACATGGTGCCCGCCCATTCACCGGAATACATTGGCGGCAGGTACGCTTCTTTCAATGCGTCGGAAGCGTGGGCATCAATAGCCAGGCTGGCACCGGCCCCCAGGCTGGGATAGAGAGTGAATGCCAGACTGGCACTGCAGACCATTTCATCAAATTGGGCAGCCAATACCTTGGGCATCCCCATACCACCATAAACAGGGTTCCCTCCCAGCCCGCTCCAACCACCTTCAGCAAACAGTTTGTAGGCCTCTTTATAACCTTCCGGAGTAGAAACCTGACCATGATCCCATTTACAACCTTCCTCATCACCCGAGCGGTTTAAAGGAGCAATGGTGCGTGAAGCAAGTTTGGCGGCTTCTTCCAGAATCGCATCGGCGGTTTCCTGATCCACCGTTTCACTGACAGCAGGCCACTGAGACCACTGTTCTTCCACGTTGAACACGTCATACATTATGAAACGCATATCACGAAGGGGGGCTTTGTAATCGGCCATTACTCTCCACTCCTGAAATTATTCTTCTTGCCAGAACGGCTTTTGATCACACAGGTTGTGAGTTCCGTGACGCTATCCTACCCGAGAAGTACCTGTTTTTCAGCAAAAGAGTGTGCTTCTTTGTGTTTAGTTGTCGTATTCAGAAGTTAAAGAAAACCTCAACGCCAAAGTAACGATTACCAAGGTCGAGTGATTTTTTTCGGTAAGATGAAAAACTGGAAGCCGGGGGCATAGCACTTAACCGAATCGACAAGTTTTGTATTATTCCGTTGTCACTGTCACCACCGATCCATTGACTGATTTTTCCAATAGGGTCAAGCAGAAGCAGGGCGGTAGAACCCAACGATTTAGAGCCCATTACTTCACCGTTATTATCCAGAATTTGCATTTTTTTCTGATAAGCCCATTCTCCGTACAGCCACCCCCCGAGCGGAGTAACAATAATGTCTTGAATGGACGGCCGCTCACACATCGCCTCAATGCCATATTCATAAAGGAAAGTGGACATCAGCAATGAATAGACAAATGAGTTCCACTGGTTATAGCCCGATGAGCGGGCTATAACGTAGTATACGCCGCCAAAATAAGGGTGACCGATATAATTGATATACCATTCATCGGTGTCCCATACAGGTCCCGACTTTACATTGTGCCACCACTTTTTGATGGGGCTGATTTTCGATTTATCCCATTTGGAAACACTCTCTGGCAACAGACTGATCACCCCCAGGACTCCCAGCGCCAATCCAAACGTCACTTTAGTTTGATACCAAAGTCTGGCCTGATTCTCTTGGGGATACTTATCAAATAGCGTGATGTCCCAACCTTTGTCTTTATCCTTCAGGAACCAGTGCCATTCATCTGAAGACAATGGATAATTGGTAAGCTCTGTTTGTAGCTGATGCTGGCTAAATATTTCCACCTGGTAGGCATCATGATGCACAACAGGCGGTGAAGCCTGCTGATTCGGGTTGTTTTTGAAATCATCAGAACTCACAGGTTGCAATAGTCCTGATAACAGAAAAAGGAAGGCAAGAAGAATCAACAGGTTTTTTATCGTTTGGGTATTCTTCTTCATAATGATGCGACATCAGCACAGCGTTATTTGCTGAATTCAGCTCCAGGGTCTTATGAAAGCAAACTCACATGTATAGACCATATTTTTATAGCTGGCAAAGCAGTCAATGCCTCTAAAGACTGAGTTCAAACGCACCAAATAGAATGCAAAATAAAGTTACTTTTTCACTGAGACCCTCATTTACGTCCATCATAAAAAAGTGCCAATTGCCGATGAAGTAAACTAGCTTAGTTTGATGATCTTCTTTTTGATTGATCATTTTATCGGAACAGTGCTGTTGATTCGATTACCCGGTCATGGAAGATAAGTTGTCCTGCTGTTCCGATATTGTTGATCATAGAGTCAGGCATCTTATGCGATATCTTCTAGTCTTGATCACTGCAATTGTGCAGATTTTTTTTGCTACCCTGTTTAACCAGTCAGTGAGCAAACTGGTACGGCCTAATGGTCGAATCATCTCAAGAAAAGAGCGCATCAAACGCAGCTGGGTCAGAACGATCTGGTTGGTAGCAGGTACTATCATGCTATTTAATCCGGTGCTCCCGGTTATTATGATCATTGCCTTACCCGCTACTTTTCTGAGTTTTATGATTCTTGATGAAATGCAGTAATAACCAACAAAAAAAGGCTACCAACCGGTAGCCTCTCTATTTGTTTGTTTTATCTTGTTGTGTCACCTATGGCTGAATAGCTGTCAGCCCGTCAGGCCAGAGACTTAAACGTCGCCAAAATCTTCCTCTCTCATGGCCATCAGGTTATCGGCACCAGACTCAATGCACGCCTTGTGCATCTGTGCTCTTGGTAACAGGCGCTGGAAGTAGAACTGTGCCGTCTGGATTTTAGCCTTATAGAAACCTTCTTCAGTGGTACCATTGGCCAGAGCTTCTTTTGCCGTCAGTGCCATCCGGGCCCAGAAGTAAGCAAGGCAGGCATAACCGGAGTACATCAGGTAGTCAACCGAGGCTGCGCCAACTTCTTCCTTGTTCTGCATGGCCTTCATACCAATCTGCATGGTCAGATCGCCCCACTCTTTATTAAGGGCAGTCAGAGGCTTGATAAACTCCTGAAGCTCTCCATTGTCTGCCTGAGCCTGACAGAACTTATGAACCACCTTGGTGAAGGGCCTCATGGTGGCACCCTGAGTCATCAGGACTTTACGGCCCAGCAGGTCCAGCGCCTGAATACCCGTGGTTCCCTCATAAAGCATGGCAATACGGCAGTCACGAACGTTCTGCTCCATCCCCCACTCACTGATAAAACCGTGGCCACCGTAACATTGCAGACCATGGTTAGCGGCTTCAAATCCTGTCTCGGTCATGAACGCCTTGACGATAGGGGTCAGGAAACTCATTTCCAGGTCAGCCTGTTTCCTGACGTCCTCATCGGGACTTTTCATTAAGTCCGCAATCTGTGCCACATAGTAAACCAGTGCACGGTTACCCTCCGTCAGTGCCTTGATAGTCAACAGCATACGGCGAACATCCGGGTGAACAATGATCGGGTCAGCAGGGCCATCAGGGTTCTTCACACCGGAGAGTGAACGCATCTGCAGGCGGTCACGGGCATATCGAACCGCCCCCTGATAAGCGACTTCGGCATGGGCAAGCCCTTGAATACCGGTACCCAGACGGGCAGAGTTCATAAAGGTGAACATATGGTTCAAACCTTTATTCACTTCACCGATCAAATAACCGGTTGCATCGTCAAAGTTCATTACACAGGTGGCGTTACCATGAATACCCATCTTGTGTTCGATGGAACCACAGCTGACACCGTTGGTTTCACCCGGAGCATCCGGGCGATGGCGGGGAACAATAAACAGGGAGATACCTTTGGTACCTTCAGGCGCGCCCGGCAGACGGGCAAGAACGATATGAACAATATTCTCTGCCATATCGTGCTCCCCGGCAGAGATAAAGATTTTGGTACCGGTAATACGATAAGTGCCGTCTTCCTGTGGTACGGCTCTGGTTTTCAACATCCCCAGATCAGTACCGCAGTGAGATTCAGTCAGACACATTGTGCCTGTCCACTCACCGGAAATCAGGCGGGTAAGGTAGGTTTCTTTCTGCTCATCCGTACCATGAGCTTCCAGAGTGTTCATTGCGCCATGGCTCAGCCCGGGATACATCCCCCAGGACCAGTTGGCTTCACCCATCATTTCACTGAGTACCAGCCCCAACGAAGAAGGAAGTCCCTGACCACCATGCTCAACATCACTGGACAGTGAGGGCCAGCCACCTTCAACAAACTGCTGATAGGCTTCTTTAAATCCGGTTGGGGTTCTAACGCCCTCTTCTGCCCAGGTACAACCTTCCTCATCGCCGACACGGTTCAGCGGTGACAGGACCTGTTCGCAGAATTTGGCGCCTTCTTCCATGATAGCGTCCACCATGTCCGGGGTAGCATCCTGACCTTCAGGAAGGTTCGCGTAATGCTCCTCAAAGCCCAGAACTTCATTACGGACAAACCGGATATCTCGCAGGGGGGCTTTATATTCTGGCATGATGCATCCTCGATGTTCTTTTATTTATGGATAAAGATGAGTATAGCACTATTCAAACAGTTGTTTGAAACTTACGTTTAGACAGAATAAATGTCAATACACGTCAGCAGTCAAACCAGTGGAGAGATATCCAGATACCCGGCAACCTGACTGGCACTGGTATCATCAAGAAATGGCACCACACCAAGACAAGGGGCAGGAATCATACGTTTCAGGGTCTCCAGGTTTTCATCATAACGGCTCATATCAGGATCCACCTGATTCGCCACCCAACCTGCCAACCTGACACCATCACGGAGAATGGCTTCAGCAGTAAGCAACGCATGACTGATACAACCCAGCTTCATGCCAACCACCAGAATGGCAGGGGTATTCAACGCTTTTGCCAGCTCACTGATCATCTCCCGTGAGTTCAGGGGCACTCGCCAGCCGCCAGCGCCTTCGATAAGAGCCAGATCATTTTTATGCATCAGGGCTCCGCGGCTGTAACCCACAAGTCGGTCCAGAGTCATACGCACACCGGCTTCCTCTGCCGCAATATGGGGGGCAATGGCAGGCTCCAGAGCCAGGGGGTTTATCTGTTCGTAAGGTAGAGCAAGCGTCATAGCCTCCATCAACGCCAATGCATCGTCATTTCTCAGGCCATTTTCAGTGAGCTGACAACCTGCAGAAACCGGTTTTAAGGCCAGTGTCGTTAACCCTTGTAAGCGGGCTGCCTCAAGCAGCCCACAGGTTACGACGGTTTTTCCGGCATCCGTATCCGTACCGGCAACAAAATAAGTTTTCCCCGGGTTGACTGGTGCTC
>NZ_JAHHPP010000189.1 GCF_024606265.1 Endozoicomonas sp. SESOKO1
GATTTAGGTTCCAGTGCCGCAAGGCGTGAGAGTTCGAGTCTCTCCTTCCGCACCAGTCATTAACGGGGATAAGCATGCTTATCCCCGTTTTTGTATGTTTCATCCAAAGAAACTGCCCTGATGGGGGGGTATGGACCCACTAGTCCTTAGCTTCGGGGAAGCGTATGTGAATATTACAGATATGAAAGGCTGAGCCAGGGCTGCTGTGTTTCGGGTCTTTTAATACGGGCTTTTCATTATAACGTCTGTTCTATTCGCTGGTTTATATCGTTGAGAAGTGAGAGTGGTGCAAATCCTGTAGGGAAATGGAATGTTTTAATAAGAAGTGTTCCTTTGCCTTGCCCGGATTCATTGTGACAGAACGTGTTTATGCATTTTCAGTTCACATTTGCTAGTCTATGCACCTTTTGGCCCATTGTTTACACAGGTTTTGGTGTTGAGGAACAAAAATGCAAGTCTCCCTTGAAACGACTTCCGGTATTGAGCGCAAGCTGACGATCACTATCCCGGTTGCTGATATCGATAGTGAAGTGAATAAGCGTCTACAGGACCTGTCCCGACGTGTTCGTCTGGATGGCTTCCGTCCCGGCAAGGTTCCAATGAAAGTGGTTAAGCGTCGTTACGGTGCGGGTGCCAGACAGGAAGTGCTCGGTGAGATGATGCAGTCTTCCTTTATTGATGCCATTCAGGAACAGAACCTGAACCCTGCCGGTGCGCCATCCGTTGAAGCCAAATCTGACAACGATGAAGGTTTCACCTTTGTAGCTACGTTTGAAATCTATCCGGAAATTGCTCTGAATGATTTCAGTGCTATCTCCGTTGAGCGTCCGGTTGCTGAAGTTCAGGAATCAGATGTTGACGAAATGATCGAAACCCTGCGCAAGCAGAGCACAACCTTTGCAGACGTTGAGCGCGCGGCAGAGCAGGGTGATCGTGTTACCTTTGACTATGTTGGCACTAAAGACGGTGAAGCATTCGAAGGTGGCAGTGCAGAGAACTCTACCCTGGAGCTGGGCTCTGGTCGCATGATTCCAGGCTTTGAAGATGGCCTGGTGGGTGTTTCTGCCGGTGAAGAGAAAGTGCTTTCCCTGACTTTCCCTGAAGATTATCAGGCGAAAGATCTGGCGGGTCAGTCTGTTGAATTTGCCTGCAAGGTTCACAAGGTTGCTGCACCAGCCCTGCCTGAACTGAATGATGAGTTTTTTGCTCGCTTTGGCGTCAGCGACGGTGGTCTGGAAGGTTTCCGTAATGAAGTTTCCAAAAACATGGAACGTGAACTGCGTCAGGCGATTAAGAACAAGGTCAAGAACCAGGTAATGGATGGCCTGCTGAAGATTCATGAAGTTGAAGTGCCTTCTGCCCTGACTTCTCAGGAAATCGACCGCATGCGCGAACAGGCTGTACAGCAGTTCGGTGGCATGAGGGGTGGTTTTGATCCAAAGCAGCTGCCAGCAGAGCTTTTTGAGGCCGATGCCAAAAAGCGTGTTGCCCTGGGTCTGTTGATTGGTGAAGTGGTTAAGCAGCGTGAAGTCAAGGTTGATGATGAGCGCGTACGTGCCATGATTGAGGAAATGGCTTCCGCTTACCAGGAGCCTCAGCAGGTTGTTGACTGGTATTACAGCAACGACGAACAGCTGTCGCAGATCAAGTATGTTGTTCTGGAAGAGCAGGTAGTGGATACTATTCTTGAAGCGGCTCAGCTTTCAGAAAAAGCATGCAACTATCAGGACGCTATCAAGCCTGCTGAGCGTGCAGCTGAAGCTGAAACTGAAGAGGCAGAGCAGGAAGAGACTGCCTGATTCCGCTTGTAGAAGAGCTCTTCATGAAGAGCGTGGGGGATGGGTGGCTGATTTGCCGGCTCCCCTGACAAGCAGCTAAGGTTTTACCGGCTCTGGTCGTTTTAATCTGGTATGCAAGCGACTAATCTGTCAGTCTATACGACTGGTAGAGAAGTCGCTTTTCTTCGACTTGGCAAGGAGTTAAGACAGGATATGTCCAATCTGATAGACCCGCACGCCGTTGCGATCACCAACTCAGGACTGGTACCTATTGTTGTTGAACAATCAGCCAGAGGTGAGCGCTCTTACGATATCTATTCCCGCCTCCTTAAAGAGCGAGTGATCTTCCTGGTGGGCCAGGTTGAAGATCATATGGCAAACCTGGTGGTTGCCCAGCTGCTGTTCCTTGAATCCGAAAATCCGGATAAGGACATTCACCTTTATATCAACTCGCCAGGAGGGTCTGTAACTGCCGGGATGTCAATTTATGACACCATGCAGTTTATCAAGCCTGATGTTTCGACCATGTGTATTGGTCAGGCTGCGAGTATGGGAGCCTTGCTGCTGGCTGGTGGTGCAGCTGGCAAGCGATATTGTCTGCCGCACTCCAGGGTAATGATTCACCAGCCGTTGGGAGGTTTCCAGGGGCAGGCGTCAGATATCGAAATTCATGCCCGCGAGATTCTGAGCATCCGCAGTAAGCTGAACCATGTTCTGGCTCATCATACCGGACAACCTCTTGAAGTCATTGAGCGTGATACTGACCGCGACAACTTTATGAATGGTGATGAGGCAGTTGAGTATGGCCTGATTGACCAGGTCATGAATCGTCGTGGCGAAGGCAGTAATAAAGACAAAAAATAAGCTGGGCGGCTTGTCATGAGCTGAAGCTTTTTTAAATGAGCTGATGGCTCTTTAAATAAGCTGATAGCTCTTATGTAATCTCCGGCGAGATGCTCTGTAATCAATGAGAATAGCCTCTGTTGAGTGTGCTATTTTCATTATTTATGATGCCAGCAGGTTGATTTTTATCCAAAGTCGTTGAACACTAACTCATAGGTTGAGTTCTCCTGGTATGGAGCACTCTATCTGAATAGCTCTCCAGAAACATGCATGGTCCCGGATGGTCAGGGCATGAATTCTGGTATCACCCGGATCAAGCACTTGAAAACATGCCTTGTTGCCTGCATCTTATCAGGCATGTAATCGTGAATCATGAAATGGGCTTTGATCAGTTTGACTGGCAGGTCTGTTTACATTGTCTATTTTTCACTGGAGAGTGCAGGGCAGGCATTGTCCGTATAACAGGGTAATCGAATGACCGACGAAACAAGCGGCAAGGGTGAAGACAGCAAGTTGTTGTACTGCTCTTTCTGCGGAAAGAGTCAGCATGAAGTGCGCAAGCTGATTGCCGGCCCTTCCGTATTTATATGTGATGAATGTGTTGATCTATGCAACGATATCATCCGTGAAGAAATTCAGGACAGCAGTGGTGAAGAGTCTTCTGACAAGCTGCCGATCCCTCGCGAGATCAAGGAAACTCTCGACGAGTACGTAATTGGCCAACCCCGGGCCAAGAAAGTCTTATCCGTCGCGGTATACAACCACTACAAGCGCCTGCGTTTTGGCGATGCCAAGGGCGATAGGAATAAAGATGATGTTGAACTGGGGAAAAGTAATATCCTTCTGATAGGTCCTACCGGAAGCGGTAAGACGCTACTGGCTGAGACGCTGGCGCGCATGCTCAACGTGCCATTCACCATTGCTGACGCCACGACCCTGACGGAAGCAGGTTATGTTGGTGAAGACGTTGAAAATATCATTCAGAAACTGCTGCAGAAGTGCGATTACGATGTAGAAAAAGCCCAGATGGGTATTGTCTACATTGATGAAATTGACAAGATTTCCCGCAAGTCTGATAACCCATCCATCACCCGCGATGTTTCCGGTGAGGGTGTCCAGCAGGCTCTGCTCAAGCTGATTGAGGGTACGGTTGCATCGGTTCCTCCCCAGGGTGGGCGCAAGCATCCCCAGCAGGAGTTCCTGCAGGTTGATACCTCCAATATTCTCTTTATCTGTGGTGGTGCTTTTGCCGGTCTGGATAAAGTAATTCGTGGTCGTACTGACAAGTCTGGTATTGGCTTTTCTGCTGAAGTCAGCAGCAAGGATGACAAGAAGGATCTGGGTGAAACCTTTAAGGAAGTTGAGCCGGAAGATCTGGTGAAATTCGGTCTTATCCCTGAGTTTGTAGGCCGTCTTCCTGTCATTGCAACGCTTGAAGAGCTGGATGAAGAGGCGTTGGTGCGCATTCTCGTTGAGCCTAAAAATGCGTTGACCAAGCAGTACAGCAAGCTCTTCGATATGGAAGAGGTAGAAGTGGATTTCCGTCAGGATGCGCTTCGTGCCGTTGCAAAAAAAGCCATGGAGCGTAAAACCGGTGCTCGTGGTTTGCGCTCAATACTTGAAGCGGTATTGCTTGACTCAATGTATGAAATTCCTTCCGATAAAAGCATATCCAAGGTGGTGATTGATGCATCGGTTATCAATGGTGACTCTGAGCCGCTATTGATTTACGAGAACTCTGAAACACCAAAGGCGGCGCTTTCTGACAAGTGATTTGCTGTTGATTGCAATAAAAAACCCTGCCTGGCAGGGTTTTTTATTGTCTTATCATTTCATTCTGTTTTTCCCTGTTTTTCCCTGAAGGGTTGTTTTTTCTGGTGAGGCTTTTGACGAGAAAAATGTATCGGAATGGTCAGTGCCAGCATTAAAAAATCATACCAACAGGCGCTGCCTTACTATCAAGGGAATATCTGTTGCCGTATACAGGGGATGGATGATGAAAAGAACAGGGTATAGTTGATGAAGAATTTTGCTGCTATGAAAGAATGGATAGAAAATCAGTGACCTTGGCTTGAGCTTGTTTGTCAAATAATCTGAAGATTATTGCTTAAGGTTTTCAGGGAAGTAAGAAGGCGGGGTAAAGAAGATATGCTTGGTCGGAGCGAGAGGATTTGAACCTCCGACCCCCACAACCCCATTGTGGTGCGC
>NZ_JAHHPP010000190.1 GCF_024606265.1 Endozoicomonas sp. SESOKO1
CAGCGACCCCCACCATGTCAAGGTGGTGCTCTACCAACTGAGCTAACCGACTGAATTGCAGCGCATATTATCAATACGCCTGAAAAATGCAATACTTTTGCCGCAACACTTCAGCAAAAATGTCAGCAGGAAATACCTGCGACAATGTTTCAAAATCTACTCACGTAACCGGGGACCATTATCCTGAAACAAAGGGTCCAATACCGCCACCACCCGCTCAAACCATGACAAAGCCAGGTCACCTGAAAACCAGTCAGATTAAACTCACGACTATCATAGAGATGAAGTAATTTCCTCTTTCACAGGCGCAAAATCTTCTTTCCTTAATTCCGGTAATGGTCGCACCTTGCATTCAAGACCATTGTCTTTTAACACCTGGCACAAAGTATCAAAACGGGAATCTACTTCATGGAGATGATCCAGCATGGCCGAAATGGCATGGGCGGTCGGGTCAGGCATTTCAGAAGTGACGGCATAGGCATCAAAGCCCATTTTCTCTGCCATCTTTTCCGCATTGGCATGACGGCGTTCACCGTTGCTACCAGCCGCCACCTCTGGCCTCTTCACAATCCTGCCAGGAATACCGACTACGGTTGCACCGGGCGGCACCTCACGCACCACCACCGCATTTGACCCAACCCTGGCGCCCTCCCCTACCACGAATGGCCCAAGCACTTTTGCCCCAGCACCGACAACAACGCCATTAGCCAACGTCGGGTGCCGCTTACCCTGGTTAGCTGGATACCCCTTTCCCTTATTGGGAGACGTACCGCCAAGCGTCACACCATGATAGAGAGTGACATCATCATGTATTACTGCAGTTTCACCAATAACAACCCCCATACCATGATCAATAAAAAAGCGACGCCCAATGGTAGCGCCCGGATGTATCTCAATACCGGTTAACCAGCGATTGAATGTTGACAGCATACGCCCCAACCAGAGCAACCCTGACTTCCAGAGTTTGTGCGACACCCTGTGCAGCAACAGCGCGTGCAGCCCAGGGTAATTGGTAACCACCTCGAATGTGTTCCGTGCCGCCGGATCCCGGTCCATTACGGTATTAATATCTTCTTTTATTCGCTCAAACATGGTCTGTGCCTGCCTGTTATTATCCCTTATTCATTCTTTTTCTTTCGAGGCAAGACATCGTTGGGTTTCTGACAGAATCCCCCGAAGAATATTCAGCTCAACACGATCCGGACGAACCCGCCCATAAAGACGCCGCAATTTAGCCATAATCTTCTCGTGACTGCTGTGATCAAGAAAACCAATCTCCACCAGCATCTGATACAGATGATCATAGTAACGCTCCATATCATCCATATTTGCCAACTCATGACCGCGGGGCTGCGGCATCTCCAGTGCATCAGTACTGATCAACTGCATCATCCGCAACTCATAACAGAGCACCTGTACCGCAGCCCCGAGGTTAAGAGAGCTGAATGCTTCATTGGTGGGGATATGAACCTGCAGATGACAGCGTCGCAACTGTTCATTGGTCAGGCCTTTATCTTCCCGGCCAAAAATGAGTGCCACCTTATGAGTCATTGCTTCGTCAACAATACTCCGGGCGCATGCCCGAGGATCCACCAGCGGGAGAGAAACACCTCTCACCCGGGCGCTTGTACCAACCACAAACTGACAATCCGCGAGGGCCTCATCCAGCGTTTCACAAACCCTGGCATTTCCCAGAATATCGTCTGCACCAGAGGCCAGCGCTGTTGCGGTACCGGATGGAAACTCATCAGGGGCGACCAGACATAACTGGCTTAACCCCATGGTTTTCATGGCACGGGCAGCAGCCCCGATGTTACCGGGATGGGAAGGATTGACCAGTACTATGGAAATGTTCTCGGAAAAATTGTCGAGCACCGCAGGAATCTCTGGCTTTAAGTGGTATCAGCAGGTCAGTGTACTCAAATTACGGCCAATGCCAAGCCTATAGTAAAACTACTGACAGGCACACATTCACGCTCCATTGCAAGTTAAAGCGCATCCTGTCAGAATTCGCACCCACTTTTTTGTGAAATTGTTGTCCCCTCCTGGCCGATAGACAGTTTCACAGCCCGGATGGCTGAGCAGCAGAGAAAACGCTATCACTGCCAGTGATACAACCGGATCAATGAATCCGGTAGAATCCCATCCCAATACGATCTTTCACATTCAGATGTAATTAAGCCTATGCAACCGATGGTTAATATGGCGCTGCGTGCAGCACGCCAGGCTGGCGATATCATAGCCCGCGCCTACAAAGATCTTGATCACGTTAATATCGAGTTCAAAAGCCGTAATGACTTTGTAACCGAGGTGGACAAGGCTGCCGAGAAGAGCATTATCGCCTCTCTCAGCAAAACCTACCCTGACCATGGCTTCTACGGTGAAGAAAGCGGACACCGTGAGGGCAAGGGTGAAGGCAAAGATTACCTCTGGATCATCGACCCCCTTGACGGCACCACCAACTTCATTAACGGCATCCCTCATTTTGCGGTTTCCATCGCCGTTCAATATCGTGGGCGCCTTGAGCACGCCGTTATTCTCGACCCGATCAAAGAGGAAGAGTACTGTGCCAGCCGTGGCCACGGTGCCACCCTGAACAGCAAACGCATTCGCGTAGGCAATCGGCGAAATCTGGCAGGCGCCCTGATCGGAACGGGCATCCCATTTATGAGTCCGGGCATCAACCATCTGGACAGTTACCTGAACATGATGAGAGCCTTGCTGGGGGATACCGCAGGCATCCGTCGTGCCGGCTCTGCAGCGCTCGACCTGGCTTACGTTGCCGCTGGCCGCCTGGATGCGTTCTGGGAAATCGGCCTGCAGGACTATGATATGGCAGCAGGCATTTTGATGATTCAGGAAGCTGGCGGCCTGGTTGGTGACTTTAAAGGTGGCCACACCTACATGAAGAATAACCAGGTCGTTGCTGGTAACAGCGGCTGTTTCAAGGAAGTGCTGAAGCGCATCAGACCCTTCGTTACTGAAGGCATGTTTCGTTATTGATTCTACGTAGAGTGAGGCTGTGCCTCACTTTTCCTACCGCTCCTCTTCTTGCCCCACCGTTCTGAACACTAAATTATCGGGAAACAGACGGGGGAGAAACTCAATCTTTCCATGCTCTGTCGCCGTGACAAGGGTGAGCAACTTTCCTTCCTCCAGCCCCTGCAAGGATTGCTTGGTATGGGCATCCAGCACAGACACCATGGCACGTTCATAGTAGCCACCATCGTAGTTAATCATGGTATCGAAATCGTCAATAATCACGGCATAATGACATTCCGGGTCGGTCTGGTGATTACCCCGCTCAGCAAATACATCGTTCAACGGCTTGGTGCGATCCCTGGATTTGACCACATCCCTGGCCGACACATAGCTGCAAAAAGCACCAAACTCATTGTTTGCCAGGGCCGCCAGTGTTGATTTGCCACTGCCCTGAGGCCCTTTAATAAGAATACGCAAGGTAGAGCGGGAATCATCCTGCTTAAAATCAGCAAGCGTCCTCCTGAGTTGGCTGACAACTTCTGGTGAATACCCGTCATAGTCGAAAGTTTTCCCCGCCAGGGGCATGAAATTGCTTTTGCCAAACCGTGGCTGAACCCGGGTAAATGCCCATTTGAAATCAGCCGTGCTGACATCCAGCGTCTCCAGGTTACTGAGTGCCTGAGGACAAAAAAAAGTATCACTCCCTGTCAGGCCCTGCCCCCTGCGCAGAGCTGATAGCCTGGACTTCTCCACCAAAGCACCTAGTTCAGCACCACTGAAGCCTGCAGTATTTTTCGCCAGCTCCTCAAGCGAGACATCGCCATTCAACATCCCGCTATCCGACAAGTCCCTGGTTTGAATCCTTAAAATCTGAAGACGCTGATCGACCTCTGGTAAATTAAATTTCATTTGCATATCCATGCGCCCGGGACGCATCACGGCCGGATCAATCAGGTCTGGCCTATTGGTTGTGCCGAAAACAATCAGGTTGTTTTTTTTATCAATACCATCCATGCAGGTCAGAAACTGATTGACGACTTTATCCCCGATGCCATTATCACCCGCCCGCCCTCTGGCCGGTAGCATCGAATCAATTTCATCAATTAGCACCAGACGAATACTCTGTTTTTTTTCCGGGTCGCTATCCGAAAAAATCGCCCTGACTCGTTGCTCAGACTCACCGACATATTTGTTAAAAACTTCCGGCCCTGAAATGATTTGTGTCGATACAGTGAAGCCATTTTCCCTGAGCAAAGACTCAATGACACGGATAAACAGCGTCTTACCCGTACCCGGAGGCCCCGAGAGAATGCCACCTCTGGTAAGCTGACATTTCATGGTTTTTTGCAGCTTATCCGGCACTAACCGTGGACTGATAAACGCATCTACGAACTGTCGAATGGCCCCATTCGCGCCACCAATACCGTAGGCTTCGCCACTATAATCAAACTTTCTGGCAAGCTTCTTGAGATCTATGGCAGCAGGAATATCAGTAATGGTGAGTTTTTTGCTGATACCAGGATTAACGGTAATCCTCGAAACCCGGGCATCCCTGGCCAATAAGCCAACAGCAGGCTCCCGGGCATCATCTCCAGTGGATCTGAGTTTTACACTGGCGACAAATTGATGATCACCATCATTGAATATATAGGAACGGGTGTCCTCCAGTGGACAACCGGATTGGTGACACATTCGCAGAAATGCCCCTGAAATGGCTTGCCATGTCTTAGTCACTGACAAGGACTCACCGGACGTTCCTGGATCATTTTTTGCTGCCTTGAGAAGCTGAATATGCAGCGCGACCGAATCCCAGCAGTCGTCAGCTACTTTTTTGGCCGACGTTAAATCAATCATCCCTCCGGAGGCAGGCAGTTTGCAATTACTTCTCATTAACTGTGTTAAATAGGCAGTTTGAGGTTCAACATCGCTTCTTTTCAATACCTTTACCGTTTGTGTGGAACCTTCTGTGCCATTCAAACAAGCATACGGGGAATAAAATGGTGTTCCGGTTGCAACAACCAGACTGTTAGGTTCAGGCCCGGCAAGCCAGCTAATTCTGTACTTATCAATCTTAAATCTGATGCCACCGGTTTCTGATATTGATGTCTCTGGCTCAATGCCGCCATTGAATTCAGTCTCAAAGCTATCCGGTATTATCGGCATGATACTGCTACGACGCCTGAAACGTTCTCCTCCCTGACCAGGACAATATTCAGAAGAATGTGCCTGCGGTTGTCCAAGTAGCGCTTCCCGAGCTTGCATATATTGCGAATATTGCGAAACAGAACCCCGTGAAGATCTGACAGACCGGCGGTCAAAAGTACGCCCCACACTTTCCGGCTCGCCCGGATCGGTTTCAGGATCATCAATGGTTACATTATCGCGAAATGGATTAACATTATTCCACGTTAACATAGCAACCTCTTTAATGGGTATTTATGGCTTCCTGCCTTAAAAGAGATTCACTATAGACCAAAAAAAACCGGCAAAAGCACCGGTTTTTTTTATCCCTGGAACCCTATGCGTTATGGCATCTGGTCGAGGTCTTCATTTTCTTTCACAGGAACGATCAGGTCTTCCCTGCTGATCCTCATGTAGATCAGCATATTGGACGCAATATAGATGGAGGAATAAGTACCCACACCCACACCCACAATCAATGCCAGGGCAAAGTTGTGAATCATATCACCACCAAAGAGGAACAGTGCAAACAACACCATCAGGGTGGTACCGGAAGTCGCCAATGTACGACCCAGGGTCTGGGTCAATGAAACATTGATAATCTCCTCAGTATCGCCTTTTCTCAGTTTGCGGAAGTTCTCACGGATACGGTCATAAACAATGATGGTGTCGTTCAGGGAGTATCCGATCACCGCCAGCAACGCTGCCATCACCGTCAGGTCAAACTGCAAGCCTAACAGTGCAAACAGGCCCAGGGTGAAAATCACATCGTGGGCCAACGACAGAATGGCACCCACCGAGAACTTGAACTGGAAGCGGAAAGCGATATAGAGCGTAATCAGCAACATGGCGAACAGCATGCCAAGACCGCCCTGCTCCCTCAGCCTTTCACCCACCTGGGGCCCGACAAACTCGACGCGCACCGCTGCAACATTGCCGTCATAGTTCTGACCCAGAAGAGCGGCAACCGCCGCCCCCATTTTCGGGTCATCTCCGGGGATACGGACCAGGATATCCTCTGCCGAACCAAACTCCTGCACGACAACGTTCTCATAACCGGCGGTTGCCAGCTGATCACGGATATCAGCAGTCTTCACCGGCTGATCATACACCAGCTCAATCAGCGTGCCGCCGGTAAAATCCAGCCCCCAGTTAATCCCCTTAGCGGCAAGAGCACCCACAGAGCCCAGCATTAACAACAGCGACAGCACCGAAGCGTAGGTGCGCAGCCGCATGAAATTGATGACTTTCAAATCATTCACCACTGCCACCTCAAATATACAGTTTCTTCAGGTTACGACCGCCATGGGTCAGGTTAACCAGGCCACGGGTCAGAACAATGGCTGTGAACATAGACGTCAGAATACCGATACACAGGGTGACCGCAAAACCTTTGATTGGCCCGGTTCCCACGGCAAACAGGATGATACCCACCAGCAGGGTGGTGATATTACCATCCAAGATGGACACAAACGCACGATCAAAACCCTCATGGATCGCCCGCTGAATTGGCCGCCCACCGCGAATCTCTTCCCGAATACGGGAGAAAATCAGTACGTTGGCATCCACCGCCATACCCAGTGTCAATACAATACCGGCAATACCCGGCATGGTCAGTGTGGCACCAAACAGACTCATCACCGCCATCAGCAGTACCAGGTTCATGGCCAGGGCAATATTAGCCAGCAAACCAAACACCCGGTAAACCACAACCATGAAGATCAGCAGCAGAATCAGACCGATCACCGTAGAATGAATACCCATCTGGATATTCTCTGCCCCCAGGCTTGGACCCACCGTTCTCTCTTCAGCGAAATACATCGGGGCAGCCAGGGAGCCTGCTCTCAACAGCAGCGCCAGTTCAGAAGCCTCTGCCGTTGAGTTCAGGCCGGTAATGCGGAACTGGTTACCCAGCGCACTCTGAATGGTTGCCAGGCTGATAACGCTCTCTTCCTGCTGGAAGCCCTGGATCGTTTCCTTAACCTGCTTCCCGTCTACGGTACTGGTAACCACTTTGGTCACCGGCTTCTGCTCAATAAAGATAACCGCCATGGCCCGCCCTACGTTGTTACGGGTAGCGCGGTTCATTACGGTACCGCCGTGGCTGTCCAGGTTGATATTCACCTGTGGCTGGCCAGTCTGGGTATCAAAGTTGGACTGGGCGCTGGACACCTGGTCACCGGTAATGATGATATCCCGTTCCAGATCCACGGGAGGACGACGGGAATCCATGAAACTGAATGACTCAGTGCTGGCCCTGGACGCATTGGGCAGCGCTTCAAGGCGGAACTGCAGGTTAGCAGTTTTCCCCAGAATACGCTTGGCTTCTGCTGTATCCTGAACACCGGGCAACTCAACAACGATACCGTTACGCCCCTGACGCTGAACCAGCGGTTCGGACACACCCAGCTCATTGACACGATTACGAACCGTTGTCAGGTTCTGTCGCACCGCATAATCTTCAATCTCTTTAATGGCCGTTTCAGCGTATCGATAAGACAGTACAGGGCGACCATTAACGTCAGCGTTCTCCACCGTCAAATCCGGAAAATCCTTGCTGATCAGGCGGGCAGCCTGGTCACGGGATGACGCATCATTAAATGCCATCTGTCGTGCACCATCGGCACGCTCTGGCATGGTGCGATAGCGGAGCTTTTCTTTGCGCAGGGAAGTTCGAATTTCCGAGTTGGCAATATCCATTTTCAGCTGCAGGGCTTTTGCAGTATCCACCTCCAACAGAAAGTGCACACCACCGGAAAGATCAAGCCCGAGCTTCATCGGGAAGGCCCCAATGGAAGTCAGCCAGTCCGGCGTCGTCTGAGCCAGGTTAATGGCAACAATATAGTCATCCCCAAGCGCCTCTTTGATCAGCGATTTCGACAACTGCTGCTGATCAGCACGGTTAAGGCGAATCAGCAATGCCTTGTCGTCAAGCTCCACAGACTTAACATCAATATTGGCCGCTGCCAGGGCCTTTTCAGCACGCTGCTGAACCTGCTCATCCATCACTCTGGACGAACTGGTGCCAGTCACCTGTACTGCCGGGTCTGCGGGGTAAAGATTGGGAAGGGCATACATAAACCCGAGACCTACGATGACCAGAATCAGCAGGTACTTCCACAATGGATAGCGATTGAGCATGGCTCACCGGTTCCTGAATTAATAGTGAAGCGCCATAGCGGCATTGTTATACAGCCTTTGCCAGGATGATCTTTCCCGGGCTATGGGCATACGGCACAATTCGTTTAATAAAAAAAGCAGCCTGAAAAAGCTGCTTTTCTCAAAACTTACTTGATCGCCTTGATGGTACCTTTTGGCAACGTAGCAGCAACAGACCCTTTCTGGAAATTCAGTTCCATATTGTCGGCAACCTGCAGGGTGACAAACTCATCCGTTACATTGCTGACTTTACCAAGAATACCACCAGTGGTGACTACCTCATCACCTTTGGCCAGACCAGCAATCAGGTTTTTGTGCTCTTTGGCACGCTTGCTCTGGGGACGCCAGATCAGCAGCCAGAAAATCAGCACAAAACCACCCAGCATCACCAGCTGACCAATCATACCCGGTCCAGCTGTTGCAGCAGCCGCACCACCTTCTGCAGCTGCCTGAGCCTGACTGATGAAAGGAATCATTCCAATACTCCTAATCGTATTATTACCGTTGACGCAGCAATTTACCTGAAAAACAACCAGTCCGGAACCCTCCCCTTCGCCGAAAGCGGGCAAAAGCGGTGGCAGAGCCCAATTCCAAAAGCATCAAGCCCAGAACCTTATCCGGATTTACACGAACAAACTGTTAGTTGGGACTATCCAGAAAATATCAACCCCAGTCAGGAACATCCTGCCCACGCTTGCGATAGAACTCGGCAACAAACGCTTCCAGCTTACCTTCTTCGATGGCGCCTCTCAGACCGGCCATGACCCGCTGGTAATAGCGCAGGTTATGGATGGTGTTCAGCATGGAGCCAAGGATCTCACCACACTTATCCAGATGGTGCAGGTATGAGCGACTGAAATTCTGGCAAGTATAGCAATCACAATGCTCTTCCAGCGGACGCTCATCCATCTTGTGGGCCGAGTTGCGGATCTTGATCACCCCTTCATCGACAAACAGGTGACCATTGCGGGCGTTACGGGTTGGCATAACACAGTCGAACATATCAACACCACGACGAACCGCCTCAACAATATCCTCCGGTTTGCCAACACCCATCAGGTAACGGGGATGACTCTCGGGAATTTTATGGGTGATATGGGAGAGAATACGCATCATATCCTCTTTGCTCTCACCCACAGAAAGACCGCCAATGGCATAACCATCAAAGCCAATCTCTGTCAGGCCCGCAAGGGACACATCACGCAGCTCTTCAAACATTCCTCCCTGGATAATGCCAAACAGGGCAGAAGGACTTTCACCGTGAGCGGCTTTGGAGCGGGCTGCCCAACGCAGAGAAAGTTCCATGGAACTGCGCGCCTGCTCTTCATTAGCGTCACCCGGCGTACACTCATCAAAAATCATCACGATGTCAGAACCCAGCTCACGCTGAACCTGCATCGAAATCTCCGGGTTCAGGAACACCCTGGAACCATCCACCGGAGACTGGAAAGAAACGCCCTCTTCGGTAATTTTGCGCAACTTGCCCAGGCTGAAAACCTGAAAGCCACCGGAGTCCGTCAGAATCGGACCGTGCCACTGGTTAAAGTCGTGCAGGTCGCCATGCTTCTGAATAATTTCGGTACCCGGACGAAGCATCAAATGAAAGGTATTACCCAGAATAATTTCTGCACCAATCTCTTTAATATCCCTTGGCAACATGCCTTTTACCGTGCCATAGGTTCCCACCGGCATAAAGCATGGTGTTTCAACCGTGCCACGGGGAAAGGTCAACCGACCACGACGGGCTTTGCCATCGGTAGCCAGCTGCTGAAACTGCATAAAGCATTCTCTTGTCATGAATTTTGTATAGCTCTTTCTCTTAAACTACAAAGACACGCCATCTATAAACTCGACAGTGTCTGGGAATCAGTCCGCCTACGGGTCAGCAACATGGCATCGCCATAACTGAAGAAGCGGTACTTTTGCTCAACGGCTTCTTTATAGGCAGCCAGCACATTTTCCCGACCGGCAAAAGCACTGACCAGCATTAACAGGGTGGATTGCGGCAGATGAAAATTAGTCACCATCAAATCCACACTGCGAAACTCATAACCCGGATAAATAAAGATGCTGGAATCCCCCTGGAACGGGACAATCTCACCGGATGCCGAAGCTGATTCAAGGCTGCGCACCGACGTGGTACCCACCGCCACAACACGATTACCCCTGGCACGGGTTTCCCGCACCGCCTGACAGACGGCCTCAGAAACTTCGATATACTCCGCGTGCATCACATGGTCTTCAATCTTTTCAACCCGAACCGGCTGATACGTTCCTGAGCCCACATGAAGCGTCACAAACACCTTCTGAACGCCTTTGGCCTCAAGACGCGCCAGCAATGCTTCATCAAAATGAAGCCCTGCCGTTGGTGCCGCCACCGCGCCATCCCTTGCCGCAAACACCGTTTGATAACGCAGACGATCACTATCACCATCTTCACGGTCAATATAAGGCGGCAATGGCATGTGGCCGTGCTCCAGCAGCAGCGGTAAAACCGATGTTTCAAACCGTAGAATAAACAGAAAATCCCGACGCCCTTCCACAACAACGCGCACCGCGCCATCTGCCAGCAATAACACAGCGCCCGGCTTTGGCGACTTGCTGGCCCTAACCTGGGCCAGCGCCAGGTTATCCTCCAATACCCGCTCAATCAGCACCTCAACTTTGCCACCCGTCTCTTTCTGACCATACAAACGGGCCGGAATCACCCGCGTATTATTCAGCACCAACAGGTCGCCGGGCTCAAGCAGACTTTCTATATCAGAAAACTGTTGATGCCGAACCTCACCACTATTGCCATCAAGGCACAGAAGGCGGCTGCCGGTACGATCCTCTGCAGGAAACCGGGCAATCTGCTCATCGGGCAGATCAAAATCAAAATCACTGACTTGCATGGACAATCCGGTGGTTACTGTCTTCATTTCCGGTAGTCCACGCTACTCTTGGTAGAAGAGCGTAGAAAACCAGCCTGAATAAAAAGCACCGAAGGATACTGCAAAACAAGGAAGGTGTCAGGAGGGCGATTCCATCCAACGTTACGGACTTACCGTATTTTTTTTGTTCTTACCATTCAATAACTGCTTGATCTCAATGATCTCTTTGATATACTTCGACGCACTTGAGCAACAGCCACTTCGCCAGCAAACCTTAACGCTTCACTCGATGAGAAAAGCTTTGAATTCAGCGAACAGATGACATAAGCTCAGCAACATCAAATGCCAGTGTGATGGAATTGGTAGACATGACGGATTCAAAATCCGTTGCCTTTGCGGGCGTGTCGGTTCGAGTCCGACCACTGGTACCAATACTTAATGTTTTATTCCTTCCTTTGTAACTTCTAGCTAAACTCTCTCTTTTTTTGTCTTTGTGGTGGCAACCACCAGATCTCATTCCTGATTTCTTGAACTTTCGGTAACTATTTGCTGGTTCGCTTGAACTTTCATCTTCTCATACCTGCACTTTCCCAAACTTTATGCTGGGAACTTTCACGATATTTATGATGGTTTTTCCGTGGTGAATTTTACCCTGAGATACTAATGCAGATTTTAGGCGCACAAAAAAAGCACTCAAATATGAATGCTTGATGAGATTTTATTAAAAAAATTGAGGAAGGTGAAAAGAAACGCTCAGAGGAGAGATATGAGCTTAGCTGGCTTGCCACTCCTTCATGGCCTTCCCCCATAATCGAGTGAAATCTTTGTACCGAAATCCGTGATACTCAACCATACGACACCTGACTTTGTTATAACTGGGCACAACTCCTTCCTTCTCGAGATCTACGATGATCTTCGATATCTGGTCAGTAAATTGATGGTATCGGTTATCACTCTCTAACTTTCGCAACCCCTGATTCTTTTGCACCACAGCACGAGTCAATTCAGGAAAGCGATAAGAAAGAAAACTAACCCCCACCTTCAGCTTGCTGGCAACTTCCGGCAATGGAGTAATTTTTTCTGATAAAGCATAGGTCTGCAGTCGTTTTTCAATCTCCTCCATCTCCAGTGACGAGTTAAACACTTTTCGAACAGTTAATCTGGCCTCTGTCAGCTGCGGTGCAATATCCTGATGATTCACCAATAACTGTGACGGCAAAACATTCACTGCCAGGAAAAAATCAAGAAAACTGGTAAGCGTTGGTCGATAACGACCAGACACCCATTGCGAAATCGTTCTGTCAGAGAAGCACACGACTTCGGTCAACTTTGTCACAGCACCGCACCCGGAACGATTGACAACCATCATCACCCCATCCTTAAATTCCTGACTGACATCAATCTCCAACAATTGATGACGGCACTCAAAAAGGTCATAAAAATATTGCTCCCTGGAAGTCACCTCTCTCGCTTCACCCACCATATAACCGAGAAAACCACCGCACTGGGTACACCAACCAATTTTTCTTGATGAAGGTAGCGCTTGCTGGGTAGCACCACAATCCGGGCATTGACTCACGAGCGCCAACTGATGAACAGGACAGCTTTTCACTTCCATAAGGGAAAAAACCAGCGGATCATAAACAGGCATTGATTGTCGCATAGCATCCAGATAACACTCAGGGCACCAATGCTTTTCCTGCCGGATAACTCCTTTACCCATTGAATCAAACAGCCCCCTGAACGGCATCATCGTATGTTGCTCCAGACCTTTCATACCAGTGAGTCTCGATAGAGCCTCACTGTACTTTTTGGCATGATTCCGATAACTATTGAGCACCGAAAGCCCATCTCTGGAAAATAACGAGTTTCGGGCAGCCCCAAAACCAGCTTCAGGATTTACCACATAGTCGATGAAAAACCTTGGACTACAGAAGTTCTTCAAGGAAATCCGGTTTATCAAACGGCATCCCGGAGCAGGTTAATATCCGTTGGAAAGTGGGCATTGGTTTTTACG
>NZ_JAHHPP010000191.1 GCF_024606265.1 Endozoicomonas sp. SESOKO1
CAGCGACCCCCACCATGTCAAGGTGGTGCTCTACCAACTGAGCTAACCGACTGAAGTGTTGCGTATATTATCAATACAGCTAAAAAATGCAACACTCCAATCGGCTTAATTCTAACAGGGTTATACCTATACTCAGTGTTTTAAAACCTGCTCCCGAAGCGAGGCAATTTCATCCCGGACAGCAGCCGCCTGTTCAAACTCAAGGTTCCGGGAGTGCTCCATCATTTTTGCCTCCAGCTTCTTGATGGTCGCAGCCATGACTTCCGGAGTCATGGGAACCTGATACTCGGTTCTCGGTTCAGCCACGGCTCTCTGGGCCTTACTGCCTTTCTTCCGTCCGGGCACAACAGCACCTTCAAGAATATCAGCCACCGATTTGAACACACCTTTTGGCGTAATATTATGTTTCCTGTTGTAGGCAATCTGCTTTTTGCGACGCCGCTCGGTCTCGCTGATGGCCCGTTCCATGGAACCGGTAATCCGGTCACCATAGAGAATCGCCCGGCCATTAATGTTACGGGCAGCGCGGCCAATGGTCTGAATCAATGAACGGTCAGAACGGAGAAAACCTTCCTTATCCGCGTCCAGAATAGTGACCAGAGAGACCTCTGGCATATCAAGGCCTTCCCGCAGCAAGTTGATACCCACCAGCACATCAAAGGCACCAATTCGCAAGTCACGGATAATCTCTACCCGTTCTACCGTATCAATATCAGAGTGCAGATAGCGTACCCTGACGCCCTGTTCATGCAAAAATTCAGTTAAGTCCTCTGCCATACGCTTGGTGAGCACAGTAACCAGCACCCGTTCCTCTTTGGCAACGGTTTTATTAATTTCCATCAACAGATCATCCACCTGAGTGGTTGCCGGGCGGACCTCAATTGCCGGATCCACCAGACCGGTGGGCCTGACCACCTGATCAACCACCTGCCCCTGGTTCTCTTCCTCATACTTACCCGGTGTGGCAGAGACAAAAATAGTCTGCGGTCGTCGTTCTTCCCACTCTTCAAACTTCATGGGCCGGTTATCCAGGGCCGACGGCAAACGGAAACCATATTCCACCAGTGTCTCTTTTCGGGAGCGATCCCCTTTATACATGGCACCGATCTGGGGCACAGTCACATGGGACTCGTCAATCACCAGCAATGCATTATCCGGAATATAATCAAACAGCGTTGGCGGCGCCTCGCCGGGTTTATTACCAGACAGGTAGCGGGAATAGTTCTCGATACCGGTGCAATAACCCAGTTCGATCATCATTTCCAGGTCAAACTGCGTGCGCTGCTCAAGTCGCTGAGCTTCCACCAGCTTATTGTTATCGCGCAAAATGTTGAGCCGATCCACCAGTTCTACCTTAATGGCTTCCACTGCATCCAGGATGGTCTGTCTGGGGGTAACGTAGTGAGTTTTTGGATAAATAGTTGCCCTGGGGAGTTTTCTCAGAACCTCTCCCGTCAGCGGATCAAACTCACTGATGGCTTCCAGTTCATCGTCAAAAAGCTCCAGGCGGACAGCCTCTTTTTCCGATTCAGCGGGAAATATATCAATAACATCACCACGCACACGGTAAGTGGCCCGCCGAAAATCGGCATCGTTACGCGTGTACTGTAATTCTGCCAGACGGCGCAGAATCGTTCGTTGGTCTACCCTGTCACCACGATCCAGATGCATCATCATTTTAAGATAAGACTGCGGATCACCCAGGCCGTAGATGGCCGAGACCGTTGCCACAATAATGGCATCCGGTCGCTCCATCAGGGCCTTGGTGGCAGAGAGACGCATTTGTTCAATATGTTCATTCACCGATGCATCTTTTTCGATATAGGTATCTGAGGTGGGTACGTAAGCTTCCGGCTGATAATAGTCATAGTAGGAGACAAAATACTCCACGGCATTGTCTGGAAAGAACTCCCTGAACTCACCGTAGAGTTGTGCGGCCAGTGTCTTGTTATGGGCCATGATGATCGTTGGTCGCTGTATTTTCTCGATGACATTGGCAACTGTGAATGTCTTGCCGGAGCCTGTTACCCCCAACAATGTCTGACAGGCAAGGCCAGCATCAATACCCTTGACCAGCTGCTCGATAGCCATCGGTTGATCACCAGCGGGACCGAAACGGGAAGAAACTTTAAAGGATCGACTCATGCTATCCTTCCATCTGGAGCAGAAAAAATTTTGCCGAGGGTAACCGACAAACGGATATCAACAGTACATCGTATTGTGTATGATGCCTTCTGTTGTTCGCATGACGGATACTCGCTAATCATCACCGTTATACTACAGGTTTTGGTAGATAGTTTCCGCCTTGGAGAGTCTGACCAAATCAGCAGAGATGCTTCCACAGGCTCTTTGGTGATGCCACCCAGCGAATTTCTCCGGCCCAAATCGGAAGGCAAACCGCATTATAATTCTCAGAGTTACAACCATAAATGAGGAAAACTGTGACTGGTCATCCATCCCAACGCGTACAAATGGTCAAGCCATCCCCAACTCTGGCAGTTACCGCCAGGGCTGCCGAACTGAGAGCTGCAGGACATGACATTATTGGTCTTGGCGCCGGAGAGCCCGATTTCGATACTCCGGAGCACATTAAGGCCGCGGCGGTCAAAGCCATCGCTGAAGGGAAAACAAAATACACTGCCGTGGATGGAACCACCGAGCTGAAACAGGCCGTTATTGATAAATTCAAGCGGGATAATGGACTCGACTACGGGCAAAGCCAAATTCTGGTTTCCTGCGGAGGAAAACAGAGCTTCTTTAATCTGGCCCTGGCGCTATTGAACAAGGGCGATGAAGTAATTATTCCAGCCCCCTACTGGGTATCTTACCCGGACATGGTCGTCATTGCTGAAGGCGTACCGGTTATCGTGGAAGCCGGTCTGGAAAACCGCTTCAAAATCACACCTGATCAGCTTGAAGCAGCAATCACCGACAAAACCAGGCTGGTCGTGCTCAACAGCCCCTCAAACCCGACCGGAACCGCCTATAACCGTAAAGAACTCGAAGCCCTGGCTGAAGTACTGAAAAAGTACCCGGACGTAATGATCGCAACCGATGATATGTATGAACATATCCTCTGGACTGAAGAGCCTTTCTGCAACATCCTGATGGTCTGCCCTGAACTCTATGACCGTACGATTGTTCTGAACGGCGTATCCAAGGCCTACTCCATGACCGGCTGGCGGATTGGCTATGCTGGCGGGCCTGAGTGGCTGATCAAGAACATGAAGAAGATCCAGTCCCAGAGCACGTCCAACCCCTGCTCTATCGCCCAGGCAGCAGCAGTTGCGGCGCTGAATGGACCGCAGGATTGCGTGAAAGAGATGCTCAAGGTGTTTAAAAAACGCCATGACTACGTTGTCGGCCGACTGAATCAGCTGCCAGGCGTCAGCGCTATCGAGGGTGATGGCACTTTCTACGCTTTTGCCGATTTCAGTGAAGCCATGAAGAAGCTGGGCTTTGAAAAAGATACAGACCTTGCTGCTCTCTTCCTGGAAAAAGGCGTTGCCCTGGTTCCCGGCTCTGCCTTTGGTTCTGATGGCTGCATGAGGCTCTCATTTGCCACCGGCGATGAAGCATTAGAGAAGGCCCTGGACAGGCTTCAGGCAGCGCTGGCCTGATAAACGGTAGGTACTGAGTACCAGCTTCTGGTACTCAGCAACTTGACAGACTCATTAAGAAAGGTATCATTTACCTTACCTTTTGATCCCCGATAGCTCAGTTGGTAGAGCAAATGACTGTTAATCATTGGGTCGCTGGTTCGAGT
>NZ_JAHHPP010000192.1 GCF_024606265.1 Endozoicomonas sp. SESOKO1
GTATTATTTATTCAATATAATAATTTCGATAAACACATAAAGAGCTGTTAGTTATTAATTGATAGGATGCTGCCTTTAACTGGCATTTTCCGGGGGAATCTCAACAGGCATGGGTCGACCAGCAACAGCAACGATAAACCTTGATGCACTGCGTCATAACTATCGTATTGCCCAACAACTGTCTGCCAGGAGCACTGGTAATGGTCAGGTAATGGCTGTGGTAAAGGCGGACGCCTATAGCCATGGTGCAACCGCCTGTGCCATCGCGCTTGCTGATATGGCCAGTGGCTTTGCCGTTGCCTGTATTGAGGAAGCCCTGGAACTTCGCGCCGCTGGTATCAAACAGCCGATACTGCTGCTGGAAGGCTTTTTTGAACCTTCAGAGCTGGCGATGATTGGCCAGTATCGTCTGGATACGGTTATTCATCATCAATACCAGATTGATGCGTTAGTCGCCCACCCCCTCGACCATCCGGTGAGACTGTGGCTGAAGATGGATTCCGGTATGGGGCGGGTTGGCTTTACCCCTGATGAGTACCGCAGGGCCTGGGGACAACTCAATGGTCTCTCTTTTGTTAAAGACATTGTGTTAATGAGTCATTTCGCCTGTGCCGACGAGTCAGACAATGATCATGCGCAACAGCAGCTGACAATGTTCAATACCTGTACCCATGGCCTGCCGGGTGAACGCAGTTTCTGTAACTCTGCCGGGCTGGTTGCCCTGAAAGAAGCGCGGGGAGAGTGGAATCGTCCCGGGCTGCTGCTTTACGGGGTTTCTCCATTTCCAAAAGCCCATGGTATCGAGCAGAACCTGAAACCGGTTATGGAGCTGAGTTCAGCCATTATCAGCATCAAGGAAATTCCAGCAGGGAGTCCCGTTGGTTATGGCAGCCAGTGGATTACCCAGAGACCCACCCGAATTGGTGTGGTGGCTATTGGCTATGCGGATGGTTACCCGCGCCACGCAGCCAATGGTACCCCGGTTTTTATTAATGGCTGCCGGGTGCCACTGGTGGGCAGAGTATCCATGGACATGTTGACGGTGGATTTGACCGATTTGCCCGATGTGCAGATCGGGGACCGGGCCATCCTGTGGGGAGAAGAGTTGCCTATTAATGAGGTGGCACAGGGTGCAGGCACGATTCCTTACCAGCTGCTGTGTAATTTGAACCGTGTCCCGGTGCAATACCACGGCCTGCCCGTCCCGGATCGCCTGGATTTTGATGAGGTGGGGATCTGATGCCGATGTCACTTGCACATTTTTGAAGTGGAACCTTTTTCCAAACTTGGACTCTATTTTCAAGGGAAAGAAAAAGGGTATAGTCATGAACTCTGCAAATGCCATTGTTGATCGTTATGTCAACTTTTCCGATTATCTACGGTCCAGTGAATTCAGGGAAAATCCAACAGCCAATATTTTCACGCCGTTGCGAAAGGTAAGGTCAGCGCCTGCGAGAGATAATCATCTTCCATTGTGTCGCGAATTAAATGCTGAAATTGCCCAATATCTCAGGTTGAAGGACTTTATCGCCTTTAGTTCAATCAATGTTGATAATTATTTTTCACTCAGGTCGAACCACCTTTTAGTCAGGACAGTGGTTGAGAATGAACTACCGCTGGTAAGTCTTGATAGACTCGAAGACCTACAACAAAAATCACGACAATATCACTATGATATGAGTGAGGAAATTGCCTTGCCAGAGCATTGTAAGGTAAAGCTATCAACTTTAGCCAGCTCCCCGGGCCCGGCACGGCTGATCCTGGTTGATAGCCCTGTAGCCCGTGACTATCGGGAAATTTATTTTTATAAACTATTTCAACATCTGTGTTTGCTTGCCAATAACGATTCATTGGATGTCCCTTCCCGGGCGCATATTTGTTCGCTGACAATAGATATTAATAACGGAATGGGTTTAAAAGAGAGTAATGATGCCACACTGCTGGCGTTATTATTTATAGATATTGCCTTACAAATACACAGACAATTCAGTATCGAGGGGAAAGAAGAGAAACTGTGTTCATTAGCCCGTATGATTGCCAGCAATGAACTTCACACGGCTAGACTGGGAGATGTCTATTTTTATAAAACCGTATTACACGACAAGAGCAGTTTTGACTGGGACACGTTTATTACTGGCCTGATGTCAGGTAATGCCCAGCCGGAACTTTCCAATCCTTAAGCTGTCCACAGTCTGCTTCCTGATAAAATCTGATAGCCCCTTTTGCCATGAGAATGACAGGGGGACAAATTCTTTTGACAGTTTGGAATTCCCAGCGTGTGGGAAATGCCAGGGTTCCCTGACAGCGTCCTGCGGGAATTCGGCATTGAAATCACGAGGTGACTGGACGGTGAACGGTATTTCCGGAGGTGTCGTATATCCACAGGCTGCCCAACCCCATGGGCCTGGTGAAGCTGCCCCGGGTTCATCTGATGATCCGGCCAGTCTGATGGGAAGGGTGGCTGCCTTTGGGCGGCGTTGTTATGTGAATCGTTGTGCGGATGGTTGCCTGAACTCTGTGGTCGGGATAGTGGGTGGGTATCTTCTGACGGTTGGTGGTGGCGTGGGCGGTAGTATTCTCTATTCCCGATCCCTTGGGCTGGAGGTAAATGATGTTGAAACACAAACCAACGTCATCTACGGTGCCCTGACAGGTATAGTGGTGTTTACAGCAGGGGTGTGTTGTGTAGGAGCATGTCGGGTCATTGGTGAACGGTTTGTTGAGGCTGTTCAGGGGCAGGAAAACTTACCATCGGTGCTCGATGCTGATTGACCCGGATGCCTGACGGACGATTTTTCCTGTCAGCCATTGGGACAGTCTGTTTTTCCTTGAATCCTGTAAAAGAAAACGTTTTCTAATTTTGGAACTATATCCCTAAATTTCAGTCTATAAGAATTGTTGATAAAAAGCGGCCATGGGGCTGCAAGTTTTCTGTTTGCCTGCACAATTAAATAAAGGCTTATTACAGCAATACTTTAAGGAGGCTGAAATGGATGGTGCCATTAGAAATTTCTGTGATCAGGTTAGCGTTTTTGGCCCTCTTAGACTGCAGGAATGCGGTATTAATGAAAAGCATCAGTTTGTCTATGGGCGAACGGTTAATTCAATTGATAATGGGCGCCTGATTAGAGAATTGACAAAGTATCCAGCGCTGAACCATATCGTTGGCAAAACCATGGTCACAAAATATGAACTCCCGGTAAATTACCATTATCTATCGACTGGTGCTGAAAAAACATTGCCTGGCCAGGTAACCCTGGTGACTTGCAATGAGGGGTTATTAACGTGGGTCGGACTTAAAAATGGCGAAGAAGCCTATGGGATAGTGAGTTCTGTCGACCGGCACATGCAGTTAGACAGAGGTATTGCGGAGGCAATCAAAAACAGGTTTGGAGGCAATGGCAGCTATTATCATCGGGCATCTCAGCAGCGGCAAATACAGTTTGGGGAATGTTTCACTTATGACTATATTAGTGAAGTCAAACCCCCTGATTTAACCAATTGCCAGACGATACATAATGTATTGGTTCCTCTATCGAGCGACAGGTCGTTTGCAGCCATGCTGAAAAAGGCTGTTCTTGAGGTTTTTAAAGAGGCTGATGGTAGAGGGCTGAAGCGGATTTTCTGCCCTTTGCTCGGTTGTGGTCGTGCCAGTGGCTCAGGAAACGCATTGGCAGAGGCGGTTCTGGCAGCCAAGGTTGATTTTGAGTCAACAGGCAGACTGGCACCAGAACTGATTCTGGTGGGCAGGTCTTCTGAAGCTGCCGACATAAAGGCTTGCAGGGACTTTGCCCGACAGTGGCAAGCGTCAGGACCGCTGAACCCTGCAATCCCTTCAACTACTCCTGCAACCACCCCTGCAACCCCATCAACAGGTTCACCGGTCAGCCGTGTGAAAACACCTGCCAGCACCGGTGCCTCGGCAATTAACACGGCAACCAGCGCAGGCGGTGGTGAAAACAGGTCAAGAGTGCTTATTCCTGACCAGCTGGAAATAGCGATGAATCCTGTTGATGGTATGTTCGGTTACGCCAGAGAGCTCTCGAAACAAGGCGTACCATTTGATCTGGTCAATGCCGCAAACAGAGACATGAATCATGGTGGAGGTATCGCCCTGCGGTTTGTAAATGAGCTTGGCGCTGCATTTAACCAGAAAACCCATGAAAAATTGCCGGTTCAAACTGGCGCGTGTTTAACCACCGGGCCTTACAGGTATGCCAGTGAACCCAGGTTTGGTTTGCGACATTGTCAGCATATTCATAACGTGGTTGCCCCAAATAAGCGTGAATATGACGTTAGTGTTAACAGTTCCGGTGCAGGGAGGAATACACCCTCAGAGCTGTTAAGGTATCAGCAGGATTTCACCAATGCGTTTGTTTCTCTACTCCTTGCAAGCAGTAATCACGGCGGCAGCACCATTGTCAGTTGTTTTATAGGCTGTGCTATTTTTGGTGGCAATGGTTCGGATATGGCCGTTGCCCTCCATGGGGCTTATCAGGACCCTCGTATACAGCGTTTAGCCAAAGTGCCCAAATTAATCCTTGTGGGTTGGAAAGGTGCCACTGATTCGGATGTATACGACAATTTTATTCGGATTTTCAAGAGCCTGAACCGGTCTGATCCCTTGCGTTTACCCTCGGGGAGCACGCCTGCCAGTGCTTCAGGCTCTGCTACCACAAAAAGAGCCTCCTCTTATTTGCGCCCTGGCGCAGCCTTGCCCGCTTCCCTGATTTCAGCACCCAGGAGAAAGAGTATGTATTCCTCGTCTGACGAGATGGACTTAACCAGATTGAGTACAAGCTCTGATGCCCGTTTGGACCGTACCGGGGTTTCCAGGTCTGGTGCCAGGTTTGCTGCCAGGTCTGGTGCCAGGTCTGATGAAAGTGCAACAAGCGCCTTTAGTGGTGGTGAAAAGACGATTAAATGCGATGTCTGTCATGAAGCAAAACCCGAAAAAGGTTCTCAGCAGTATCAAGGGCTTCAGCTTTGCTCTGGCTGTACAAAATACTATCGGAAGCAAGGTCATGACTTATCCGCAAAGCTTGCAGAAGAGTATACGGCAATCAATTACCAGCCTTTGATCGTCTTTCGCAGTATCACGGACTTGGAGGGATACCCGGGAGCAGGCCGTATTGTTGTGGGTATCGATGCCACCGCACCTGCCCGCTTGAGTGATGGACGGATGCTCGACATTACCCGTAAAAATGAAACGCATTATTTGCCCGATAATGAGTTGGGTAATGAGCTTTTCAGGCTGCTTAAGGTACTCCACGAAGAGAAGTTGATTTATAAAATTGATCAGTCAAATACCACGGGCAGGTTTGGTATCACATTCAACGTCCATCTGAAAACCTCGGATACGGGTGGTGTGCATAACTATGGGTATCCAGACAAAAGTTACCCCCAAAGAGCGGTAGATGAAATACTGGGGTTAGCAAAAACACACTCACTCGGACATAAACTTGACGTATCAAAACTGGTGAGTTGGCTTTCTGACAAATCATCTTAACCCCAGGAACAGATCAGCTGGTGCCAAACCTTTCCAGGCTGGCTCTTCTTTCCCTTTCTGAACGGCGCATAAACCACCAGCCAAACAGGGCTGCCAGAGAGACCACCAGGATAATCAGTGTCGCCATGGCGTTAATTTTCGGTGAGATCCCCAGGCGTACGGATGAGAAGACCACCATTGGCAACGTGGTTGAACCCGGGCCAGAGACAAAGCTGGCAATAACCAGATCGTCCAGAGACAGGGTGAACGCCAGTAACCAGCCAGCGGCCAACGATGGGGCAATGGTTGGAATGGTGATCAGAAAGAACGTTCGCAATGGTGTAGCACCGAGATCCATCGCCGCCTCTTCAATGGAGCGATCCACTTCCCGCAACCTGGCGCCAACGACAACCGCCACATAAGCGGTGGAGAAGGTGACATGGGCGATCCAGATGGTCAGCATGCCCCGTTCCATGGGCCAGCCGACCAAGTCTGCCATGGTGACAAACAACAGCAGCAGCGACAGGCCAGTGATAACATCGGGCATAACCAGGGGAGCGGTCAGCATGCTGTTGAAGGCGGTCCGGCCACGGAATTTGCCAAAGCGGTCAAGGGCAAAAGCCGACACCGTCCCCAGAATGACCGCCATGGACGCGGTATAGAAAGCAATTCTCAGGCTGATCCAGACCGCGCCCATCAGTTGTTCATCCTGAAACAGCTCCACGTACCATTGGGTTGAGAAACCTGCCCATACGGTCACCAGGCGTGAAGCATTAAAGGAGTAAAGGACAAGGATAAACATGGGCAAATAGAGAAAAATCAGCCCAAGTATCAGCATGATGGTGGAGAAGCCCGGCATTTTGATTCGCCCTGGGGCATTGGTGCGCTCAGTTCCTGTTTCTGTGGAAAGTATCATGACAGGCTGGCCTCCAATTGCTTCACCTGCTGGCGGTTGAAGAAGGCGATAGGCAGACAGAGAATCAGCAGCATGATCATGGCCAGGGCACTGGCCAGCGGCCAGTCACGGTTATTGAAAAACTCCTGCCAGAGCACTTTGCCGATCATCAGGCTCTCAGGCCCACCGAGCAGTTCAGGAATCACGTATTCACCCACGGCAGGGATAAAGACCAGCATGCAGCCGGCGACAATGCCACCCATGGACAGCGGCAGTGTAACTCTGAAAAAGGTTTCCCATGGACGACAGCCCAGGTCATTGGCCGCTTCCAGCAGTGATTTGTCCAACTGGGTCAGGTTGGCATAAATAGGGAGCACCATAAATGGCAGATAGGCATAAACGATGCCTATGTAAACGGCGATGTTAGTGTTCAGGATCTGCAGGGGCTGGTCAATAATGCCACACCACATCAGCAGGTTGTTTAATAACCCGTTATTTTTCAGTATTCCCATCCAGGCGTATATGCGGATCAGGAAAGAGGTCCATGATGGCAATAACACCAGCATGAGCAGGAAACTTTGTTTTCTTCCGGGTGCCTGGGCCATGGCGTAGGCCATGGGATAGCCCAGCAGAAGACAGAAAAAGGTAGCAACCAGGGCCAGCCGGATCGAGGTCAGATAGGCCTGCAGGTACATCTCATCGTCGGCCAGGAACAGGTAGTTGCCCAGATTTACCGTAAATGTCAGTACTTCATCGAAGTACTCAACCACGGACGAATAGGGCGGAATGGCAATTTCTGCCGATGAAAAGCTGATCTTGACCACAATCAGGAAGGGGACAAGAAAGAATAGCAGTAGCCAGAGATAGGGGACGCCAAGAACGAGGCGACGTCCCCACAGTTCCCTTAAGGCGTTTACCCTCTCGGGTCCCCACGCTGTCGCGGAGGCACCTTTTATTAACAGATTGGACATGACAGATTCCACAAACACAAAATCTACTGAATAAGGTTAGCGCTGATTGGTCAGCTATTCAGGACGACACCACTGTCATCATCCCAGCTGATATAGACGTCATCGCCCCAGGTCGGGTTATCGGCGGTACGGATCACATTAGCCATGTTGGACTGCACCATCATGCCTGACGGAAGTCGTATATGATAAACCGAATGGCCACCTAGATAGGCAATGTCGTGAACAACACCTTTGCTCCAGTTGTAGTTTCCTTCCGGCTGCTCTCTGGTCACCATGGTCTTTTCAGGACGTACGGCAATCCAGACCTTGCGGTCTTCCAGTGGTGCCATGATGCCGTGGCCGATGTAGATCGGTTGATGTATCTGGTGTGATTGAATGATGACGTAACCCGCTTCTTCTTCGGTGATCTCGCCTTCAAACATATTGACGGAGCCGATGAATTCCGCCGTCATGCGGCTGTTCGGGTTTTCGTAGATATCGATAGGGGTGCCCACCTGGACAATCCAGCCGGCATCCATGATGCCGATGCGCTCAGCCATGGTCATGGCTTCTTCCTGGTCATGGGTCACCATGATGCAGGTGACGCCCACCTCTTCAATGATGTCCACAACCTCAAGCTGCATGCGGCTGCGCAGTTTCTTATCCAGCGCTCCCATGGGCTCATCCAGCAACAGCAACTTGGGGCGCTTTGCCAGGCTTCTTGCCAGGGCCACACGCTGGCGCTGGCCACCGGAGAGCTGATGTGGCTTGCGGCGGGCATACTTTTCCATATGCACCAGCTTCAGCATTTCCTGGACGCGCTGGGCAATGATGTCTTTTGGCAGACGGTCCTGTTTTAATCCAAACGCCACATTTTGCTCCACCGTCATATGAGGGAACAGTGCGTAGGATTGAAACATCATATTAATGGGGCGCAGATACGGTGGCAGGTGGGTAATATTCTGCCCATCCAGGTAAATGTTACCCTCAGACGGTGTTTCGAAGCCCGCCAGCATCCGTAATAATGTGGATTTTCCAGACCCAGAGCCACCGAGCAGCGCAAAAATCTCACCCTTTTTAATATTCAGACTGACATTATCAACAGCAATAACGTCATCGAACTTTTTGGTGACCTGGTCGATGTTGACCAGTATCTCATTGCCTGAGCGACTTTTTGTCGCAGGTGTCGAAAGCGTCGACGGCGTTGGGGAGTGTTTCGGGGAGACAGATGCTGTACTCATCTAAAATTTTCTCCAGCCCGGAATATAAAGAACAGGGTAGAACCCGGTGATTGTGCTTTAGTAGGCTCTGTGGACATAAGTTTATCGCCAGAAACTCAGGATCGCTTGTCGCGATCATGGGTTTTCCACTTATGGAAAGAGCCTTCAAACCCTCAAGGAAGTGAAAAGCCCGCGCATTGTCCATAAAAATACAGGGATTGAAAATGATTTTGCGATAAACCCTGATGGAAGATATTAGTAATCCTCACTTGCAGATTCATCATTCGTACCCTAACCTCCCTCAGCTGGAGGGGAAGCGATTTGCCCATTGACTCCGGGCCTGTCTCAAAAAAAGTGAATACAACGCTCAGTAATCCCTTATGCTATCGTGTTCCATTCTTTTAGTGCCTGAACACGCATTGTCAAAAAACGACTGAAATCATGAGAAGCCGAAAAGAAGTTGTCCGCCAGTTGGATCGTATCGATCGAAATATTCTCCGTACCTTGCAGGAGCAGGGACGTATATCGTATGTAGAGCTGGCGGATAAGGTCGGGTTGAGTACGACACCCTGTATGGAGCGAGTCAAACGCCTGGAAAGGGAAGGCATTATTCAGGGCTATTCTGCCCGCCTCAACCCGAAGTATCTTCAGGCAGGGCTTCTTGTGTTTGTTGAAATCAGCCTCTACACCAAATCCGCTGATATATTTGATGACTTCCGCAAAGCGGTCATCAAGCTGCCAAACGTGTTGGAGTGTCATCTGGTGTCTGGCCACTTCGACTATCTGGTCAAGGCCAGGATTTCAGAGATGGCTTCTTACCGCGAGCTGTTAGGGGATATTCTTCTGAAGTTACCGGGTGTCCGGGAGTCCAAGAGCTATATCGTGATGGAAGAACTCAAGGAAACACTCAGCCTTCCAATTGCAGACTAATCGGTATTAAGTTTGTCAAAGTGGGTTGGCGAGTGCTTACTTCTGCTCTGGTGGTCATCAGAGCCGCTTCAGAAAGGCGTTTAGCCTTCCTGAAGTTCGCCCGCTACCTGATAATCCCTTATGTAGTAGTTCAGCGCGACTTCATCCTGGTCTTCGATACTGCGTAATACAAAACCGGCGGCAAAATCAGCCTGTTCACTGATGGTTTGACACCAGACGCACTCCGCATTCATGGATACTCGATAAGTACTTTCCTGTGGCCCGGGAAGGATCAGGGTGACATTTCGGGTTTCTGATGGTCTTACACCCTGATCGGTCAGTATGCTGAATCCTCCTTTTGAGACATCTTCAAGAATGCCAATCGACAGACCAGTGTCTTTGTCGAGGACTTCTGCGGTTTTTTCCAGTGTTTTTCTTGGAAATCGACGCTTTTCTTGTTGTATTTGTGACACTTTGGCCTCCATGTATTAGAGGGAAGGAAGAACTAAGTTATCACCTTTTGTTTTCAAAATGCATCTTTTGCTGTTTTCTAAAAACAGATTCTAATGAAAATGTGCTTTGTGAGAGGCGAGATTTTAATTCAAATGCCTGATGTAAACAGCGGCCATTAGCGCCAGGGAATGACGTTTTTTATGACTTTCTGACTATTGACAACAGCACTTGACTTCCTCTGTAATCGAAAAAGGCGTTTTAAGCCTGGTCGTTGATAGAGCTTCAAGAGCTGACAGTGATTGAAGTTCTGTCTCATAAAATAACAATTAATAGCTACTTTTGTCAGCCTGCCCTAACCCGGGGATGCCGATAGATAGGGCATTAAACCAGAGCCTGCTGCTCTGTAACATACGGAGGGATCCCGTCATGTTCAGACAGATTGCCGAGGCGCGTATCAACGATCTTCATTGTAAATTTGATGAAGATTCCGGCCTCAAATCCGTCATTGCTATTCACAGTACCCGCAGAGGGCCAGCCCTCGGTGGGTGTCGAATCATTCCTTATTCTTCTTCTGACGAAGCCATCACCGATGCCATTCGCCTTGCCCGGGGGATGAGCTACAAATCAGCACTGGCTGGTCTGGATCTCGGGGGTGGCAAAGCGGTCATTATGGAGCCGGAAGGTGACTACGACCGAAAAGCACTGTTCGAAGCTTTCGGGCGTTTTCTCAATGAGCTGGGAGGTCGTTATGCAACGGCTATGGACAGTGGCACAACGGTGGCGGATATGGACACCATTGCCAGTCAATCACCCCATGTGACCTGTACTTCATCCTTTGGCAGTCCGGCAACTTTTACCGCAGAAGGGGTTTATTATGGTGTGCTTGCCTGCCTTAAGGCCCATCCCTCCCTGCCAGATAATCTGAAAGGCTTAAGGGTCGCTGTTCAGGGGCTGGGTAATGTTGGGTACTCCCTTTGTGAGCGACTGTCTAACGATGGTGCACAGTTGATTGTTGCCGATATCAATCAGGATCGTGTCGATCAGTGTGTCCGGGAGTTTGGTGCCAGAGCGGTCGCACCGGATGAAATATATTCGGTGCCCTGCGATCTATTCAGCCCATGCGGCCTTGGAGGCATTCTCAATAGCGACACCATTGGTGGTTTACAGTGTGCTGCCATTGCCGGTTCAGCCAATAACCAACTGCTGACAGAGGAGGACGGTATTGCCCTCTTCGACCGTGAAATTCTTTTTGCCCCGGACTACCTGATTAACGCTGGTGGGCTGATTTTTGTGGCCATGACTTACCTGCAAAGCAGCCAGAGTGATATGCACCGTCGGCTTAGTGGCATTCATGACACTCTGTTAGAGATTTTCAGCCGACAGAACCAGGCTGGATTACCCGCCAGTGTTATTGCCGACCAGATGGCAGAAGCCATTGTTTATGGTGATAACCCTTCACAGTTGACGGCATAGGGGGAGCAGAAATGGATTTAGCAGCAAACACTTCCCACGCCATGGAGCAGTTTCTGGATGCTGATGGCGAAGTGATAAAAAAACTGCCAGCCTGGGTCAGTAATGAGG
>NZ_JAHHPP010000193.1 GCF_024606265.1 Endozoicomonas sp. SESOKO1
ATGAACGTTTTTCGATCCAGTCTATTTTAGGCTCAGGGCAACCAACCTCGCAAAGTACGTCAATGATTGATAACAACCTTCAGTTACCTGCAGAAACATCTGCAGAAACTTCCAGGTCAACAGCATCCGTTGCGATGATTAACTCTCAGCAGGCTATCAATTCATCCAGGGCTACCACGTTAAAAGACACTTGTATGGTGTCTGACAATAAGGTCAAAACCAGGTACGATAAACGCAAGGAGTCCAGGGCCAGGTACGCCGCTTCCGATAAAGGCAAGAAGGTCAGGGCCAGATACGAGGCATCCGATAAAGGGAAAAAAACCAGGGCCAGGGCCAGGGCCAAATATAATGCGTCCGAAAAAGGCAAGGCAGCCAGGCTCAGGGCCAGCACCAAATACATCGCATCCGATAAATTCAGGGAGTCAAGGGCAAAATACGACGCATCCGATAGAGGAAAGATGTGCAGACGCTTAAGAGATGCAAGATCAAACACCTATAAAACAGCTAAAGAAAAAGGCTTAAGTGAGGTATTAGCCAGAAAAAAAGCAGACTTGGCAGCTCAAGCCAGGGCAAGAAAGCTGAATATCCATCAGAGCCTCCCTCCTCGCGTTTCAATCATCAAACTGAAGGAATATTTACAGTCACGATTAAAGCCATCCTAAACTGGATTTACGTCCCGTTGCTGTAGTTAACCAGCTAAACCACGACCAAACGACTCCAGTTGAACTTTCATAAGAAAGGCCGGTCTTAAGGTACAATTAAATCATTCTACAATTCAATATTTCTATGGACTGCTCCAATAACTTACCGACACCTGGTTCTTCCTGTTTTGTTTCCAGGCGACCAGATATAATTGAAGAAATGTTTCAATTGACATCCAGCGAACAGACGACATTTCGAGGCATGTCTGTTCATATAGTGCATGCATCTTTTCCTGTTTATCAGGGTCAGTCAGAGATACCGGTAAATAACGCTGGTAATGATGTGTCGTCATTAACACCAGGCACCCGCTTTATTCAGCAGATATGCCCATTGGGGAGCGAGCATGGTACCAGAGAACCTGCAAAGCCAGCAGGTTATTCGGATCCGGGGCATCCGTTGAACACTCTCCCTGTCGTACCTTCGAATCCGCAAACCTATCGCCCCGTTGCTGTCGTTAAACCACTGAATCTGAACCAAACGACAACTCATAAGCCATTCGCCCCGGGTGAAGAAATCATTGATGATAATGATTATTCTGCAAATTTATCGCATGGAAATAATATTGACTCTCGAATATTTACCGATCCAGCAGATTCGTTCGCAACGGATATTGCAGAAATCCCACAATCCATCCTTGACGAATATGTACCCTGGGATTCTGACAATGAAGCCGTTGAAGCCGTTGAAGCCGTTGAAGCCGTTGAAGCCGCTAATGATACCCCGTCATCAGTACCACACAACCCGGAAGACCTTGTGTATGGTAACTCGTCAATAGTTGAGCACCAGAGAGAGCATAACAGGGAACACCGGAGAAAGCTGTGCAAAGATGCCGCTTACCTGGAGTGCGTAAGGACACGTAGAAGGGAGCGGCAGAGGAAGCTTTGCCAAGATCCCGCTTATGCAGAACGCGAAAGGGCACGTAAAAGGGAGTGGCAGAGGAAGCTTTACCAAGATCCCGTCTATGCAGAACGCGAAAGGACACGTAAAAGGGAGCGGCAGAGGAAGCTTCGCCAAGATCCCGCTTACTTAAAACTCGAAAGAGAGCGCTACCGGAAACGCTACCGGGATAATCTCGCTTTCGCAGAGCGCGAAAGGATACGCAAAAGGGAGTGCTACTGGAATGCGCAGGGAGTACCAAAGGAAAAGCCACAGAGTGCACGAGTTGAATAATCCGTTTTGAGCAGAGGAACAAGGAATTTTGATAAACACTGACAATAGTATTAAATGGGTTGTGTTCGGGAAGAACTTTTATTGGAACTTTTATAAGAAAGAGCAGTCATAAGCTGGAATTCAATAACTCCATAACTTAACAATTCAATGTATCGACCAGCTATCACTGCGCAACTGAATACAGCTCCCTGCAGCTGTTCTTATTTTCAGGATACCGCTTCTTCTGAACCTGATGCATCAGGTCAGCCCTTCACCCGTGAAGTTATAGAAGCAGCTAATGTTCTATGTGCCATGCGTGCTGATGAAACCACTGAACACAACCGTCGGCAGCCAACGGTGCCTAACCTGCTGCATGATCCCCGGCTGGAACAAAGGTCAGTAGTACTCGTTGATAACTACAATAGGGAAGATCAATCGCTTGACCTGATAGTTAGAAGAAAGCTTCAAAAAGAATCTGGAACGGAACACCCGGTGCTTCATGCTGGCGAACACATGACTCACATTTCCGGGTACGGAATTGATTCACCAGGCTGTCAAGCCCGGGTAAGCATGGAGGTGTCTGGTAAAAGTTGCTTCCTGGCAACCAGACGCAACAGGGAGCCTTGCAAAAATCCCGCTTCCGCAGAACCTGGAGCAGAACCTGGAAAGAAGTGCAAAGGAAATCGTTACCGGGATAATCCCGTTTATGCAGAACGCCAAAGGAATCGTAGCAAAAAGCGTTATTGGGAACTTTGCAAAGATCCCGTTTACTTAGAGCGCAGGAGGAAGTACAGCAGGGAGCGCTACAGAAATAATCCTGCTTTCGCAGCGCAGCAGAGGGAACGCCAACGGCAGCGCTACCAGAATGATCCCGCTTTCGCAGAGCACCAAAGGGTACTCAACACGAAGCGCTACCGGAATGACCCCGCTTTCGCAAAGTACGAAAGGGAGCGCTACAGGATCCGCCATCATAATGACCCCTCTTGCGCAGCGCGCAAAAGGGAACTCCAAAGGGCGCTCTGCTGGAAGAATTCCTGTTATGTTGCCGAGAGATTTTCTATCAGGGAAGAAGCTTCAATCCCAGGAGATGGATATCGCCAGTCAGGCAAATCACCCGGAAACCCGGGTAAACTATCCCAGACTTCTTATCCTGTTGAAGCAACCCGGAATTCCAGTGAAAATTTAGATGGAGTTCCGCTCTCCTCGCTTTTCAGCCCTCAGGCTCCGGGAATATTTACAGTCCCGGTTGAACCCATCTCACATGAGTAAACGGCCAGCACTAAAAAGGATTATTGGCATTGCCAATCACCTCATTGACTCACCCGACGGCCATCGTCTTCCTTATCCGTGAGGCACAGGCTTTCGAAGCGTTTTATGCCTGGTTGACATAAACCTGTATCAAAGTGTTTTGAGGGAGGAACTTTTATAATGCAGAATGAGTCAAAACAGTATTTCAATAACTCAATAGTTCAATGTATATTTCCAATCAACTACCTTATCTTGCTGATGCCCCTTTTGACGGACCTTGTGCAAACTCAATAGGACAAACGTGTTGGTATGGCTTAAATAAGGAGCAGGCAAGTTATCAGGGGATGTCTGTTCAAATGCTTGAACCGCCTTTTCCTGCTTATGTCAATCAACCTGATATATGCCAGAACACACCTGAATCTTTAAGTCTATGGAATACCATAGATATTCTTTCACAAACACACGCTATTTTATCCGCCCCCTATGGAACCAACATACATAACAGACAACAACCCATTCTTAATGAACATTGTTTTGAGCATTGTTTTGAACATTGTTCTTATGATGTTCTTATGGAACCTGTTGTTGATGACAATTATACAATCACAAATATAACCGCAGTAAACCCTCAACAAATTATTGGGAAATATTCCCCGGGACTGGCACCGGTAACTTTTTCTTCTCAGCCATCATCACGTTCAGTCAGTATCCCTGCTCTAATGAATCAAAACATGCAACAGCGTTTTCAAACAGAAAATGCAGGCACTGTTGCAACCAACAGAATCAATATCGTTAAATCTCTGAAAAGGCCTTTATCTGCATGTGCAGGCTTTGCACCAATGCCCCAGGAATGTAAGAAAAACAGGTTTTCCACTACCAGCGAAAACAGAGTTGGAACCTGGGATTTTACACTGCCGATACACTCTGGCTGCAGTAAGGGTGCGTCCTCCACAATCACGATCGGAAAAGTAACCTATAAGGCTTACCATGATAAACTGAGAGAATTAGTACCTTCCTTTATATTTGATCAAGCTGAAGCCGCTGGCCTGGCAGCGGCAGCTGTTCAGGCGACTGATAAACAGGATTACAAAAGAGCTTATCGAAAGGCTTACAACGATAAAATGAAAGATTTATTTACTCCAGATCTACCTGATCAAGCGAAAGCAGCTGGTCAAAAAGTGGGTAAAGCAGCAGAAAAAAAAGCTCAGAAGAAGGCCTACCAAAATGCATACAACAGAATACTCATAGCACTGGTACCATCAGAGATATTTGGTCTGGCCAAAGCGGCCAGTCAAAGAGCTGATAAAAAGTTTTTCAGACAAGTTTATAACAAGGATTACCATAGTAGTTACAGCCATAAACTCAATGAATTAGTATCTCCAGAGATTTTTGATCAAGCTAAAGCAGCTGGCCAAGTAGCTGGTCGGGCAGCTGGTCGGGCAGCCAGTCGGGCAGCCAGGAAAGGATCCTACGGGATTGGTTATTACCGCGCTTACCACATTGCCCACAATGGCAAGCTGAGAGAATTAGTATCTTCAGATATAATCGATCAAGCCAGGGCAGCGGCTAGAGCAGCTGGGAAAGCCGCCAAGGCTAAAGCCGTACAAGCCAGGGAAGCTTTTGATACGTATTTATCCGACTTTCATCACCCCTTGGTAACAATCTGATGTCAAACAATTAATAAGTACAATCCTCCGTTTACATGGATTTTCTCCTATCCTGTAGATCATTGATTGATCCTGGGAGGGTTTCGCATGGTAGAACTGGTGTTTGAACAGCCCAACGTACTCGGTACTGAATTAGAAACCTGCAGCCAGAGTCCTATGACCGGCTTCTTTCGGGACGGGTCTTGCCATACCTGCCTGGAGGATTCCGGCAGTCATACAGTCTGCGCCCGAATGACCGATGAGTTCCTGCAATTTTCCCTGTCCAAAGGCAATGACCTCATCACACCCAACCCCGAAATTGGCTTTTTGGGTCTGAAAGCCGGTGACCGCTGGTGCCTGTGTGCAGCACGCTGGTTAGAAGCACATGAGGCCGGTGTCGCCCCGCCGGTTTTCCTGAATGCTACCAACATGGCGGCACTGGAAATGGTTGAACTGGCGACATTGAAGCACATGGCATTGGACTGACTGATAGTTGCTGGCAGTGTGATCCACTACTGTAAATGTGTCGTTCATCCACTATTCCGGTGATATAAAACAAAAGGTAACATTCCATGATCGAAACTCATGTTGAGAAAATAGAATGCTAAAACGTCTGGGCATCTCACTGTTTACTCTGTTCCTGCTGTCTGGTTGTGGCGAACAGCAGGCCGAAATAGAAGAAGCAATTCAAGAAGCCAAAGCAGCGGCTCAAGAAGCGCTGGAACAAGTGCAGGAAGCGGCCACTTCAACCGAGGCTGGAGAAATGATCAATCAGGCCCAGGATGCTATTAACGAGCTTCAGGCCAATGCGGACCCGGAAAAGGTGATTGAAATAGCCAGTGATCAGGCGGTACAAGTGATTGAAGAAGTCCAAAAAGCCACTATTGAAGCGATTCAGGAAGGCAAAGAGGATGCCGAAAAAGCGTTTGAGTAATAATCACGGCTGTTTCAAATAAAGGTTGGCCATCAGGCGCGTGTTTCACGGCCTGTTGCATCCATTGAAAATGGTCATAACTGTTTTTTTGGATTTCTTTGTAACTGATCGTTGTTTTAATCTGAATGTTGCTTTACTGAATCAAAGCGATCCGGGATATACCGGAGCTGCTGATCAAGGGCTTCAATGTATGCAGTGGCTTGTTTCAAGATATTTATTTTTGATAACCACAGACCAGACGCTCCGGGAACTTTATTTTTAAGCTCCTGAAAAGCCTTATTCATTGCCTTAACACGTTTTTTTTCTCTATTGTTCGCCGCCAGCCTTTGCTGGCGACTGCAAGTACGTTTTTTTCTCCGGGGGGCACTGGCAGGTAATTCCGTCGTTGACGTGGAACAATTGTTCTGAAGATCCACTTGATGGACATCAAATTGTTTAAAAGTTCCACCTCTGGCAGGTTTTATTCCAAAAGCGCTATATGGCTTGTCAGATGGAGCGAAGCATTCCTGTATCTGTGTCGTATTAACATGCATCAGATTTATTACCTTCTTCAATTTGAATGAAGGAATATAGCAGAGTTGCTGGCAGTCATAGTCAATCAGCCAGTCAGCTCACGATCAGAGTGATGAGTGAAGCTGGGTTCAGGTTGATCGGAAGTGGAATTGGGTATGAATAACATTTTTAAAATCCATCACGTGACTTTCGCTATCTGCCAGTTCCGTTATTTTTAACGTAGCAAGGCAACGATAGTAAGAAGGGTGTTCTGGAATTTCAGCTGCGCCCGGGAGCAGTAATATTCCAGAAGCAGCTGAAACTACTGTTCAAGCGGGATTAAAACAATCGGTTCAGCCCATCCAATGCAGCAACACGATAGGCTTCCGCCATCGTCGGATAGTTGAATGTGGTATTCAGGAAGTAACGGAGTGAATTGGCCTCACCCTCCTGCCGCATAACGGCCTGACCGATATGGACAATCTCCGAAGCCTGGTCACCAAAACAGTGAATACCCAGCACTTGCAGAGTATCCCGGTGGAAAAGAATTTTCAGCATGCCAACCACCTCACCGGTGATCTGGGCCCTGGCCAGTCGGGAGAAAAATGCCTTACCCACCTCATAGGGAATGGCATCCGCCGTCAGCTCTTCTTCGGTAAGCCCCAGGGAGCTGATTTCCGGGATGGTATAGATGCCCGTAGGAACTTCGTTGACAAAATGCCAGTGCTCACTGTTACAAAGGTGTGCTGCAGCCGAGCGGCCCTGGTCATAGGCGGCACTGGCCAGACTGGGCCAGCCGATCACATCACCCGCCGCATAAATATGGGGCAATGCGGTCTGATAACTTTCATTGACACTCAACTGCCCACGGCCATCGGGCTTGAGACCGATCATCTCCAGCCCCATGGCCTGAGTATTACCTGCCCGGCCATTGGCCCAGAGCAACATGTCGGCCTTGAGTTTCTTACCCGACTTGAGGTGCAGGACAACGCCATCATCCATGGTCTCCAGTTTCTGGAACTCTTCATTATGACGAATAATGACGTTCATTTTGCGCAACTGATAGCCCAGGGCATCGGAAATCTCTTTATCAAGAAAAGACAGCAGCCGCTCACGGGTATCAATCAAATCCACCAGTACACCCAGTCCTGAGAATATCGAGGCATATTCAGAGCCGATCACACCGGCACCGTAGATAATCATGCGTCGTGGTGTAGAGGACAGTTCCAGGATGGTATCGCTATCGAAAACCCGGGGATGGTGAAAGTCAACGCCCGGTGGGTGATAGGGACGGGACCCAGTGGCAATCAGGAAGCTGGAGCCGAAAAGACGTTCCGTATTCCCATTGGGCTCAGTCACCTCCAGGGTGTGCTCATCAATAAAGACACCACGGCCAAAGTAAAGATCAATGCGATTACGGGCATAATACATGGTGCGGGACTGCACCTGCTTCTGAATGACAGATTCCGCCCTTTTCAATACTTTGGGGAAGCTGAACCAGCGGGGATCACCAATCTCACGAAACATGGAGTTGGTATTGAAATCCATGATCTGTTTGACAGAGTGACGCAGAGCCTTGGATGGAATGGTACCCAGATGAGTACAGCTGCCACCGACAAAGTTGAACTGTTCAACAACAGCGACCTTTTTACCGAGCTTGACGGCATTCATCGCCGCCCCTTCTCCTGCAGGCCCCGACCCAAGGATGACCAAGTCGTATTTACTGACACCCATTTATTCGATTCCCCCGGTTCAAACACATTATCCGTTTATTCTTATTTACCGCTTATCCCTGGAGCGCCGGGAATACAGAGCACCGGGGACATTTACAGTCCCTGGTGTCTACATCCGACAGAAAAACCTGATAAGAAAATGTTACGCCTTTTTACTCTTACTTGATGCCGTTGCGTCATAAAACAGGTCATCATTTACCTCGGAAAGCGGATCGGTTTTGTCTCCGCCACCGCAAATAACACAACTGTCCTTCAGGCCAAGATTACTAAGGCCACCACAAGAGCCTTTAATCGGCTTATTGGCAAAAATTACACCCACGGCCATAGCGGCAATGAGCAGCAGAAAAGTACAAAATGTAATCAGCAGAATTATCATCACTGATTCCTCCATTATTTACCATGAAATACCGCTGATTCAGGCGATATCTGTCAGCTGTCTATTAAAGCGGTAATCCGTTCATGGCTGTTTATCCAAGCTCATGGCTGTTTATCCAAGCTCATGGCTGCTGAACCAGGTAAGGTTTGAAGGCCTCACTGGTTACCGTTGCAAATCCTTCATCCGTATAATAGGCAAAGCGAGCCGCAATACCCAGCCTGTTCGCCAGCGCCAGCCCTTTCTCATCACCCAGCACCATAAACATGGTGGCCAGGGCATCGGCCCGGGCCGATGTATCGGCAATCACGGCCACTTCCGCTACCCGCTTGGCTTCAGGCCAGCCGGTAACCGGATTAATGGTGTGCGAGTAACGCTTGCCATCGACTTCAAAAAAATTCAGATAATCACCAGAGGTTGCCAGTGCCTTATCCAGGGGCTCAACTAATGCTGACACACCGTTTTTACCCATTTCAGGACCGATAACCGCTAATCGCCAGGGCTTGCCATTAGGCTTGATCCCCTGAACCAGCACTTCGCCACCAACCTCTACCATAAAATCCTCAATACACCGGGCCCTCAGCGCTGCTGCCGCCTGATCAACACCATAACCTTTGGCGATGGAACTCAGATCAACAAACAACGCTTTTTCACGGGTCAGCGTTGAGTTTTTTGTATCCGCTTGCAAACTCTGATAGCCAACATTGGCAAGGGCTTCCCGGATGGCTTTTTCATCCGGAATATGACCCGGATATTGATGCTCAATCCATTGGACAAACTCTGGCGTATTGGTTAACTGCCGGGAGTCACTATTATTGTGGCTCTTCTCGACGGCAGCCCATTGGGTTGGGCCAAAACCCCACAGGTTCACCAGTGGACCCACGGTAATATCGTAGGCCCCATCCGATAGCTCAGAAATCGCCCGGGCTTCCTGAACCAGTTGAACAATATCACTGGAGAGTTTAAATGGCTCCCCTACCGGAGCCCGGTTAAACTGCATCAGCTCAGAGTCAGGCTTATAGGTGGACATCCGTTGATCGACATCAGCCAGGGCATCCTGTACTGCCCCGGACACATCCTTGACCGGATGGCCGAACAGGGTGGCGACATAACTGACGTTATAGGTCGTTCCCATGACCTGTCCCTGAAAGCTATATAGCCTGGGCCGCGTACTCAACACCAGAAATACAGCTACTGACACGATGATGGCCGGTATCAATGATCGTTTCAGAGATCGCGAAAGCAAGTGAAACTCCTGATTAGTGAGTAAATAGTGGGAAAGCGGTCCAATACGGCGTGGGTCAATCTCAGGCAATTTTCTTGACACAGTATGTGAACGAGAGGATACCACTGTTGCCGATGCTTTGAACAAGATGCCTTGGGAAAGCGCCCTGTCAAAGTCTGGCCGGATTCTAGCACCTGCCTGGGGGTTAATCATCAGGGATTAAACCTTAGTTGGAAACTTGTTTGTTGATGTAAGAGGCAGGTATTGTTACGCTTCCTTAATCACGAAAGTAGAAATCTTTTGGTCAAAAAACGTTAATAACCCATCAATGTCTGGTGTTGAGGCACTTTCTGTCAATCGCTCGTTTGACCACTTTCTTATTGATAAACAACAAAAAACAGCCTTGAAAGCAGATATCACAAAAATATACCAACAAATGGAGTCGTGGCGATGAGCTTAAGTATTCTCGATTTGTTCAAGATTGGTGTAGGCCCTTCCTCATCCCATACTGTGGGCCCAATGGTAGCCGCCAACCGCTTCCTTGATGCCCTGATCCAGCAGGGACAACTTGAGAATACCCGTCAGATTCGTATTGAGCTCTATGGCTCCCTGGCCATGACCGGCGAAGGCCATGCCACCGATACTGCCGTGATGCTGGGACTTATGGGCGAGAAACCGGACCAGCTTGATCCTGACCGGGTGCCAGAGTTGATCAACCATGTCCGCAACACCGGTCAGTTGATACTTGCCGGCCAATATCCGATTCCTTTTGTCGAAGATCAACACCTTCACTTTTTACATGGCCACTCTCTTCCCAGGCACCCTAACGGCATGACACTGAGAGCTTTTGATGAAGCAGGCCTTGAGCTTTTTCATGACAATTATTACTCCGTGGG
>NZ_JAHHPP010000194.1 GCF_024606265.1 Endozoicomonas sp. SESOKO1
AGTAAGGCCACAGACTGCTGTTTTCAAGGGCTGATGGGTTTTCGGACAAGCACTAATTACGTCAGTGGCAATCGTAACCTAACCTAACAAGAGCATGGTGTACGGCAGCAAGCTGCCTGGGACGCCTGCGGCGCCCCACATGCAGGCGTTAGGCGCTTAAACTAAGTTCGGAGTATCATTGAAAGAATTTCATTCATTTGAAGACTATGAAATGACCGCAAATACACTCAATGTGGTTTGTGGAATGGTCTTACTTTCCATTGCACGTTTCGACTGCTCAAGAAAAGATATTATTTTGAGAAACTTCATTGCGAAGTCATCAATGAGTTTGAAAGGCATTTTAGCCCTTTGGAAAGTAAACGATTTCCAAGATTGCTGGGTACTTTACAGGGTAATAGTTGATCGCTATTTGCATTTATCATCAATTGCAAAAAATGATGAGTTTGATGAATTTGAAGAGTGGTCATTCTTTGAACAGGTCAAGGTGCATAACCGCATAAAAAGTGATGCTGAGTTCAGTTATGAAGCGGTCGGAGATATCTATAAAAGAACAGATACTGAAAAAGTACGCATAAAGCATTTGTCACAGAATAAGCCCACTTGGAGAAGACCGAAAGCCGAAACAGTGGCAAAGGATCTTGGTATGGATTTTATCTACAAATATGGGTATGACATGGCTTCAATGCATGTTCATCCAATGGCAAATGATGGGCAAGAAGATTTCCATACAATTACAGGAATTCCTTCTGAGGCTAGGTTTCCGTCACAAATAGCTGTCCTAAATAACTCAATATTAAAAATGACTATCATCTTACAAGATGCAATGAATTACTCTTCCTTCACTTGGCGTAGGTCGTTGTGGGATTTCATAGATCATGTGAGGTTATTTCTTACAACAGGAAGTACTGAATATCAGATTTCATTCTTAAAATTGAGTGAAATTTTCCCCAAACAAGCATTGTGCGAGCCAGCGCCTAACAAGTAAATCCAGGTGACGCCTACGGCGCACGTGATTTAGGCGTTAGGTTTCTCTGAAGTTAGCAATACACTATTATTCAAATTTCGCTGAGTTATCCCATGATTTGAGGTGCTAATGGCAGGTAAAGCTTTCGGGCATGACTACAAAATGGAATGGCTTGAGAATGAAAGGCTCAGGCAAGAAACTTCCACAGAAAACTGGATTTATATTGGAGTCGATACTCATCGACCAGGCATGGCAAAGATTGGATTAACGACAGGGTCTCTAGGAACAAGGGCAAGTGGAAGTCAAAACCCTTTCTATACACTCCTATATGCGTTCAAAATCAAAGAAGGAGTAGAATCAAAAAGAGTCGCCATAATAGAAGATACAGTAAAGGTTTTTCTCAGTGGATTGTACCAGTGTATACCTCATGAAACTACAGGCAGGCGTTCTGAGTGGTTCTATGCTAACCCTTTCGAAATGAAAGAACGTGTTCATGATTTTCTTTATGAGAAATTTAGCTGGGACATGTATTGCTATCACTGCGATATACGAGATATTGGTGTCATTTATTCTTGGGAAAATTCAAAATTATTAGAAGGCTCTACACGGCCTAAATATCAAGCAAAAGACTTAAGTTCACCCCCAGTAGATCCAAACTGTTTTATGCCGGGGGGATGTGATGAAGATTGTGACTGCTGGGATTAACTATTTGCAGGACCGAAACCTAACAAAAAATTCCAGGGGACGCCTACGGCGCCCCTGAATTTTGAAGTGGTTATAGTTTTCCGGACACACAAGCACGGGTAATATCAAAGCCCCT
>NZ_JAHHPP010000195.1 GCF_024606265.1 Endozoicomonas sp. SESOKO1
CATCACCTGCAACATCTCAAGGCCATACTATCGACAGGCTCGCCCTTGCTGCACGAAAGCTATGACTATGTCTTTCAGGCGGTAAAACCGGATGTCCGGCTCTCTTCCATCTCCGGTGGCACGGACATTATCTCCTGCTTTGCCCTGGGCTGCCCGATACTGCCGGTCTATCGTGGTGAACTGCAGTGTCGGGGGCTGGGGATGGATGCCCACTTTGTGGATACGGCAGGGACTCCCCTGATCGAAGAGAAGGGAGAGCTGGTCTGCCAGTCCAGCTTCCCATCCATGCCCGTTGGCTTCTGGAATGACCCCGATGGCAGCAAGTACTACAACGCCTACTTCAATGAGTTTGCAGGGGTCTGGGCTCATGGAGATTATGGCGAGTTGACCCGCCATGGTGGTGTGATTATCCATGGCAGGGCCGATGCCGTATTAAACCCGGGGGGAGTACGCATTGGTACTGCCGAGATTTACCGCCAGGTAGAAAAGGTAGAGGAAGTGCTTGAGAGCATTGCCGTAGGACAGGAATGGGAAGACGACACACGCATTGTGTTATTTGTGCAGCTTCGTGATGGTGTGACATTGGATGAACAACTGATCCAGAAAATCACTTACACCATCCGTAGCAACACAACGCCCCGGCATGTTCCCGCCAAAGTTCTGCAGGTGACCGATATTCCAAGGACCATCAGCGGTAAAATCGTCGAGCTGGCAGTGCGTGAAGTGATTCATAACCGGCCAGTAAAAAATACCGATGCCCTGGCCAACCCGGGTGCCCTGGAGCTGTTCAGGAACCGGCAAGAACTTTTTTTCTGAGCTTATCGATCAGGTTGCACATTGATTAACGCCATCATGAGGTAGTGATTTTGATACAGCCACCAACCATGCCCGCCAGCGTTACTGCCAGCCACTCGCGACCTGCAACAACCCAGTCTGCCGAGCCACAGGGACAGTGGGGGCGGCTGGCTGTGTGCTCGGAATCTGACGTCATACCGTTGTTACCGGACAATACCCGGGAGGTAAACGACCACAGTGAAATAAAAAACAGACAGCATGACCAACCGTCGCAGCATCGTAAACCGGCCAGCACATCGCCCCAGGCTCGACAGCTGCCGGACGCAGCCGGTGCCACAGTCGGCGGTAACAATGACCGGTGGATACCAGTGCCGGATGCTGCAACCCTGGGCAAGATCGGCCATGACCCTGAATATCCACTCATTGGTCATTACCAGCAGACCGGGGATATTGATGGTAGCCAGTTGAGTCAGCCCATTGGTAATGATACTCATCCGTTTAACGGCAGCCTCGGTCACAAAAACGGCACCATTTGTAATCTCAGCAGTTGTCTGGTGCACACGCTGGGTGGAACAGGCCGGCTTAATGGCCTGGAATTTAACGGTGCCAATATAAGAGGTAAAGGCCCGGTGGCGGTCGCGGCCTGTACCATTGCAGACGCTGCCATGGTCAGTAATATCCGCGTTAACAATGCCCATGTAGTTGCCCTCGGTGACGTTGCGGGGATTGCCGGGGGGGATGTCCGGGGAACGGTGTTCAACACCACCGCCGTGAACTGCACAGTCGTCTCCGATGGCATGGAATACGCCGGAGCAGCAGGTATTGGTGCCGGGCTTGTTCGTGATTATGGCAGGGTTGTCGACACCACTGCGGTGAACTGCACATCTGCCAACTCTGAATATTCAGGGGCAGCAGGCATTGGTGCCGGGAAGCTTGTGGCACGTCGCGAATCAGGGAGGCGTCGTGATGGTCATGGCACGGTAGTCAACACCAGGGCGGTGAACTGCAAAGTAGAGAATTTCGCTCAATTTGGCGGTGCAGGGATTGGTGTGGGTACGGCTTATAATGATGGCACAATTGTTGGCACCAGGGCGGTGAACTGTTCAGTCGAAAACTCCGGTAAGTTTGGCGACGCAGGTATTGGCCTGGGCAAAGCTGTTTTTTTTGGCATGGTTGCCGACACTACAGCGGTGAACTGTACCGTGACAGCTTCCGGTAGTAGCAATGCAGGCATCGGCGTTGGGGGCGGCATTTTTAGTTTGGCAACGGTTGCCGACACCATAGCAGTAAACTGCCATGTGACAACCTCCGGCACTGTCACGGGTGCCGGCATCGGGGCGGGCATGCTTAACACTGGATTTGATTCTACAAAGATTGTTGATACCACCGCGCTGAACTGTACCGTGGCAACCTCCGGCGAGGGCGCATCTGCCGGCATCGGAGCGGGAGTATTAGACACTCTTACCTCCGTTGCCAGCACCACAGCGATAAATTGCGAAGTCGACAGTGAATATGCCGGGGCTGGTGTCAAGGGTGGTCCTGATCCTGATCTCTGTGATGTCCGTGTCAATGGGCACTGGGAAAACAATACCGTCCCTGGTTGTCATCCCTGGCTGGATAACTTATGTGCAGGTATTGACCCTGGTCTGCTGGCGCCGGATTGTCGGCCCGGTGATTATGATTTTGCGGCACTGGCAAACAATCCTGTTTCTCAGTGTGTGTTCTACCCTGTCGTCCCGACAGCAACCCCAACCACTTCCAGCAATAACAACTCAAGGGCTTTAGGCCTGAGTCAAGCCGCTGTGGCCGGTATTGCCCTGGGGGGCGGTGTGCTTTTTGTGCTGGTGGTTGGCTTGTGCATCTACCACTACTGTCGTCAACGGGCATCGGCTGTGGCTGGCTATAGCCCGATATTGGCCGGGGGCACAGGGGACGACAATCCCGGGACCAGATCCCCCGAGCGCTCCGTCAACCCACTGCCCAATCTTGCACAAGACAGCGATGAGGGTGAATTGGTGCCGTTACTCCGGTTGGTATAGCAACCTTTGCCGTGAAAAATATTTTGCTTAACCATTTTTCATACCTGAGGGTGGCACAAAATATTTCCACGCGCCATGGGCATTTGAACGGAAGTTTTTTATGAATAGTGTTACAAATTCGATAAACACTTTAAGTAATTCTTCAACCTGTGCTCTGTGTAACGACCCAACGACCAGTTTATTTGGCGGGCGATCGGTGGTCACCGCGTCGTGCCCTGAGTCCCACCAATTCCATTTTGACTGTATTGTTCAACCATTGCTTGATCAAGCCAAGGCTGAGGCCAAGCGGAGTGAACTGCATTGTCTTGTCTGTTCGGAGCAACCTGTCCTGCCGTTGCTTCGTGGCTCTCAGCCTTTAGCTGAACATGCCTGTCGTTATGGGGATCTGGAAGCACTGGGGAAGATGCTGGATCTTGATATCGACAATATAGGCTGGCAACAATCCGGAGGAGCCATTTATGCCGATAATCTGGAGAGCAGAATTGCTGTACTGGGAAAGATTGCCGCTAAACACGGTCAGGTTGAGTGCTTGCAATTATTGTGGGAAAAATCAAAAGGGCCAAACCCTGAGCCTGACTCTGTCTTGTATACAGCGGCTGAAAATGGCCGGATTGATTGTCTGGAGTGGGTATTAAGCACCTGGTTCAAGGAGCACCATAGAGATTACGTTACCGAAAAACTTAATAAGGCAATGTGTTCTGCTGCCAGAGAAGGTCAGGTAGAGTCTATGCGGTATTTGATGAAAAAGGGGGGACTCGTTCCTGGTCTTGATCTTAATTATGCATTGTTCAATGCCGTTGGGTCCGGCAGCATCCAGTGCATGCAACCTCTGGTTGACGCAGGTGCGGACATTAATGGCAGATTTGAAAAAGGCAGCTTTCTCACGAATGGTTTCACGCCTCTTACCTGGTCGGTCAGTCGTCAAGACAAAGAACTCATGAACGCAGTCATGCTCGCCGGGGCAAATGTGGATGTTAAAAACCAGTTTGGCGACTGTGCACTTCATATCGCCGCTGGACTCAATGATATTACCTATCTTCGAAAACTCCTTGAGTCCGCGGCGGATCGCAATGCCAGAGATCAACAGGGCCGTACGGCCCTGCACCTGGGCAACCGCACCGACAATGTAGCATGTGCCGAAATTCTGATCAGGGCTGGGGCAGATATTAATGCCAGAGACTGCTCCGGTGAAACTGCACTCTTTGCGGCCGTCAAAAAAAACAATATCGGATACATTATGGCCCTTATTGATGCCAATGCAGATATTAACGTCAAAAACAACAGGAACCAGACGGCGCTGGAATTTGCAAGTGACGTACAATGCAGGCGAGTACTTATGGGAGCCGGAGCCATGTACAGCTGGCAGTTAGAGCTATTGTATGTTGCAGAAGCTGTGGAAGATCTGCACGATCTGCTGTGCACCTTATTCTGATCCGGAATCGCTGCGGCTTTGGTTTGGGATGAAAACAAGAAAAAAACCGTTCTTTTCTTGCTATACCATAGCCATGACTCTGGTGAGGCAGATCAGGGCCTGGAGTCTTAAGTCAGTACCATTGGTCTTCGATTTTGGACATACAGATATTCAGTCCCCCATAACGTGACCTTCCCGCCGTGGATCGGCAGCGCCTTCCAGGCCAGACTTCTTTATCACAATGGCATGCAGGCCGCTGTTAAGATCACCGACAGAAACCTTATACCCCATCGCCTTTAGCGGTTTTACCAGCGCTTCTGCATCCGTTTTGGACTCCAGTTCATAAGTGCCATGCATATTTATCCGGTGAGATAAACCGATGGCTTCATCCACCGGTAACTGCCAGTCCAGGTGAGCAATAACCGTTTTGGCAACATGGACAATTATACGACTGCCACCAGATGAACCAAGAATCATATAGGGCCGACCATCACGTAACACGATAGTGGGAGACATAGATGATCTTGGACGTTTACCAGGCGCTATGCGATTGGCCACCGGTTTGCCATCAATGGATGGACTGAAGGAAAAATCGGTCATGGAGTTATTCAATAGAAAACCACGAACCATCAGGCGTGAGCCAAAAGCATTCTCTACGCTGGAGGTCATCGCCACGGCATTGCCATCGCCATCAACAATGCTGATATGCGTGGTGGCCGGGAGTTCCAGTGCTTCACCGGGTGCCTGGCTGATATCGTCAACGCCAGGTGGCAAGCCCGGAGCAACCGTTTGCAGAGGCCTTCCTGGATTAAGCAGCCGACTTCGCTCAAGAAGATAGGATTTATTCAGCAACCCCTCCGGCACATCAATGAAGTCCGGATCCGCGATATACAGTCCACGGTCGGTAAAGGCCAGACGTGTTGCATCGCCAATCAGTTGCCAGCTGTCGGGATTATCCCTGCCCAGTCCAGCCAGGTCGAAATGATCCAGCATCCCAAGAATCTGCCCTACGGTCAGTCCACCCGAACTCGGCGGCCCCATACCGCAAACCCGGTACTCCCGGTAGTCCGTACAGGCAGGGGGACGTTCCTGAACCTGATAACGTCTCAGGTCACTCATACTCAGGAGGCCAGGGTTATCGGTTACTGAGTTCACCGTTGTTACAATATCGCGGCCAATCTCTCCCTGATAGAAAGGATCAATCCCGCGACTGGCGATAAGCGACAGAGTATCGGCAAGTGGCTGGTTTTTCAGCAGTTCGCCTTCCTGAACAGGACGTCCTTCCGGATAAAAGTAGTTTCTCGTGGTTTCATACCGGCCGAGGCGTGCCTGATCCCTGTCAACAAGCCTGGCCAGTCTTGGTGACACAATGAACCCTTCCCGGGCCAGTTTTATCGCTGGCTTGAACAAGGTTTGCCAATCAAGCTTTCCATACTTTTGATGCACTTCATACATCAATTTGAGAAGACCCGGGGTCGCCACAGACCGGCCTCCCACAACCGCATCATAAAATGCCAGGGGGGCTCCTGTTTCATCCAGAAAGTGGTCCGGCTCTACCAACCCCGGCGCAGTCTCACGGCCTTCCCAGGTTGAGAGCTGCCTGGCGTTATTATCAAAATAAACCACTAACCCTACCCCACCGATACCTGAAGACTGAGGTTCTACCAGGTTCAGTACCAGCTGAGTGGTGATGACCGCATCAATGGCAGAGCCGCCCTGTTTGAGAATTTCATAACCGGCTTTCACCGCATAAGGGTTTGCTGCAGCCACCATATAGTTGGAGGCCCTGACCAGCTCCTGTTCCGTATTGCCTGTGCCCGGCTCAGGCGCGATCTCTCCCGGAGGAATGGCGTCAGCCAGAACGAAATAAGCCTGCATCAAAAAGATACCGGCAACAATCCATGTTATTGATTTACCCACGCTCCATCCTCTCTTTCAATGCCCGGGTTTTAACCCGGCACGCTGACAGATAGCACAATAAAAAGCTGCCCGGAAACTATACAATTACCACTTTATAAACATGAGTGCCATTGCATTGTAGACCAGCTAAAGAAGATGAAAGGCGAAGGTCAAGCCAGACACGAGTCACGGCAATCACTTTGTCTCTGTATACAGCGTGCCCGTTTTGAGTTCTTGGGTGAGCAATACGAAAACAGGTCACATCTGCTGCTTCAAACTGCCAGAACTTCTTGGG